>NZ_CP014301.1:302307-604615 GCF_001562255.1 Bosea sp. PAMC 26642 | reverse complement strand
CGCTTCGGTCGCCGGCCCGTTCGTCAACACGCGGATCGCCAACATCCAGTTCAAGGCAAACGTGCTGTCGGTCAACCGCCAGAGATGGATCGAGACGATGCGCGACCTGGTGGCCAACCTCAACTCGCAGTTCCTGGCCGTGGGGATCATCCGCCAGACCATGGAGGAGCCGACCGCCATCGTCATCGCGCGGGACCCCGAGCTGTTCAAGCGTGTCGAGAATCTGCTGCTGACCGTCTCCAAGATCGAGCTGATGCTGAACCCGCTGGAGCAGGACCATCAGCAGCTCAATGCCTTGATGAAGAGCGGCATCGACGAGCTCCGCTCACCGCCGCCGGGACATGGCATCGAGGGCCGCATAGAGGTCATCAACTATGGCATCACCCAAATCTCGCAGGCGATCCTCAAGCAGGAATGGGTGCGGGTCAAACGGGGCGAATAGCGAATGCGCCCCGGTCGGTGCTCTTCGGCTTCCGCGCAAATTGCGGGAGCGCAGATGCTCGTTCTGAAATCGTCCGTATTGCCTTCCCTTGGAAGCGACGTGGAAACCAACCGGTGCGAAGGTTTGGCGCATGACCTCAATGGTGCGGTCATGGCAGGATGGGCACGCTGGCGAAGGCGAAAAGGCGGGGTTGGAGCCGCCAGCCTGAGAGCGGCGCTTCTGAGCATGGCTACTGGCGCAGCCCCGAAGGAGAGAAAGCCGTCATCGGAACCCGACCAGGCTCGCAGCACCACCCACCGTTTGTGCCGTTCCTGCTGCAACGATTCCCAACCGGTCGCCAATGCCGATCTTGCTCTCCGCAGTCACCTGCCCGGCCACGAGGCGCTCGCCGAGCAACCGGACGACCTCGGGGCTCTCCGCGAATTTGCCGTGATTGAGCGGATCGCCGCCCTTGAGCGCCGTCAGGTCCAGGACCGTCACACCTTCCTTCTCCAGTTCGGACCTGTACGGCTCGGCAGCCCTGGCCGAGCCGGTCGACAGCACCGCCGACGAGGCGCGACATATGGAGAGCCTTATCGTCCTGCGACACGAACAGCGTGAGATGCGGACGGTGCTGCCCCTGTTCCAGCCACTGCTTGTGGAAGACCTGAACATCGATATCCGGCGACGCCAGAATGACGTTCCTGATTGTCGGAGCCACACGGCCGTCGCGGATCGCCATTTGCCGCAGGGCCTCGACAACCAGCCAGCTTCCCATCGAGTGCGCCATGATCGTAATTTCGCCGACCATGGGATCCCGCGCGGCTTGCCGCAGGACCTCCTCAAGCTGCGTCCGGGAGTAGTTCGTGCTTTCCCGATCATAGGCGCAGTCGAGGATATGCGTGCCACTACCGCACCTGCATCGGCCCCTGCGCTGGCGTAGATGCCCCGCCAGTGACGCCAATGCCAAAGGCCGATGCGGGGTCCTGCAGCAGCTTTACAAGCCAGCCGGCTCGGACGCTCGAGCACCGTCTTGAGCTCACCGGTGAGGCAAAAGCGGTTTGTGAGTTCGTAGCATGCGAATTCGCAGTCGAGTTATGCGAAGTCCAGCTGTTGGTTCTGTCGCCAGCCAGCCTACGACCAGTGAGGTACTACCAGCCAAGGGGCACAGGTCACCGATCGGATTTTGAAGCCAAACTTGCCTTGCCGCTTGAAGAATGGGGTGACCGCACTGCTCGCTTACCCAATGGATCAGGGGCGATTCGAAACGCTCGGATACCTATTTGCCAAATATGGTGGCCAGACTAGCGTAGAAGCCATGATGTCGGCGGAGGCCAGTCGTTGGGACGGCTGTTTGGGCACGGCACAGCGAGACTAAGAAAAATACCATTAATTACAACTACTTAACTAGTATGAAGTGGCGGAGACGGAGTCCGCGTAACTGAACTGCCCTGACGTGCCGCACCGTGAACGTGCGGGGGATAAGTCAGGAACAAACCCCGAAGAGATTGCCGCAGAAGGTCAGAGCGTGACATAAAATGACAGCGCTCCGGTGGGGTAGTTGGTGGGGTAACGGTGGGACGCGAGGTTAACAAGCTCTCGGCGCGCGGCGTCGCTACGATGACGGAACCGGGCCGGCACAGCGACGGCGGTGGCCTGTACCTTGTCGTAGACCCGAGCGGAGCCAAGCGCTGGCTCTTCATGTTCCGCATGGGGTCAACGCGTAAGGAGATGGGGCTCGGCAGCCTCAGCGCCGTCTCGCTCGCCGAGGCGCGGGAAAAAGCAGCCGCGAGCCGGAAGATGGTGGACGCCGGCACGAATCCTATCGTGGCTCGAAAATCGGCAGAGGCGATGAAGGATGCGGCATCAACCTTCGGAGAATTCACTGACGCCCTCCTCCCGACCATCACCAAAGGCTTCCGCAATCCAAAGCATCGCGATCAGTGGCCGAGCACTCTGAAAATGTACGCCGCGTCCCTTCGACCGATGAAGCTGGACGCTATCGGCACGGCCGAGGTCTTGGAGATTCTGAAGCCGATCTGGCTTTCGAAGGCAGAAACGGCCTCCCGACTCAGAGGCCGGATCGAGCACATTCTCGCGGCAGCGTCGGCGCAGGGCTTGCGAACGGGTGAGAACCCGGCCCGCTGGCGCCACCACCTCGACAAGCTGCTTCCCAAGCGCGCCAAGCTGACGCGCGGCCACCACGCGGCGATGCCTTACGGCGACGTTCCGGCTTTTGTTCAGGATCTACGTCGGCGCGACGCGCTAGCTGCCCGCGCGCTTGAATTTTTGATCCTGACCGCCTGCCGATCTGGCGAAGTGAGGGAAGCGACCTGGGCCGAGATCGACCTCGGCACCGGGATATGGACGATTCCGGCGCCCCGGATGAAAGCCGGCCGGCCGCATCGTGTCCCGCTGACCGATCGCGCTTTGGATATCGTGCGCGCCCTGCACGAGGTGCGCCAGAACGATTTGGTTTTCCCCGGCGGCCGCAAAGACCGCCCTCTGTCGTCGAATGCTATCGTGAGCCTGATGCGGCGCATGGAAGCCTCCCAGTTCACGCCGCACGGCTTTAGATCGAGCTTCAGAGATTGGGCGGGCGAAAGCACGACGTTTCCGCGCGAGGTCGCGGAAGCGGCGCTGGCGCATGTCGTCGGCGATCAAACCGAGCGCGCCTATCGCCGGGGCGATGCGCTCGCGAAACGCCGCGAACTCATGGATGCCTGGTCGCGCTTTGCCAGCGCCCCGAAGGCCGACAACATCACGCCTATCCGAGCCAAGGGGTCCAGATAGGCAACGAGCTGCATGGGGATAGGCCGGCCAGCCGACAAGTCGAGCGCTCCACTCGATTTCCCCGTGCTTCCTTCGGAGCGTCGCAAGGAGAGCGGCGATATGGTCGAAACACGAGCCGAATATTTGTGGGCAGGCGAGCGCTATTGGCCCGAACAGCCCCGCGGTCTCACGTTTCTCGTACCCGCTTATGAGCGCGTCGCTGAACTTAAATTTGGCGGCGAATGGAAAGCCGGCGAGATACTGGTCGAGCGGGTGCATATGCCCAATGCGTCACTCGCGGAAGCATCTCCAATCGACAGAGCGGTGGCAGATTGGGCGCTTTCTCGGTTCGAAGACTATTCGCCGGAGTTGGGGCCTGACCCCCTCGGCAGTCAGATCAGCGTCCGGCCGCAGAGCCAGTTCGCTGCTCTAGGGGCTTCAAAACAGATAACTGAGCCTCAACAGGTCTACCTTTTCAGCGACGAGCAATGGGAGCTCGCTCGGGCTGTCATCCATCGCGAAAACGTTCTGCGCGATCAAAAAATAGCCCGTGCCAACGAGGTCTCTCGCTGGTTTGCAAACCACATCATTGATGGAACGATAGTCGCGCTGTCGGTTCGGTTCGACAGCGGCGAGGTCGTGGAGCACCGGCCTGAGGCATGGATCTCGATTGATATCAGTCGCATCTCCAAGCGCGTTCGAAGCTGTCGAATGAGTCCCGTATCGCCCTACCTATCGGGCAATGTTGGGTACTTCATTTATTTACGGACTGCGGGTTTCGAGCGTGCGCTGGAGATCGAGGCGACGGCAAAGCGCCGCCTCGCGGACGAATACGACGCAGCGCAGGAGCGCGGCGAAATTGCTACCAAAGCGGACCAGAACCTTCTTCCCGAGCAGAAGAAGGTTTCGGTCGCGGAGATCGGCCTGACCCACAAAGACATTCACGAGGCCCGCACGATCCGCGACGCCAAAGTGAACGTCCCTGGCATACTCAAAAAGACGCGCCTCCCAACAAGCAAGCAGCAACAAAACCGCGACAGCGACGATCAACGTAAGGCGTTGGCCATACGAGCCATCGGCGTCGAGTATCGAAAGCTGAGACAGCAGCGTCTATCAATATCATTCGAGAATATGGCTGATAAAATAGTCGCCGCCTTGGAGGGGGCAAACCCCGCCTACAGCTCGGAAACAGTGCGGCAAATTCTAGGCGGCCGGCACGCGGTCGCGAACCGACTTGCCGAAGCAGGTTTGGTCGATCGATTCTGGTAAGCTCGGTATGCCCTACCACGGTAGGGGGTTTTTAATCGCACCAAGGCATCTTACCAATTGAAATCATTGTATTTTTTCGAATGATTTCTCGGTTTTGGTAAGCGGCCACATGCTCGAATCTCTAGTCCATCGCCACAACGCGCTGCTGGCAGGCAGCGGCGCCGGGTGGCTGGATTGGAGACCCGCAAGGTGGAAAAAGCCGCTCTCACCATCAATGACGTAGCGCTTCAGGGCTGCATGAGCCCGCGCAAGGTCTACCGGCTGCTGAAGGATGGCAGCCTGAAAGCCCGAAAGAACGGCCGACAGACGTTGATCTTGGCCGAAGACTTCAAGGCTTGGCTCGCCTCCCTCCCCTCCGCCGATCTGGAGGCCGCGTCCAATGCATCCTGAAAGCGAAAACCCCGGAGCGCCTGGCAGGGCGCTCGCGGGGCCGGAAGTCATCAGCTGGGCAGCTAACG
Source organism: Bosea sp. PAMC 26642 (assembly GCF_001562255.1). Lineage (NCBI taxonomy): Bacteria > Pseudomonadati > Pseudomonadota > Alphaproteobacteria > Hyphomicrobiales > Alloboseaceae > Allobosea > Allobosea sp. PAMC 26642. The sequence goes on along the minus strand of NZ_CP014301.1, from coordinate 599,695 downwards.
GAACGGACGATACCACAGCCGCTCTTGCGATCAACAGGCTTCGCCAGATTGGCTACCCGGCGCACATCGCAATGCTTCTTGCCGAACTCGCCGGTATCGGACCGCAGGCTGCGAGGTCGTGATGGCGAGCGCTCAGCATCATCAGCCGGCGCCGGTGTCGCCGACATTCAACGCCGAAGCTTACATCGACGAATTGCTCGGCTTCATCCGGCTGTACGCCGGCATGGCCCAGGACTGCTTAGACGCAAACGATCCCGCCTGTTTCAACTACGCCATCGCCAGCATGACGGCCCGTGTCCGCCAGATCGTCATGCTCATGAACCCCGCCTCAGACGATGCCGATCAGGAGTCGGGCCATTGACGAACGCACCGAATCCCATCCGCCTCGAAGGCCTCACGCTTACCTCGAAAGCGTTCAACCACGGCAACGGGGCGCTTCGGCGCCCCGAGCCCACCTCCTGGCCGAAGCCGAGCCCGATCGTCAGCACCTTGCCGCAGGTCGAGCCCTTCGCGCCGGACCTCCTCCCCGAAGCGCTGCGGGCCTATGTGCTCGATGTCGCGGATCGGCAGCAGTCGCCGCCCGACTTCGCCGCCGTCGCCGCTCTTTGCGGATTGGCGGCCGTCGTCGGCAATAAGGCGAGGATCAGGCCGAAACAACATGATGACTGGATGGTGGTCCCCAATCTCTGGGGCGCGATCGTAGGCCGACCATCGGCTATGAAGAGCCCAGCGATGCAATCCGCGCTTGGCCCCGTCTATGGCCTTCAGGATGAGATGCGGGAGCTTTGGCAGCAGCGTTGCGCCAGCTTGGCGGTTGACGAAGCTCTTGCTGGGCTCGACGCCGCTGATGCGAAGTCGAAGGCGAAGAAGGCGCTCAAGGTCGGCGATCGTGACGCTGCCAAGGAGATCATGGCCGGCGCTATGGGATCGTCCGATGAAGGGGAGCCTTGCCCTCGCCTGATCATCGGCGACGCTACCTTCGAGAAGGTCGGCGAACTGCTGAGCGAAAACAGCAACGGGCTGCTTTTGGTCCGAGACGAACTGCCCGGCTTCCTGGCCAGGCTGGAGAGTGCCGAATTCCAAAACGAGCGCGCGTTCTATCTGGAGAGTTTCAACGGCGACGGAAGTTTTGTGTTCGACCGGATCGCTCGCGGCACGATCAGCATTCCTATCTGCACGATCAGCCTCGTCGGAGGCGTCCAGCCCAGCCGCATCGCGCCCTTGGTGCGTGGTGCGATTTCGGGCACTTCTAACGATGGTCTGCTTCAGCGATTGCAACTGTCGGTTTGGCCCGACGACATCCCGTCGTGGCGGTGGGTCGATCGCGCGCCCGATCCGCTGGCTCGCGTCGCTTATGAGCGAGCATTCCGAGACTTGCGGGATCTGCCGGCCCAGGCGGATGGCGAACCTCTCGTCCTTCGCTTTTCCCCGCCGGCGCAAACGGCTTTCCGCGAGTGGATGGAAGAGACGCAGTCCGAGGCTCGAAGCGGCGCGCTGCCATCGACGATGGAAAGCCATATCCTCAAAATGCCAAAGACGGTGGCCAGCCTGGCGCTGCTGTTCCAACTCATCGATGGACACAGCGAGACGGTTGGCGAGGAAGCGACCCTCCGGGCCTTGGACTGGGCCGACTACCTTCGGAGCCACGCCAACCGCCTCTATGCCGCCGGGCAGACGATGGCGGAGGAAGGGGCCAAGCTCATCATCGAGCGCCGGTCGCAGATCCCTGCGCAATTCACCCCGCGCGATATCCAGCGGAAGGCGTGGGGCGGACTGGCCGATCGCGATGCGGTTGCGTCAGCTTTGGAAATGCTGGTGGCCTCTCACCACTGCCGGGAGATTCCGGCATCCGGCGGCAACGGGCGGCCCTCGACCAGTTACGTCTGGAACCCGGCTCTGACGGTGGAGGGCTGATCTATGGGGCGCTGGCTCAACCGACTTCGTATCTCAGAAAAAAATACTGAAACGGCCCTTTGGGGAACTGACAAAACTGACAAAACCCCTTCAGAGCCGCTTTTGTCAGTTTTGTCAGGTCTGTCAGAGGGCATATCCGCGAAAATTTCGCCGCCCGAGATCGACCTGGCCGAACTGGAATACCTCTTCGAGGAACGGGCCGGCATCCTCGAATTCGACTGCGGGGTTCCGCGTCACGAGGCTGAGACGCTGGCTCGTCAGCAAATCAAGGAGACACGCCATTGACCGCAACCGCGTCCATTTTGGACACCGAGAAGTTCCGCAAGGTTCGCTCGCTGATCGATGGCGGGGCCACGGTTGGCGAGCGCGATTCCGCTGCGCTCTCGGGCTGAGGCGATGGCCCGACGAGCCGGCATGACGTTGAAACAGGCGATGTCCAAGTTGGACGCCGCGCCGGTGCCAAAGCCATCTGGGTTTTTCGACCGCTTCGATGATTGGTGCGAAGCGCGCGAGCCGGGATACAAGGCCAAAGAGGCTCAGAAGGCCGCCGCGCGGGACAAGCGCAGGCAGGAACGCAGAGCGGCCGTCCTGAAGCGCTTCGGATCGCTCGACCTCGTCTTTGCGCTAAACCCCATCGAGGCGGCTTTGTGGAAGGCGGCCACGCCTTTCGCGACCCGCAAGGTGTACCGTGGCTGGATCGGCGGGGCGAAAACCCTCACCCCCTTCACAGTGGAACTCGGCGGCTCGGATGAGTTTAGGTTCCTGAAGACGGCCTCGCCCGGCTGCGTTGATGCCATCAGGTCGGCATGGCCTATGCCGGCGCCCCTTGCAAAGGCCCTCGCGGAAAGCCGCATGTGGCGGGACCTTTCCGACGATCGGCAAGCTTTCGTCGATGGCGAGTACAGGCATCATCGCGAGGTCGATGCACGTATCGAACTGGTCGAGCACGAGCTGAACACACGCCCCGGCACGTCATGGGACGACATGCAGGCTCGCTTCGATTGGAAGCGCTTCGAATGGGAGCGCCAATGGATCGACCCGACCGAAGAGAGCGAGGACAGCATCGTTTCGACGCTGCGGCGCGACTTTGAAATGCTGCGCAGGATCTATGATCGGCCCGCTCAAAATGGACAGGCCGAAGGTGTCACGACGAACGTAATACCTTCGGAGCGTCGCACCAACGCCGACAAGCGCCGCGACGTGCTGTCCATGTTGGACGCCGAGCCCCACCTCCCCGATCGCGAGATTGCCCGCCGTCTCGGTGTAAGCCCTCAGACCGTCAGCAACTGGCGAAGGCGGATATGACGACCGCTCCCACCTATCCCGGCTTTGGCTTACCCTGCAACAGGTGTGGCCAGTGCTGCATGAAGCATCCCTGCCGATTGGCGCGGGACTATGCCGGCGTTCGCGAAGGTCCGTGCCCCGTTCTGATCCGGGAGGGCGACGCCTGGCGCTGCGGGCTGACCATAGCGCCGCATCGATATGTCGTCGGCCTCCAGAGCAAGCCGTTCGCCGATGCTGCACTGGCGCCAATGTTCGCGGAGATGCTGGGGATCGGTCGCGGCTGCGATGCTGAGATCTGATGGGCAGGCCACCGCCACTGAAATCTCACTGTGTTTTCAGAGAAGTGTATAAAACTCGCCTGCGCCGTTTTCCGCCGTTTGTTTAAGTGGCCCGAGGCCTGCGGGTGGCTTCGTTGCGGCGCTACGTGGCAGGGTCGTTGCGTGCGGTGCTGTCACAGTTTAACCGCCGAGCTCCTCCCGCTGCGCGATGAGCTTGCGGACGACCTCACGGGTAACTCGGAGCCAGTGGTACATGGCGACGTCGTCGCCCGCCAACTTCGCCTCCCGCATGCCGTCAGCGCAATAGTCGATCGCCGCTTCCTGATACTCGTCCAGCAGCTCGGTAGCCCCATCCTCTGGCGAGACGTCAGGAGGGGGCGCACTGGAATCATCTTGATCGGACATGGTCGCTCCGGTGCCTTCGCTCTGCATCAGGCAGCGCCGTCGCGCTCCTGGTCCTCTTGCTGCTTCAGAAGCGCATTCAACCGGTCCTGCTGCTCGTTGAGTCTGGCAGCGATGCTCTCTTCCGCGGCGGCACCTGATATGCCCGTTGCCTGCGCGGTCAGATCCTCGATGTTGCGGCGTGCCATCGCGATCCGGTCTTCGAGGTTGTCGATTGCATCAGCCATTTTCAGTTCCATCCTGTTTCACACCGCGCGCGACCTCGACGAGGGCGCCGTCGGGCAAAGGACGCTGAAGGGCTGACGCTTGTTCCCAGGGCGCCGTCATCCATGTCTCGATCTCTTCGGGCTGCGTTAGGATCACGGGCATTGCCTTCGGATGGATGGCGCCGACCTCGGCATTCGGCGTCGTCGTCAAAAAGGCGAAGAGATCAGTTGTCTCGACCCCGTTCTTGATCTTGCGGACGCCGGTCCATTGAGGCGTCCAGATCCCAGCGAAGAACGCGAGCGGCCGGTCCTGGTCGAGCGCGAACCACACGTCTTGCTTTGCGCCGTGATCGAACTCGCTGAAGCTCGTCAGCGGTACGACGCAGCGGTTTGCGGGGCCAAGCCATGGCTTCCAATGCGACGACGTGGTGTTGCGGACGTTCGTGGTGCCGCCGTCGGGCTCCATGCGCAGGAGCTCGTCGAAGTCGGCTGGCTTGCTCTTGGCGCGGAGCTTGTCCGCCCGCTTCGTCGCTGCCTCGTAGATCGCTCGCTTCGACGACGGCATTCCCCGCCGCACCAGGGCGAGCTCGGGCATGCCCCCGTCGCCTGATCGTCGAGCAGCCCCCCGCATCGCGGCTGGCGCATCGGATCAAAACTGTCGAACTGCTGCCGATGGCCTACCGATTCGGGCGGTTATCAGCCGATTGAACGATATCTCCCCCAACCGCCGCCGCATCAATGGACCGGGGGAAGAGAGCGGTGAACGTGGTGCCGTCTTTTTCAGACGAGCTAACCTTGATTGATCCGCCATGGGCCGCGACAATTTCTTTTGTAATGTACAGCCCCAAACCAAGATTTGTCGTGCCGCTGCCTTCGGCTCCGCCACGGACCATGGCCTCAAAGATTCCAACTATCTTATCATTCGGAATCGGGACGCCTTGATTATGGATGGCGAGTGAAACGGCATCGGTCTCGCCGCTGACTGTGATGTCGATGGGCAACTCAGTGAAACCATACTGGACAGCGTTACCAAGCAGATTTGAAAACACCTGCCCGATGCGAGGTCTGTCCCATGAGCCTATGGTGTCGCCCGAGCTCTTGATCACGAACGTTCGGCTTGGGTGAAGGCTCCGCATCTCCTGAACCAGTTGGCGACACACGAAGGCCATGTCCATCTGCTCACGGATAACCTTCATGCCTGAGCCAAGCCGAGCCCGCGTAACATCGACTAGCTGATCAATTATTCCAATCGCCCGCGCGCCACTTAGGCTAACCTGCGCGATGAACATCTTTTGGCGCTCAGTCAGCGACTCTATTTTTGCGATCAACTCGGCTGACATCATCATCGCGCCAATAGGATTGCGAAGATCGTGCCCCAAGACCGCCAAAAACAGATCGCGGGAGTGTTCTACCTTTTTTGAGTAGTAGCTGATCGATTCCGTCGTTGCTTGATCGATGGCCTCGTTGAACCGAACCAGATCTACTATACTCTGACGCGTCGGTTCAAAATCCTGAGCGCCCCATAACTTGGTTACGCTGGCGCGAAGGGCGCGATATTCAGACACCATTTGATCGAGATTGAAACCGCCTGCTTGGCGTAGGGCTGCGTGAATCTCGGCAACGCTGTCCATCCCAGTTTTAGGCTTCTTACCGCGCGATTTATCCGTCTGCTCGGTGTCAGTCTGGGCGGTGTCAATATCGTTCGCGATGAAGTCGAGGATGTAGCTAATATGGTTGCGCAATGAAAGTGGGGTCATGCCATCGGCAGCCGGAACCAATGAGCGAGCGAAATTCTCCCATTCAGCGATGATTGCTTGGGAGTTTTCACGGATAAAGGGCGACAGTCGCATGGTATTCTTACCTCGGTCGCCGCCTATTGTTAATTGAAGCTAAACGTCGTTAGGAATGATCCGCACTGGGAAGCCTGGAGACGATTTGAGGCGGGATATACGAAGCGTGCCGAACCACGCGCAAGCGCGACGTGATGCCTCGCCCACTTCAAAGAACACGTGCATGTATTGGGTGAACCACAACGGCGCATAAATCAACATTTGCGCGCCGCATTTTCGGCCCTGTCTTTCAATGGCTTGCACGGTGCGAAAGTCGGGTGCAGCAATCTGGCGTGATTGCAATGCCGCGTCAGCACCTCTGGCCAGACATAGCTTATGTCAGGGATCGGGGGTCCAGGCGGCGCTAATGGACGGCATGAAGCGCGTCGAGTAGCGAGGTCTCTGAGTAGGGTTTGCGTAGGAACGTCGTATCGTTTGGCATCTCGCAGGCCGGCGGCGTGATGCGACCCGACGCCAGGATCAGGACAACCGGAGGCCACCCGATCCGGACCTCATGCATCAGCGCCAGGCCGTCCATGGATCCGGGCATCTCGATGTCGGAGAAGACGGCCGCGATGTCCGGGCGGGATTCCATGAGCGCCATGGCGTCGTCGGCATTGCAGGCTTCCAAGACGTCGTAGCCCGCGTCCTCTATCATCGCGACCGTGTTCATGCGGATGATCGGCTCGTCTTCGACGACCAGAACGAGGATTGCCATAGCGAACTTCCGGTTGTGACAGTTAGCCAACTACCGCCGGAGATAGTTGTTTCCTCCCGATAGAAAGAATTGTCCGGGATATCCTTTGCGGACCGTTAATTGTCGCTCCGGTCCCAGATCATAGAGGACACTTCGCTGTGATATTCGCGCAGGCCAGAATCCAGGTTCGATGCGACGTACCGGTATCGGTTACGAGGCCCGAGGGAATTCAACTGCAAAGACCGAGCGCGCACCATCGTCGGATGGTCGCACGATGAACTTGCCGCCAAGCTGGTTCGTCAGGCTACCGACGACCTTCATACCCAAGCCGGATCGCGCGAAAGGGTCGAACGATTCCGGCAGCGCCCGGCCCTCATCACTGACACGCATCACGTAACCGGTCTCGCCCTGGTGCTCCAAGGCGACCGTTATCTTGCCCTGGCCATGCTTGGCGGCGTTCGTGACAAGCTCATTTAGAATGAGGCCGAGCGGCGCGATCTGCTCGGTGGGCAGCTCGGTCGTGGTCGCCTCAACGATGATCGGCCCGCGCCCCTCGGGGAGCATGTCGGATAGGTCCTCGCATAGACGCCGCAGGTAGCTGGCGCATTCCGTCGTCTCGACCGTATCGCTCATATAGATGTGCTGGTGGACCCGGGCGACGGCCGCCACGCGGCTCGCGGCCAACGCCAACTCTGCAGATGCCGGCTCGTCGGCGACGCTTCGGCCGTGCAGCTTCAGCAAGGACGCGACCATCTGGAGACTATTCATGACGCGATGGTCGATCTCCTTGGCCATCATCGCGGAGCGTCTCAGCGCATCGTCCTTCTCGTCAATGACCTCCTTCAGTTCGGAGACAGCGCGCCGCGCGGCAAGCCTAAGCTCCATCTGGTCCATCACGCTGGCGGCGAGATCCTTGAGGTTCTCGATCTGGTCCTGACTGACGGTCCGCGGCTCCCTGTCGATGACGCAGAGGGTTCCGAGGTTGAAGCCGTCGCTCGTCTGTAACGGCACGCCGACATAGAAGCGCAGGCCGAATTCGCTCGCCACCAGCGGATTCGCGAGGGAGCGCGGGTCCGTCTTCGCGTCGAGCAGTACCCACGGGTCGGACTGGAGGATCGCCGACGCACAAAGCCCCGGCTCGCGGTCGATCTGAGCCACATCGAGCCCGTGATGCGACTTGAACCAGATCCGGTCGTTGTCGACGATGCTGATGATGGCGATCGGGACATTGAAAAGCCGCGCGGCGATCGCCGTCGTCCGGTCGAATGCGCCGTCGGGCGGGGTGTCCAGGATGTCGTATCGGCGAACCGCCATCATCCGGGCGGCTTCGTTCTCGGGGAGGATCGAACGCGAAGGCGTATCGACAAGACTCATGTACCGGATCCTAAAAAAGGCGAACCTCTATCTCCCAACATGAACTTGAACGTAGGCGCCACCTTTTTTGACACATTCTAGAACGATCGCACGCCGATCGAACGAAGGTGGTGCGGGCCAGTCCGCTCACGCCTCCGTGATCAGGAATGGAACTAAAACGGGCAAGCCGCCGTTTTCGGGGCATCGCGGCACCGTCCGCAATTCCCAGGAGACCACCATGAAAAAGCTGATCATCGCTTCGTTGATCGCCACGGCAACCTCCTTCGGCGCCATGGCCCAGACGTCCACCACCTCGCCGGCGCCGACGCCCGCGCCGGCCGACGCCAACGCCCCGCTGCCGGGCGCCAATAGCTTCACCGAGGGCCAGGCCAAGAGCCGCCTGGAGGCCAACGGCTACACCGACGTGACCGACCTGAAGAAGGACGACAACGGCGTCTGGAAGGGCATGGCCATGAACGCCGGCGCCAAGGTCAGCGTCTCCGTCGACTATCGCGGCAACATCGTCAAGAACTGACGGATGCCACTCTCACCCAGACCTTTGGAGACGCACATGAACCGCACGATCACCCGCTCCTACGACAACTATGAAACCGCAGCCGAAGTCGTCGATGATCTCGAAGACGCCGGCATCTCTTCGTCCGACATCAGCGTCGTCGGTCATGACGAACGCGCCAAGGACAGCAACGCCGCAGAAGGCGCGGGCATCGGTGCCGGCGTTGGTGGCGCGGCCGGCCTGCTCGCCGGTCTCGGCCTGCTGGCCATCCCCGGCGTCGGTCCAGTCGTCGCTGCCGGTTGGCTTGCCGCCACAGCTGCTGGAGCGGTTGCAGGCGCCGCCACCGGAGGCCTCATCGGCTCGTTCACCAGCGCCGGCGTCGACGAGGACGAGGCCCACTACTACGCGGAGACCGTCCGTCGCGGCGGCACCGTCGTGTCGGTTAAGGCTTCCGACGAGCACGCCGGCACGGTCGAGAAGATCATGGACGAGGCCACCCCGATCGATCGGGAGGCCCGCACGGCCCAGTATCGCCAGGAAGGCTGGACCCGCTTCGACGAGAACGCCGATCCCTACGATCGCGAGGCAACCGCGTCGGGCCGCATGAAGCCGCCGGTCATCTGATCTGACTGCCTAGACTGCCCATCAGGCCCCGGGGGAAACCTCGGGGCTTTTTTGGTTTACCGGCCTCCAGCACCAGCGGAGAATGGATCTAATCAGTTCGTGGCGGGCTGATCCTTCCCGCACTGCGCTCTGTTCAGGTAGCAGCAGAGGTACGCTTACGCCACGGAGTAACGTGCGGCGGCTTGCTTATGGGAAAGAGATTGCGAGCAGGGCTCGACCTTTTGGGGTCGGAATCTTTCGGAGGTGATGTCGTCTGATGTCGGTTCGAAGCCGTAGACAAACCGATTGCTTTCACCGGGCAACAAAGCCATGCCCTGCAGCAGGCATTAGGAACGAAATCAAATCATGGCGCATATTCCTGAAGCCACGGACGGCAAAAACAAGCGCATCGGCCTGCTGATCGCCGTCTTGGCGCTGGCGCTCGCTTTCTCCGAGATCGGCGGCAAGAATGCCGAGCAGGACGCGCTTGCCAAGAATGTCGAGGCCTCGAACCTGTGGGCGTTCTTCCAGGCCAAGACGATCCGCGGCACTACGCTTCGTACGGCGGCGGAGGCGATGGAGGTCGATCTGGCAGGTGTGACCGACGCTGCGAGCCGTGATCGCATGCAGAAGCGCATTGCCTCCTGGCAATCGACCGTGGCGCGCTACGAGAGCGAGCCTGAGACGAACGAGGGGCGCAAGGAGCTGATGGTCCGTGCCAAGGCGGCCGAGGCCCAACGCGACATCTCCTCAGCGCGCGATGACAAATACGATGTCGTCTCCGGCCTGTTTCAAATCGCGATTGTGGTCTCGTCGGCTGCAATCATCACCGGCGTGACCATGCTCGCCTTCACCGGCGCAGGGCTTGGCGTGCTTGGGCTCGCACTGATGGCGGTTGCGCATTTCGCCCCTACGGCGCTGTTCTGAGCCAGGTGCCGCACCGAGTGTCAGCCGTCGAGCCCGTTTAGACAGCGAGAATTCCGCCACAATCGGCGCCATTTCTCCCGCAACAACCTGGGAGAACGGCTATGATTCGAAGAACTATGATTGCAGCGGTGATGGCGATTGCGCTCTCGCCGATGACCATGGTCAGTGCGCAGACCATCGAGCTCGGCCCCAATGGGCTACGTGTCAATCCTCCTGAGCCGATCATTGAGTTTCCCGACCGTCCTCCGCCTCGTTTTGAAGATGAAGGTATCTCTGAGTTCGACGCTGTCCGCATTGCTAGGCGCGAAGGATTGGAACGTGTTGAACGCGTGCGTCAGGGCCGGCGAGGCTGGGTAGTCGTTGGCATCGACGTGAATGGCGACGACATCCGCGTGATCATCAGGCGCGACGGGGAGATTATAGACGTCCAGCGGGAATAAGTTGCTCGCCTGATGGGGCCGCTAAACCAGATGATCGAAGTCCAGAGCGGGATCGGCGCGTCATGGCGGCTGCAAGCAGGATAAGCAGCCGCTCCAGGACCGGCAGCATATTCTTGATAAGGCTATCGGCAGCAAGGTGCCGAAAACGCCAACGGCCACCGCTCGCGCCAGTACATCCGTGGTCACGAGCTGGGTTCGGTGAACATCGTCGTCTATTTACGACGACGCCAATAATGAGGCCCAGCGAGGCTAGGAGCAGTGCCAGGCCAACGGACGGATCAACGGAATAGGCGGCTTTGCATAGCGACCCAGACGCCGAGCTGAGCGGAGCGTTAGAAGCGACATTCCCTGCCAGTGACCCCGTTGCCGTGCAAGCCCCGGTGACCGCCGGTGCCAATAACCTAGAATGGGTGGTTGATGAAGCGGAGGAGTTAGCTGACGAAGCCCCCGAGCGGGTCACTCAGCGCCAAACGATGGTGGTCGATGAGATCCGTGCCCGCCCGCTGAGAGCTATCGCTTGGGCGGCGGCGGCCGGTGCTGTTCGCGGCTTCTTGGCGACGCGCTAGGTCAGCCTAAGCATATTGGCAGTTCGTCGGACATCGCGTCCGCCATTGATAAGATGAAGCCTCTTGGTTTCAATAAACATTTTGGCTGGGCTGCGGTGGCTACCCCATCAAATACCCCACCGCGTCGCGATGTGTCGCTCACTTTGAGCAGCGCGACGGGTCGCGTTGGTGACGTTCAATGAGCCTAACACTTCGCCGCCAAGATAGCCGCTTCATTCCGGAGTGGGACCGCGACAAATTCTGGGCAGTGATCAGCGAAGGCACCGTCGTCGGGTCGATCGTCATGCACACCCACTCGCATGGCGACGCGACCCCGTGGGGCTGGTCCATCACCATGTCGAGCCCGGCGTCGCGGCTAACCGACAAGCACGGCCACGAGGCCACGCGAGACGAGGCCATGGCCGCCTTCCGTCGTGCATGGGACATCTACCGACCCGAGATCGGTGATGACTGGTGGCGCCGCCATCTCGCGCACTGCGCCTGGCTCGACGAGCGGGACCGGATCGATGAGGCGCGCAAGGCCGGAACAGAGCCGGGCGGCTACGGTTGATCGGCCATGGAGGATGCCATGCGGGTTTCGCCGATCGAGAACGAACTGGATGCCCAGCGGGTTCAGGAGCGGATCCACGACCTCGCTGGATGCCACGAGGATAGTATCGAGGAGGCCGAGCTGCTTGCACTCGTCGAGTCCCTGGAGACGTGGGAAACGAAACGCTGGCCGCATTTGGAGAACTCGTTCGCTCCGAAAGGCGACATTGCAGAGGCATCCGTTCAGCCGCACGAGATCAAGCCGATCACCACCCTCGAAGATTACGAGGATGCCACCAGACGGATCGCCGAGCTTGCGAGCATAGGCGCGGGGGGAGAGGTCGAGCTAGCGGCACTCGTCGCAGCAGTTCAGAAGTGGGACTTCGACCACGACGACGCGTCTGGCTGGAAGGACTAACGCGCGACCTCGCTCGCCTAACAGTGGAGGCTGCCATGCTGGCCTTGCCGATCGAAGACGAGCTCGACGCGCTGCGGGTTCAAGAGCGCATCCACGATCTGGCCGGCTGCCATGAAGACAGCCCGGAAGAAGTTGAGCTGTTCGCGTTAGTCGAGTCGTTAGAAGCCTGGGAAGCGAAGTGCCGGCAGCAGCCTTCGGAGGACACGTTCACGCCCATATCTGGAACGGTTCATCCAGAGGAAATGCCGAAAGCCAACGAGATCAAACCAATCACCACGCTGGATGAGTATGCAGACGCGACAAGGCGCATCGCCGAACTCGCCAGCAGTTCGGGTGGCGCCAAGGCGGAGGAAGAGCTGAAAAGCCTCGTCGCTGCAGTCGAAAAATGGGACAACATCGACCAAGAAGAACCGCCTCGTTGAGGATTAACGCGAGCGACCAACGTTCGACGTGTCGGCCGAAGCGCTTGCCTCTTGATACCCACGTCGCCATGCTGCCGGCTTCTTAACGGAGATCGACATGGCTAGCGGTACAGTAAAATGGTTCAACTCGACCAAAGGATTTGGCTTCATTCAGCCCGATGATGGCGGACAAGATGTTTTTGTCCACATCAGCGCGGTAGAGCGAGCCGGTCTTCGCGATCTGAGCGACGGGCAGAAAATATCATACGAGATTGTCGCAGATAAGCGTTCGGGAAAATCGTCGGCTGAAAATTTGAAGGCTGATTGAGACCGCTAGGGCGTTAGTACGCCGGCATGACCAAACAGATACCCCGTCGTGCCGAGGGGCAGCACGACGGGGAAGTGTTCTCGCCAGAAGTCTCACGATGATGGTGATGGGCGGTAAATAATTGATGAAGCGTATCGCGGGAGCTTCCGTGCCCGACAAAAACTTGCCGAAGCATCTCAACCTGTGGTGGAGGCAATCACTGGACTGGCAAACATTCCATACTGATCCGCCCTTCAAGCGTCGGCACGGTCTTGCAGACCACGTTCGATTCTACAGGCAACCCGCCACTAGGTTTAGTCAAAGCGGCGGGCAAGGTTATCGGCGATAGAAGTGGAAGGGTTCGGCGTGTTTGGACACTCGGGCTCGGACGAACTGACATGGAAACCGCAGACTGCACCTGCGGCGGAGGTAGCGGACGGGGTTCAGGCGGAGCGTTCTCAACTATAGCAACGCCGGGATCAGGAACCGTAACTGGCGCTTGCTGCCATGGCCCCCATGACGACAGGCGGGTGAATGCGTCGGAGGAAGACGGGATAAGCGAAGCCGTGTTGGGGAGTGACGAGCAGCCCGAAACCACGAGCGCGCTCAGACCTATGGCCGCTATAAACCCAAATTTGATCATCGCCGCCCTCAAGCTTGACTGCCAGATTGGCTTCGTTCTGATCACCCTGGCACAATCCACCAGCCGCATCCAGTTGACTTGCCATTAACTGCGATAGGTCGTCTCTAGAGGCATCGCGTTGACACTACTCTCGCCATTGTCAAGCTCTGGGCTCTCGCGGGTGTAGCTCAATGGCAGAGCAGCAGCTTTCCAAGCTGAATGCGAAGGTTCGATCCCTTCCTCCCGCTCCAAATCTTCATACGCAGAACCGCTCGACCCATTCCGCCTCGGTCAAGATCGGCGCAAGCCCATCGAGCTCATCGAAATCGTACCGGTCGTCATCCTTGCTGGCGTGCCATTCCGCCTCGGTCAGGGGCCGGTCGCTGACGATATAGCGAACGCGGGTGCTGCCCTGATCGGCTTCTAGCCGGGAGAGGCGTCGGCTCAGCTCGCGGTTCATTGCACTGTCGCTCCCGCTTCGCCCGGCTTCACGATGACGCGGAAGACGTGCAGGACGTTGCTGCTGCTGGCCTCCAGAATGGCTTTGATGCGGGCTTTGCGGTCGGCGTCCGTGCCTTCGGCGATGATGTGCCGCTCCACCCCACGCGGCGGCCTGAGAGCGGCCGTGACAGCCTCCAGCTTCGCCAGGCGATCCGATATCGTTCTCATGCTGCGGCCCTCGGAAGTCGTTCAACGATAGCTGCGTGTAAATCTGCGTCCGACATCGAGCGGGCTGCCTGATAGTCGCCCTGCCGGCCGCCGTCATGGACTTCGGCCAGGTGCTCCAGCTCGACGAGAGACAGGTCGGCGATGTCGGTCCAGCGGATGGCCGGAAGCGGACACGGTTTGGGAATGACGCCCATGACGATCGGGTCGCCGACCTTGACCACGCCCTCGGCCATGGCGCGCTTGAGCGTGGCGTCAGCCTCCTCCCGTGTGTGTTCCCAGATCACGAACGCAGTGGTCGGCCGGTTTCCGCGACTGCTGCGGATCTCCAGCGCCTTCAGCCTACGGTCGATGGCTGCCCGGTTCATGTGTCCGCCCTTAGTGCGGCCTCTATCGCGGCAAAGCCGGAGCGATATCCGTTGTCGTCCCCGCGAAGGCGAGCGCGGATTGCTGCCACGGCCCCGGGCGGGGCGCGCAGACGGGCGACCCCAGCGGCGACCGCCGCGTCGCGGTCAGCTTTCGGCGTCACCTGGACGCGTGGCCGGCGACGAGCCTCCAGCAAAGCCAGGCGATGACTCATCGTGTGCTTCATGTCCGCAATCCCTCCAGAGCATCGAGGCGACGGGAAAGATCGGTGACCTCAATCGCTTTCACATGGGCATCAACGAGCTTTCCGAGTTCGGCTGCCTCGGAAGGCGTGAGGTCTCCGCAGGCAACAGCAGACATGAGGGCCTGCGTCGCCTTCGGAAGGTCGTCGACACTTTCGATCGGCGGCAGCTCGAACGACACCGGACGGTCCTTCCGGGCAGGTGCCAGACGGTCCATACAAAGCCGCAGCGCCTGCATGTCGCCTGCCTTCGCCAACTCGATCGCCTTGCGCGTCAGGGCCTCCGCCTCGCCGTCGAGAAGCGCCTCGATCGCAAGCGTCACCTTGTTGCGTGAGCCTTTCGGGCGTCCTGACGGGTTCGGAGACGCGCCGGGGGCAAACGGAGTGCCCCGCTGTTCTTTCGCTGTTTTATCAGCGTGGCGAGCCATCAGACGAGCCCTCGCATCATCGCCCATGCGACCATGGCAAAGCTTGCGCTCATCAACGCGCCAGCGGTCCTTGCCGGCGCCGAACGCAACGCGCATGCTGACATCATGAGACGGTTCGCCTTCATTGCTGCCATGGCTTTCGTTTGGCTGGTCATCGATTATCCGTGGGGCTTTCTACTGTTCGTCGTCGGCTGCGGCTGGCATGCCGCCCTGAACAATCCGAGGCCTGACCGTTACCTCAAGTGGAGCCGCTGAGGTGATGCCGGCGAGCTTGCCGGCTTCGTCTGCAATGCCGCCGAGCAGCTTCATGATGCCGGGGCTTTTCACCGCCATCTTGGTGACCTTCTGGAGCTGCTTCACGTCACCGCTTGCCAGCATCTCCGCTATTTTTTTCGCGAGGCCAGCGTCGAGCTTCATGCGCCCATTTCGGAGGGCGGCACCTGCGACGGCGCCAGCGACTGCCCCGGGACTTCCACCCTGATAATAGCCCGCAGCTCCCCCTACCGCGCCCGCCATGCCCTGCTGGGCCAACTGATAGGCCGTGCTGGAATTGCCCCCTACGGCCGCCTGCAACCGCAGCATCGCCGTCTCGGTAGCGAGCGCACCTTCAAGGGCAACTGCCTGCTGCGGTCCAAGGGCGATGCTGACGCGCTCACGGGCAGCCGGCGTGCCAAAGATGGCTTTGACGATGTCGCGGCCGTCGCCGGTCTCCCGAATCTTGGCGATCAAGTCGGTTCGGAAGCCCTCGGCGAATAGGTCGCGCTCGGCCGCATTCATCCGCGCGAGCGCCTTGCGAGCCGAGATGTTGTCCATGCGGGACATGACGAACTTCTGGCCGGCCTCCAGCGCGTCCTCCGCCTGGAACGCCTGCGCAGCGCCTGAGCGCGCCTCCCGGAAGGCGGGGACGGCTTCGTCGAGATGGCCGAGGATCTGACGGCGCAGGTTGGTGTAGTCGCCCGCCAGATCCTTATTGCCGCCACGAGCTGCTTCCCCCGCCTTCCCGCGAAGCTCGCGGGAGACGTAATCCCAAAACTGCAAGTTCGGTCGTGCGATCGAGCCATCGGCCTGGCGAGCGAGCGTGAGATTGCCTGCGGCATCGGTCGTGAAGGGATTGCGGATTGGTGGCATGCCGTCGGCGACGGTCTTATTGGCGCCGGTCTTGATCACACTGCGGATGGCGTCCTGCACCGCCGGGGCCTGGGCAAGGCCCTCCAGCTCGGGCGTCCAGAGGCCGCCTCCGCCTTGCGCGTACGCACGACCGTAGGCGGGGCGGTTGGCGGCACGGGCGGCGGCCTGCAATTCGTCCAGCGTCTTGCCAGCGGCGGACGGGCCAAACCCCCTAAGCAGATCCGTGATCCGATCGCCCTGGCCGGCGAAGCGATCTGAGGTCGCCTCGGTCAGCGCCCCCCGGCCTTCAGTCGAAAGGTTCGCAGCCGATCGAGCCAGCGCCCGCGTGGTCTCTCCACCGACATCGCCTATGACAGCCGGAGCCCCCTGCGCCTGCATCTCCGCGAGACGGGCTGCCGGGTCCTCGACGCCGTCTCGGGCCATCGCGGCATTGATCCGGCGTGCTGCCTCGGTCTCGGGGGTGAGCGCCGATCGGAACGGCCGAGCAACGCTGCTGGCAAGCCTCCCGGTCGCGCGGGCGAAGGCTTCAGCGCCGCGAACGAAGGTTGGGGCAACGGCACCTGCCGCCAAACCCATGGCGCCCTGCTGGGCTGCGCCAACGGCCTTGCCCTGCATGCCGCCATCCGTCTCGACGGCGCCGGTCAATGCACCATAGAGGCCGCCGGTCGTGGCTGCGTTGATCGTGGCGCCACCCCGCACACCTTCCTTGACGATGTTGGCCGCCGGGAGCACCGCAGCGGTCGCGACAAGGCCCGCGCCCTGGCCGGTCATTCTCGAGCCGGGGTTCAGCGCTTCGTCTGCCGTATCCATGGCGCGCTGGCGCATCAGGTTGTCGCTGTAGCGCTCGCCGAAGCCTTCGCCCTGACCAGCACCGAATGCAGCATCGCCAGCAGCGGCGAGCTTGTTCATGCCGGGCATCCATCCGGCGACACCACGGGCATAGGCGTCGAGCCGGCCCATGGGGCTCGTCTGATCCTGCTGAACGCGCGTGCGAACCGCGTCAGCCAGATATTCCGCCTCCTGCATGTTGCCGCCCTCGCGTTGCCCTCGCGTAGCAAAGCCGGAAGGTGATCCACTCGGCGCGGCTGGCGCGTCGAACTGGTCGAAGACATTGCCGGACGCGCGGGCGGGGGGCTGCGCCATCGAGGGCACTCCCCTGGCAGGGGAAGGGGCAGGCGCATCGAACTGGTCGAAGATATTAGCCATCGCTATCGCCCCAGCACAGACGCCGAAGCGCCCTGTCCATACTTCGCATCGAACTCCTGACGGGCGCCGGGATTGGCGCGCAGGAACTCGATCGCCTGCGCAGGAGCCGCGACGGTCTGGCGCTGCTGCGGCTGCTGGGCCTGGGGCTGGGCCTGCTGGGGAGCGGGCTGGGTCATTCCGCCCTGCTGCCGGCCCTGGCCGCTGCCGGGCTTGTAGAACCCGCCGCCGCGAAGCTCGTCTGCGCGCTGCTGGCTGAAGCCAAGACGCTTCTCAGCCATGGCGATGCCCCTGTCGTAGATCTTCTGACGGACGTTGTCGGGCTGGCCGATCGAGCCTTGGATATCGAGCAGGATCTTGCGCTCGCCCTCGGTCGGGGCAGATCCAAAGATGGACTTGAGCTGCGCAAGCGCCTGGCTCGTCACCACGTTCTCAAGTTCAGCCGTGGACTCGCCCTGCTGAGGGCTGCCGATAAGCCGATCAGGCACCATCCAATCCGGCAGGTTGTTCGCAACCGATGCTTTGCCGCTGGCGCCCCAACCGCCGAGAGCCTGAGGCGAGAGCTTCTTCGCGGTCTTAAGCGCGTCGATTGCCGTGTTGGCCGCGAGCACGCCCTCGTCGGCATCGAGGATGGCTTTCTTGTCCGTCGCGGTCAGCGGCCCCATGTCCTCGCGCGGCATCTTGCCGGTCAGGACATAGCCCTGATAGCCGGTGTCACCTGGCTTGAGGCCTGCCGCCGCAGCAGAGGCCTTTCGGCCCTCGATCTCCTCGGCCGGGGAGGTTTTGGTCTTTTCCTTGGCGTACTCGTTCGGGCTCTTCGCCGTCGTCCAGCCCATGCCTTTGGCGTAGGTGTATTCCTTGACGGAATCCGGGGCCTTCGACGCCTCCAGCGCTTCCTTCAGATAGATCTCGCCGATGCCGCGAGCATTGGCCGGCAGGTTCGGATTGGCGAGTGCGGTCGCGATCTGCATCGCCCGGCCCTTTGCCGCCTCCATCTGCCGGGTCGCGTAGTAATCTTTGGCTTCCTCGCGGTTGGTCGGGCGCGGCATCTCGGTGCTGGGAACCGGCGTGACGGGCTGGCCCTGCGCCGGAGCGGGAGACTGGGCGATTTGCAGCGGAGCACCTTGCGCAGCGCGTGGGCCGGGCTGCTGCGGGGAGCCACCAGGCAGGCCGGCATAGGCCGCCGGGGACAACGGCGCAGGCTGTGCGATCTGGCTATCAGGACGAACCAGCCCGCGACGCTGTTCTTCGCTTGCGACCTGAAGCTGCCGAGCCCCCGCGTCGTTGGCGTTCGAATAGTCGGGCATGCTTGGCGCGGGGCCATACTGCCCCATGCCGAGCGATGCGAGACCCTGAGGCTGCGGGGCCTGAGGCTGGGGCTGGGGTGATGCCGGATCGTTGCTGGCGATCCGGGGCACGGGTGGCCTGGCAAGCGCCGTGTTCATCCACGGCTGGGATGGCCCCTCGCTCTGGAAGACCGGCTGAACCGCGCCGCCACCCTGTACGGCGTTGAAGGTCCGGCCTGACATCGGCAGAGGTTCGGGAGCTGCGCCCTGCGGAATCACGAAGCCGGGCTGGCTGCCGTCCGCCATGGCAGTTGCAGCGCCGGGAGCAGCACGGTCCGGGTTGCCCTCCGCGATCCGGGTGCGACCACCGCCGCCATGCTGGCGCAGGTAGTCTGACAGGCGCGTTCCGTTTTCGTCGGCCGGGTTGTACTGCCCGCCAGTCTGGAGGAAGCGCTGAAGGCCGTTCTTCCCGCCAAGATGTGCGACGGCGCGCATGCCCTCGATCGTCACAGGGATACCGGCGACCTGCTGCCCAACGGCGCGGTCGAGCCCGTTCTTGGCGATGAAGCTGTCAAGGTCGCCGAAGTGCCAGCGCTCGGCACTCTGCTGCAACTCGGGCGACTGCATGAAGGCCTGCGGGGTCGTGCCGGGCGGGATTGCGCCAGCCGCCGCCGCTTCCTGCAAGCGGGCCTGCCCGAACTGGGCGCGACCGAAGTGGCCCACCGCGCCACCTGCGCCGGTCGCACTATTTTGAGCCCGCCAGTTGTTGCCGCTTTCAGATTGGATGAGCGATGCCGGTGCTGTGTCGCCCTGCACCGGAGCGAGACTGCCTAGCGCCCCAAGGCCGCCGCTAGGAACAGCCTGAGGAGAGCCAGCACCGCCGAGGACGCCGAACAGGCCCTGCGCCGCTTCCTGGCCGAGCTTCCGGGTCGTTGCTGCTTCGCCCATCTTCAACAGTTCAGTCGCACTATCGAGTTTGCCGAGAGAGGTCAGCCGGCCTGCCGCCTTGCGATAGTCGATCGTCCCGTCGGCGATGCCCTTGCCGATGGCGTCGTATTCCTCGCGCTCCCGGCCATCACGCATCTGCTTGCCGAGGCCTTGGATGGCCGAATTGAGATTGGCGAAGCCGGAGCTGAAATCGTAGACGGTCATCAGGCCTGCCCTTCGCATTCGATGACGGCGCGATAGGCGCCATGGTGGTCGTAGATGTCGGACCAGGCCGAGAGGATGTCGTCTTGCAGGCGATCGACCATGGCAGCGTCGCGGGGCGCGTGCTGGAGCACCAACAGCATCTGAGCCGCGAGGGCACGGATACGCTCTGCGGCAAGCGCGGCCGAGACGATGTGCTTTTCGATCGGGAGCGGCGGGCTTTCCGACTTCGCCGAGAGCCGCGCCTGCTGCCCGGCGGCGAACTCGTGGACGGTCCCGCTCATGCCGACACCGAACGGTCGTTGCTCGCTGCCAAGGCGGTCCGGATCAGCGCGCGGATCGTGCTCGACATCGACGTGTCACGCCGGTCGGCCTCAGCCTCGACGGCAGCCCGCAGCTCTGGCTCGACGCCGCAGATCAAGGTCGCGGTGCGCTTGCCTCGTTTAGATCGACAGGGATGCATTGCATGCCTCCATTTCTGGCAGGCAGTATGCGATGACAGCGAATATAAATCAACGAAAACAGATGGTTAGTTGTATCAGGCCAGATCGATCCGTAACGGCATGCACTGACGTGCAGGGGCATGCGCTGACATTCGGCGTTGACTCTGGCCGGCCAGTTCGTTCCTTATTCGTTCTTATTCAAAAGGGCGCGAACATGTCGGCATTGCCAGCAGATCAACCGGAGGCCGACAGCTCGCTCGACGCGGAAATCACCGCGCTGATCGAGGATCTGATCGAAGAGCACGAGGGCTTCGAGCGAGCCGCGCTTCGTGCCCTGGCACGCAGCTATCTGATCCTGCTGTCTGAGAGCGAGAGGCTGGCTAGCGACGCGGACAGATCGTGCTCTCGCGGCTTCCTGCGCGGGCTCTTCTCCGAGGGCGCTCGGCCTATGGCGGTCGATGGCGAGCCGTGAGCGAGCCAGCCGATCTCGGGACGCCGCTGGTCCGCTATCCATGGATCATCGTGAGGTTGCGGTGTCATGTCTGCCCCCGGAATGCGGAGGTGCGGCTGGCGGCCCTGGCGGCGCGCTATGGACATCGCGTGCCGATCAGGATGGTGCTGCATGCCTTCATGTCGGGCTGCCCATGGAACCCGCATACTGAGCTGCGGAAGCCTCAGAAGTACGGACATCGCTGCGGCGCTTATGTGCCCGACTTGAACTCGACCCGGCCACCGGACCTCCCGCCATCGATGACGGGCTTGAGCTTGATTGAGGGCGGCAAGGCGGACATGCTCCCGGCCGAGCCGATGCCAGCAGAGCGACGGCGCGTAGGCGAGGCGGACGATGTGTAACCTCTACTCGATCGTCTCAAACCGATAGGGCGGTGGACTGATGCCCCACACAGAGGTCATCGTCACCGCCATGCGCGACCCCGCAGGGAAAACGTTGGACAAGTTTCCGACCCTGCAGGTGCTAGCCGTCTTCGACTGCACCGTGGGCGGGGCAGAGATCCTGAATGTACCGTTCGTGCGGGACCTCGATCGAGGCACCACCCGCGCCTTCCTGACCCGGCGGCATTCGGTCGTCGATCCCGGCGTTCGCATCGGCATCGAGAAAGCGGCGCGGCGCGCCTACCGCGAGTTTCAACAGGGGGCGCCCTCATAAGCGAGCGATATTACGCTCGCCCCTTTTGCCCGAGACGCATGTGCTTCGCCAATTCCGAACGCTGCTTGGCATAGTTCGGCGCCACCATCGGATAGGCGGCGGACAGGCCCCATCGCACGCGATACTGATCGGGGGTCATATTGTAGCTCGTCATCAGGTGGCGCTTGAGCGATTTGAACTGCTTGCCGTCTTCAAGGCAGACGATGAAGTCCGGGGTCACCGACTTCCTGATCGATATAGCGGGAATGGGAGCCTCGGTAGTAGGCGCTTTTTCCGGCTCCCTGAGCTTGGCGAGCGCTGCATGCGTGCTTTGGATCAGCTCTGGCAAGTCGGCTGCGGTGACGCTGTTGTGCTCGACATACGAGGCAACGATGCCAGCTGCTAACTCGATCAAAGACGATTTATCTTCGGTCATATGTGGTCCTCCTGTCTTTGGTGAAGCTCCGGCAAAGGCGTGCTGCGACATCTCTCAGTCGAACAATTCTAGGACGATAAAGCAGAACCAGAACGCGACACCTGCCAGTCCGGCCAGCGTCGAAAAGGCTACGGCCTTGAGGGCAGCAAGCGCCCGGTAATGGAGAGGACTGAGGTCTCGGGTCGGAGCCTTTCGCAGCATTGTTAGAGGCCCCTGCACACAGGCGGCATCAACACCGCTGACGTCTGATCGCAGAGATGAGCAGCGGTTGCATTAAACAAAAAGAAGCAGGTGCAAAATTCGGCTGCCTGCCGTAGCGACCGAATGCCAGCGCCGGTTTCTTTGCATTGCGCAGCGTTGAAATGGATGGGGCCAGATCTAGATTGTCGGAGATCCGGCCACGAAGCAGGAGGGGGCGCGTGCAGAAGCCGATCGTCACCGTATCCACTCAAGTCGGCCTAGAGGGCCCGTATCGAGTCGACCTGCCGCTCGATCCAAGCACACTCAACGACCGACTGTTCGATATCGGTCTATGGCTGGTAGAGCGCGATATTCCCCATCAAGCCCGGGTTTCCATGGAACCGGAGCACGAACGGGTGCGGGTCAGTTTTCCGGATGCTCATCATGCCAAAGCCTTTCGCGAGCATTTCCGGGCTCGGCTGAACTGAGACGGGGTTGTCGCGTATTGCCAGCAGCAGATGCGGCTTGTTGCCGAGACATCCAGGATGGCCTTGTTACTTCGCCAGCCGCATTTTTTCTCGCTCTAGCTGACGATTGGCGGCTGATCGCGCTTCGGTGGCGTCCCGTTCCTCGCGCTCGCCAGGAAGCAACTCTTCGCGCAGCGCCTGCGCCAGCATTTCGACTTTGGCGCGGGGTGAGCGGGATAGATCAGACCTGATCGCTTCAAGTTCGGAGGCCGGCATGCGGGCAATGACCTTGGCGACGATCTGTCGTGAATCTTCCAACATATGCGCTCTTGCCCTAGCTGCCTCGTCTTGCTCGTCGAGATAGGTGAGGCGGTTACGCCGCTCCGTAGCCTCGGAACGCTTTTGATATGCGGCGATGTTTTCCGCAGTGGCGGGTTTGCCTCCCCGCGACCTTGCTTTGAATATCGCGGCATCCGTCTTGGCCTTGGCGATCTGGACCTCAAGCTCTCGCCGCTCAATGGGAGTGCCGGCGGCAATCTTGGCCCTGACCTCGCTCTTGATCGTTTCGGGGGTTGATGACGCCGCCACCTCATAGACCAGCGTCTGGGGCAAATTCGTCACGTGACGAATTTGGTCTAAGTCAAATGTTTGCGCGAGGTCCATGGCTCGGTTTGCGGTCTTCTGGCTGAGTCCGCACTCGGTTTTCACCCACTCCATGAATCCGCCGTGGCCGACCGCATCCTTGGCCTCTTTGAGCCGCAAGCCGACCACGGTCATGGTTTCGATCGTATGGGCCTCCAGCTTACCGAGTGTGTCACGGACCCACGCTGCGCACTCGCGCGCGCCCTCCACGTGCTCGGCTGGAAATGCCGCGTAGTCGAAGCCCTTTGGGACTGAGGCGGGCGTCGTGATGGCTGGGGCGCTCATATCGAACAAGTCTCCGATCGCTGCGGGCGTACCTTGATCGTCTCGCCGGTCAGTCGGCGGCACCTTGGTCTTGGCTGAAGCAAACACACCCGTCCTCCGTAAAGCGCACGCCCGCTTCCTCTAGGGCGAGGCGGATCGCTTTGAGATTTGGCCCGTGCGGCACGCGCTCGCCCCTCTCCAGGCTCGCAACCGTGCTCAGGCCCACCCCCGCCCGCCTGGCCAGTTCATCCCGCTTCCAATCGAGGCCCGCGCGGGCTGCGCGACATTGCGTTGCCGTGATCAATCGCTTCGTCCTCAAAAAATGTCAACTCTGATAATTTAGATCAGCTTCCAGGGTTGACATAACTCAATCATTAGAGTTGAGTGTAACTGTCGCAAACGAGAAAGCCAAGCCGATGACCGCCACGATGCACAGCAATCAGCCTCTCGCAGTCGCAACCGTCGCCGGCATCACCTTCGACTTCGCCGCCATCATGCGCCGCGCTCATCACGAGGCCCGGTTCGCTCTCCAGCTCAGCCGCGCCCGCCGCGAGCCTGCCAGCGCCCGCCACGCCACTATGTCCCGCTTCCTGAAAAAGGCATGGCTCGCAGCCAAGGCCGAAGCCTTCTGCCTGCGCCGCGCCGCCGAACAGGAAGTGTCCACCCGCGCGTATCTCGCTGCCCGAGCCGCCGAGGCCGTCTCGCTCGCCGCGTCGTTCGGGGACGACCCCGACGCCATCCGCTGGGAGATCGAGCGTGAGAACTACCGTCAGCATTTCAATCCGGCCCGCGCTGATGCCCTGCGCGCCGCCCTGTCCAGCATGGGAGCCTGACCGATGGATCTCCGCCTGCTCATCTTCAACTATTGGATCGAAGCCGCCCGCGACCAGCTCACTCGCGCCGCCCTCTACAGCGCACCCGTCGTCCGGGCCGATTTCCTCAAGATGACGCAGTCCTTCGTTCGGCTCGCGCTTCGTGCCGCCAACGCCATGGGCTGCGCGGATCGCAAGGCGCTCTGCCTGCGCATCATGAACTGGCTTCGCGCCGACCTGATCCGATGCAACCCCATCGCCCTCGCCGCCTGACCCGCTGAACCCGTCACATCGCTGGAGACTGTCATGCTGAACGTTCCCGTTCCGGCAAGCGCCACCGCCTTGCCTATCGCCCGCGCCTTTCCGCCGTCGCCGACCCGCCCGGAGCATCTTCGGACCACGTTGATGCCGTGGGACGGACCCCAGCGATATTCCATGGTCTGCTCTGGCTTGTGCATGGAGCCCGAGATCCACGACGGCGCACCCATGCTGTTCGACCGGGCGGCCGCCATCCGCGTCGGCGATATCGTCGCCGTCTGGTTTCGCCCTGAATGCACGCCGCCCGGATCGCATCAGATCATCGTCAAGCGACTGGTTCGCGGACTGCCTGAGGGAATGACCCTTCCCGGCAATCGCAGCAGCAGCGCCAGCATCCGCGTCGCGATGCGCAATCCCCGCGCGGAATGGGACATCCCCGTTCGGCGGCTGCTTGGGCTGGTCCGATGCCTTGGCCCCGTGCCCGCCGACATCGCGCGCATTTCCATGAGCGACGACCAAGTCCGGGCCGCGTTTCCACGCTCCTGAACCCGACCTCTCCCTTTGGAATGGAGTGCCCCAATGTCCAATCTGTTCGACCGCCGCCGCATGCTGCTGGGCCTCGCCGCCGCATCGACGGCTGCCGCGACCGTCACTGCTGCCGGCGGCGCTAAGGCATCCGAGAATCCGGAACTGTTCCGCCTCGCCAGCGAGCTTCCAGCCCTCTCCGACCACTATCACGCCGCACGGAAGCATCAGGACGTGACAGAGGCTCACTGGTCACCGCTGTGGCCCTTGGCCCCCGATGACATCACAGAGCCAGGTCACCCCGGCTGGCACGGCAGTCCGATCGAGCGCGGGCTCCGGGGCGGAGCGCTCATGCGACCGGGCGAGGCCGAACCACGACGGCTCATCTCCGCCTTCCACTTCGGCTTTCAGGTCAATCGCGCCCGCCGTGTCCTGAACGGGAAGAAGCTGACGGCGGGGCTGGTGGACGGGCGCACCCGCGCCGAGTGGGAAACCGAACTCGCCGAGGATGAGCGGTGCCATGCGCTTGCCGTCACCTACGAGGCTGAGACGAAGCGCATCAGCGAAGCATCGAACTACACCGCCTCATGGCAAGCGCACTCAGCCGCAGCCGCCGCCTTGGAAGTTCATGTCGGCCTGATCATGGGCCAACCGGACCTGACCATGGAAGGCCTGATCATCAAGGCGCAGGCCTTGGAGGTCTGGGGCCGCGTTGACGAACTCTACCGGCTCTCTCGCCGAGGCGCGGACTGGCACGGCCAGATCGCCGCATCGATCCTGCGGCACGCCAGCGCCGCTGCCTGACCCTCAGACGAATCCTTTCATAGAGGAGTGCTCTTTCAATGCCGCTGACACGCCGCCTGTTTTTGAACCGCATCGGCGCGACGACTGCCGCCGCTGCTGCGGTGGCAATGCCGCCCGCCGCATGCACCGTGATTCCCGATGACGCCGAACTGGTTGCGCTCGGCAAGAAGATGGAGCGTGCCGAGGCTCGTTTCGTCGAGGCAGACGACGACTACCGATCGGCGCTTGCACGTGCCCAGGCGCTAGCGCCGCCGGTTCCCGAAGGCCTGATCGTCGATAGCCGCTACCAGTATCAGGGGCACACCGAACGCGAGCGCGGCATTGACCATGAGGCCGTTCAGGACGGCCGCTGGCTTCTCACCGAACGCCATCTGACGCACGAGGCCGAGATCTATGCGGGCTTGGTTGGCAAAGTCGCTCGCCGAAACGAAGAGGCGACGCGCAAGCTGCTGGCTGACCGCGCAGCATACGTCGCCGGGATGGATACCGCGAGGAAGGCCAGCGGCTACACCGACGCTTGCACGGCCCGCCACTGGATCATGCGCGAGGTCGAGGATGCCGCGAAAGCCATCTTTGCGATCGAGGCTTCGTCGCCGGCCGGGCTGTTGATTCAGGCTCGTGCGTTCACGACCGCAGCCACGATGGAGAACGGCCGCAATTGGGTTCCGCACGTCTTCGGCCCCAAGCTCGCCGCCTCGGCCGAGCGCGTTCTCGGTGCCACGTCATGAGCCCGGTTCGCATCTCCGCTCGCCAGGGCAAGGGCCGGCCAGCGCGTACCACTTACCGCGTCAAGCCCGTCACGCTCCCGACCTTCGGCTTCTACGGCCACCTGCCGGTCGTCTATGTCGATGGCGAGTTGCTGATCGGCCGGCGCGTCATCCCTCTGGAGCGCCGGTCATGAGCATAGCTGGTTTCGAACGAGCCGCCGCCGGCCGGTATCTCGGCCCGCTGGTCCATGGCGAACTGGACGGCCTGCTTGAGCCATTGAGCCAAGCCGAGCGCCGCGATGTGCGCGACATGCTGGAGCTGATCGCCCGGCGCCTCGCTGTCCGATCCGAAGGCATCAGGCACTTTCGGACCCGGCTCGACATGGTCATCGCGTCGCTGATCGGCGTCGTCGATGCGCTCGACGGTGACTGCGATTTGGAGCCTTCATCCGAAGACGAAGGCGCGCAGTGCGATGACGAAGGCGAGCCTGACGACAACGGCCTTGCCGACCAATCTGGCTATGACGAGCAGATGTCGCTGGGGCGCGACCCGCTATGAGCGCCGGGCGGTGGAACCAGAGACGCCAGACCTTCCCCGACGCTCTCGGGCTGTGGTTTCCCACGGGCGAGTTGCGAATCATGGAAGGGCGCCTGGAGCAGCGCTTCAAGGTTCGGATCTATCGGCGGCACGGCTCGGGCTGGGGCGAGTATTTCGACTGGCGATCCGTTCCAGTCATCAACGGACGAATCGGGAAGGCGTCTACAGCAGCAGTGCCGTCGAACAAGCAGCCGGCGCGACATGGTGGGGTAAATGGTGGGGTAGACCGCCCTGCCCCGTCAGAAACTTTAGCTATTTCAGGCGGTTAATTGGGGCAAGTGGCGGAGACGGAGGGATTCGAACCCTCGATACCCTTGTGGGGTATGCTCATTTAGCAAACGAGTGCCTTCAGCCTCTCGGCCACGTCTCCGTTGGATGCTCTATGCCCGATCAGCATGCGTGTTGACAACCCATCGTGCGATGGTTTTGCCGTTCTCTGCGACGGCAGGCATGACGACGGAAGTCGAGCGCGTGGCAGCGCGGTCCCCTGCGAGGCCGCATCAGATTGCGCGACAAGCGACCATGACAAATATAGCCGTGACAGATCGCGCCTCGGATCGAGCGAGGCGGCCGTTCAGTACCGAACCGATGTTCAGCGCAGAACCGGCCTGCGGCCCATGGTCTCGAGGCGACGGCGGCTCATTTCGCGGCGCGCCTCCTCGAAACGGCGGCGGTGCGTCGATGCGAATTTATTGACGCTCTGCCAGGGGCCTACGATTCGTCCGTCATCGTCCATTTCGGGGGCCCAACGGGCCAAACCGAAAACGATGAACAGACAGGCGATGTGAAATCCCAAAATCCAGCTCATGCCTAAGAAGGCTAAACACATGTGTCAATTTCGTGGCGAGCGCGCTTTTTTTGCAACGTTCTTCGAAAAAAGAAGCGGCGCACAATTGAATGGGATGCAGTGGCGCAACTGCAACATCTTACCGCGATGATCGCGCCGTCACTCGGTCAGGCGGATGATCTTGTCCTTGCAGAGATCCATCGGCACCGGTTCGCTGCGAGTCGTGTCGTCGAAATGTGCCTGAACCTTGTAGCTGCAGCCCGCCGGCCGGTTCAGCCGCAGCCCCACGGTGCCCCCCGGCGCCAACGGACGGGCGAGGCTCGCCACCACGCGGCGCGGCTCATCGGGCGTTGCGATCTCGAGCGAGGTCAGCGGGACGGTTCGGGCATTCGAGACGGTCACCACCGCCGGCGGCATGAGTTGCTGAGCCAGGCCCGAGCCGCACGACAGCGCCACGGCCGCGAGAACGGCTAACGTCGCAATCTCGAATCTCTTGGCCATGTTCCGCCCCCGCCGACATCGTCGCCTCGACCCATCGCATTTGATCGCCGCGCCAGCGCGTTGACAAGGGCGGAGCGGCCGGAAACGCGCGGAATCAGCACGAGCAACATCAAACCTGCCCCGCCGCGGTCCTCCAAGGACCGCAGCGGGGTGGGGTCATTGGATGGCGCCGCGCTTGGGACCGAAGCCCTCGATGTGGCAGCGGCAGCCGGTGCCGTATGGCTGCGGAGCCGTCTCGCAGGTTCCGCGCGAGGTCACGCACATGCTGCTGAAGCGCCGCGCAGGACGGTAGGAGCGGCGCTCGTAGCGGTCGTCGTCATAACCGCGCGGGGGCCCGCGCCGGTAATCCTCGCGGTATTCGCCACGGCCGCGATAGGGCTCGTAATACTGGGCACTGGCCGTGCCGGCGAGCATCAAGGCTCCGGCGATGGTGGCAAAGCTGATGAGTCGAGACATGATCAATCCTTCCGATATGTCGTTCCACTGATGGATCGCATGGTGCAGATGAACGGGCGATGACGCCAAAAGTTGCCTGCCGTCCGGCTTTTGCAAGACGGCAACGGACGCCAGCAGCGATCCGAAAGCGAAGTTCACCTCAGGTTGTCAGAACCTTAGGATACGGAACGACGCGTTCCCGGCCTTTGGTCCAATGACGCCGGTCTGTTGCAGTTCCGCATTGGCGCCAAAGATGTCTGCTTCATGATCGTGACAACGGCTACAGGAGAAGCGAAGATGTCCGAGAAAGCCACCGTCGTTGCCGCAGTGCTCAAGGTGAAGCACGTCACGGTCAGCGCCGACAATTCGATCTCGGCGGCGATCGGGTTCGAACTGGAGGGCGGGCACGACCTCGAACTGCATCTGGCGCCGGAGATCATGGCGGTGCTGGAGGCGATGATCATGGCCGCCAGCACCGAACAGGCGAAACACCAGCCGATCCAGTGAGGCGGCACGCCGGAATCTCATTCCCGCCGCGACATCGTCACGGAATGACCCGGCGATCTTCAGGCTGAGACCGCATTACCCCTGTGAACTGCGCGAGCATCCGCAAACCGATGGAAGGATACTCCATGCGCATGATCACGATCCTCGCGGCCGGCTCCGCTCTCGCCTTCGCGATGGCCGCCAACGCCCAGACCCCGTCTGCGGCGCCGGGCCAGCCCCGCGCCCCTGCCGCGGCGCCCCAGGTCCCTTCGGCTCCGCCGGCAATCCAGTCCGTCGATGTCGTCGACATCACCGAGTTGCCGGAGGAGACGCAGACGCAGATTACCCAGGTCGTCGCCCAGCGCGGCGATGAACAGCTGCAAAGGCTCAGGACCGCCGTGGATGCCAACCTGATGCTGAAGTCGGCGCTGCAGTCCAAGGGCCTGTCGGCGACGCATGTGCTGATGGCGCAGATGAACGAGAATGGCGCACTGACTCTCGTGACCAAGCGCACGGGCTGAACCGGCCAAGGCGACCCGGCACGGATGGTGCCGGGTCGCTTTGTGTCCTGCCGGATGCTCCGTTCGAATTGTGGTGCCCGAACTCAGGGTGCAACGCGACCGCGCACGCGGCCGCCGCCCGGCAACCGGCACGAACAGCCGCTTCCGACGAAAGCCGGCGTTGCAAGAACGCAGACCCTGCGCGGTGCCCGGCAATGACGGCCGGCTCTTCTGGCCGCAGGAATAGTCTCGGCCTCATACCCGGCCCCGAATTCGGCGTTGCCAGGCGTCCGTGACCTGCCATACCCGCCACTGCGATAAATTGGCACCTGCCCGCCACCGCCATAGATCGGCACCTGAAGTCCCGATCTGCCGCTGTCGGGGCGCAGCCGAAGGTCGGGCACATTATCGCTCAGCGAGGGCGGCCCGATTCCGCGCCTGGGGCCGCCGGGCGTGAGCGGCCCGTCGCCGGGCACGCCAGACAACTGCGCGACTGCCGGCAAAGCAAAAAGAAGGGTCATCAGGAAAGACGATATCGGCAGGATTCGGCGCGTCGCCATCGGGACCCCCATGAGCCAGCCATTGCGGCTTCAGTCCGAGCGTCCATTCAACGCCGCGAGCCGAGGAATGTTCAAGCGCGCATGGTGATGGACTGTTGCGAGACCATTGCAGCCACAGCCCCGTATGACTGACAGCACGATATCCGACGATTCAGGACCTATTCATCCCGCCGCACGTTATCATTCCTGCGCATGAGCGGAGGAGAGTACCCGATGAGATTCAACAACGCGATATTGTCGGCGGCTCTGTTCGTTGGCGCATTGAGCTCCACGGCCATTGCGATGCCGATGCAGCACGCCCTGACTGGTGTGCCGCTCGATGCGCCTATCGGCACTGTGCAGTACGGACCGTATGGCGGAGGCAGCAGCGGGCCTGGTTACGACGCCCGCAATTCCGGTCCGGCATATGGCCCCGGCCCGGCGCCACGAGGAGGTGGACGCGGCTGGGACGACGGCAGGCGTGGTGGTGGTGGAGGCTATGGCGGTGGCGGTGGTGGCTTTGAATGCAACCGGAGCCGCTGCATCGACACCAGGACCGGGGCGGTATGGGAAAGCAGTTGCAACAGGAGCGGCTGCCGGCCGCTGCGCCCTGCCGGTCGCGGTCGCCGCTACTGACCGGTTGCGCTTCGGTTCATAACAGCACGAGATGTTAGGCGGCTCGGCAGATAAACATGGCGTAGGTTTACCACCCATACCTTCATCGCAAATATCAGTAGGATCGCAGCCAACTAGACTGGCTCCAGTCGCGCGATGTTTCTACTGTGCCGCACGGGCTGGGTTCCGCGCGTTCATTCAAGTAGGTAAGGTACAATCTATGGGATATCTCTGTCGATTGTCGCCGTCTGCACTGCTGTTCGGCTTGTGCGCGATGTTATCCGCGTGCGCAGCAGACAATGTCCCTGTGACCGCAGACGCTGTGTCCGTGGAGGCCGGTCTGCCAGGTTCAGCAACGATCGTCGAGCCCACAAACGCGGTGTCCGCTGAGGAAGGTCTGGCAAGTTCAGAAACGATCGTCGAGGCCGCAGAAGAAAGACCGACAACTTGCACGACAAGGGGTCAAACCGTCACATGCTTCCCACAATCGGGCAGCGTAGCCGACAAGATTCAAAGGCGAATTCCTCTGGGTCCTCGTAAGGCACCGGCCGAATACATCTGGTGAGCCCGCCCAAGGCCAACTTCAAGAGCGCCTGTGAGGGAGACGAAACCACCCGCTTCCGCCTATCCCCGCTACGGCTCGCCGAGGATGCTTTCTTGCCGCCGCCAGCTGAGCCCCAGACAGTACGCCCCGGCGGGGGATGCCAGGGCGCTAAGGTGTGAACTGTAGGCTGATCTTGGCCGAGCCCATCAGCGGAATCGGGAGGGGCGACTCGAGGTCGGTAAGCTTGGCCTGCGCTAACATGACCAGTTCCGCAACGTCACGCGGACAGAAGCCTTATTGGTCGGATTCACTGTCTCGGGATGGCGCTTCGAATTTCTGGCACTCGACGAGCGGGATTTTTATCCACGGCCCGCTGGCCTCGAGGTCGTGGGCCTCAGCATCCTTGATCAGGGCCGTGATCAGAGAGTCGGCCTCCTCGGCGACCATGGCGATGTGCGTGTTGACCGCCTCGGCGTCCGTCTCGTCGGGCGCACCGGTGGTCCGGATAGCTGTCACCTCGGCGAGTTGCTTCGCGAACCATGCCGCCTGCTCGGCGATGACGTCGACCTTATCCAACCAGCCATGGACGGGGTTGTAGGAGCGGTATGTGGTGCTCTCAATCTTGGGCACCTGCCCTTCGACTAGCGGCACCTGCATCTTGAGCTTGGTGTTCTCTGCAGAGAGGCGCTCGATCTTATCTGACGCTGTCGACGCTGGCGGAGCGAGATCGAGGGCGCCCTGGCGCTCATCGTTGCGCCGCGGAAGAGGGCTCTTCGCAACGTCGGACGATGGGCCCGACCGCAACATCCGATGCTCGCGCATGACCAACTCCACAACTCACGCGAGTCTCAACGATGACCTTGGGGAATCGTTCCACGCGTAAAGGAGGGCTGGGACAATTTGTCAAACCCATCCACGGCGATGTGCGGGCGGTCGCTGGCAACCGCTTTCCGGACTAGGGCGCTGGCTAGGTCAGCGCTTCTCGACGTCCTAAATTCATCAATCAAATCAAGATGTTGGATGAGGGAAATGGTGCCCAGAGCTGGAATCGAACCAGCGACACTGCGATTTTCAGTCGCATGCTCTACCAACTGAGCTATCTGGGCGCCGGGTGCGCGGGCTCAAGGCCTGCGTTCCTGTTGGTCGGCGCGGTATAATGGCTAGGGGCGGGGCTGTCCAGTCGCTTCGCGGCGGTTTGCGGGAGACCGCGCTGCTCAACCTCACTCGCCATCGTCGCTGCGGCCGCCGGGCTTTCCGGCTTCGGCCTCATCGACGGGCTCGCCGGGAATCACATAGCTGCCCTTCAGCCAGCGGCCGAGGTCGAGATCGGCGCAGCGGGTGCTGCAGAAGGGCTTGTAGCGGGCCACGGCCGGCTTGCCGCAGATCGCGCAGGGTTTCAGGGTCGGGGCCGGCTTGATCGGTTCAGCCATATTTGAGCGTGATGCCTCCATCGACGACGAGTTCGAGCCCGGTGACATAGCGCGCTTCGTCGCTGGCAAGGAAGAGCGCCGCGTAAGCGACGTCCCAGGCCTCGCCCATATGGCCCATCGGCACCTGCGCGTCACGGGCGGCCCACATCGCCTCGACATCGCCCTCGCCATAGATCCGGGCGAGCCCGCTCGACAACGCGACGCGCGGCGTCTTGATCAGGCCGGGCAGGATGGTGTTGACGCGGATCTTCTGGGCGGCAAATTCGACGGCGGTGTTGCGGCTGAGCTGGTTCAGCGCCGATTTTGTCGCCGCCAGGCTGGCATAGGGCACGCCGGTGTGGCGCAGCGAGGCGGTCGAGGAGATGTTGATGATCGAGCCGCCCTCCCCGCTTTCGGCGAACTGGCGCTGCATCACCGGGATGACGTGCTTCATCGCCAGCACGGCGCCTGTGAGATTGACCCGGAAGGCGCGCTCCCACGCCTCCTCCGTCAGGTCGAGCACGCTGCCGATCTCGGCGATGCCGACATTGTTGTCGAGGATGTCGATGCGGCCATAGCGGCCGAGCGTGCGGCCGACGAGATCGGCGACCTGCTCGTCGCTGGTGACGTCCGCCTCGACCGCGAAGGCCTGGCCGCCCTCGTTCTGGATGATGGCGGCAGTCTCCTCGGCGGCCACACGGTCGATGTCGGCGCAGATCACCCTGGCGCCTTCGCGGGCGAAGATCGTCGCGGTCGCCTTGCCGTTGCCCCAGCCGGGCCCGACCGAGCCCGCACCGGCCACGATCGCAACCTTGCCCCTGAGTCGTCCCGCCATGTGTGTTCCTCCTGTGCGCGCCTTGTGAGGCTGGCTGCGTTGGCGGGGAGGATCAGACTTTTGCCGGAGCGGGGCAAGTCGTCAGAGGGCGCAGGCGCGCGCCGCCGTCACTGGCCGAGGCGCCGCAGCTCGGCCCGGGCACCGGCCCATTCGTAGAAGGTCTTGGGGCAGTTCATCCGGGCGACGAAGAGATAGCTGTCGGCGCGTGCCGGATCCCGATTAGCGAGATGGCGCTCGCCGATGTAGAAATGCGCCTCGCAGACCTGCTCGCGGGCCTTGACCGGATCCCGGTCGGCGGCCGTGGCGATCAGCGCCTTCTCGTCGATTTCGCTGCGGAAATAATGCAGCACCGGAGCGGGCCAGGCATCGGCCGCGATCGACGCCGAAGCTTCCGCGATCCGCCCGCCCTGCCCGGCCCTGAGCGATGCGAGGTGAAGCCACAGCGCCGAATAGGCGTCGCTCGGCGCCAGGCGCGCCGCGATCTCGAGCACTGGGACCGCTTCGGCATAGCGTCCGTCCAGCAACAGGAACCAGCCGCGCTGGCGCTGCGCCGAGACACTGTCCGGCTGGCGCAGCAGCACCTCGTCCGCCTTCTCGAGCGCCGCCCGCTGATCGCCCATGGCCGAGAGCAGGGCGGCGAGTGCGTTGAGCGCCGCGAGGTTGTCTGGCTGCAGCCGCAACTGGGCTTCGAGATCGGCTTTCGCGGCGTCGAACTGGCCGAGTGCCTGCGCGGCATCAGCGCGGAGCCCGAGCAGGCTTGCATCCGGTGTGAAGCCGGCGAGGATCGCACGGCCGAAAAGCTCCTTAGCGGCGTCGAAGTCATAGGCCTTGCGGCGCGTCTTGCCGACGATCACGAGTGCGTTCCGGCGCCAGCGGGCCGCCTCCCCGGCCGGAGCGCCGGCATAGGCATGGTCGAGCGCCGCGAGTGCGGCGTCCCGCGCCGCATTGTCGCTGCCGGCGGCGATGGCGGCTGCAAGATGGCTGCGCGGATCGCGCGGAAAGCGACGGACAAGTTCGCCGGCGCGCGCCGCCCACTCGTCATCGGTCTTCGGCAGTTGATCTTGCGGTATCTGGAGCCTGACCAGCGGCACGTCGCCGAAGCCGGCCTGCGAAACCGAGACGAAGGTGAGAGCCGCCAGCGCGGCCGCGCAGGCGCCGGCCGGCCAGCCGAGGCGCAAGCCGTCCTGCCCGCTGCGCCAGAGCGCGCGCAGGCCGAAGCCCAGCGCCACGCCCGCCAGCGCGCCGCCGAGATGCGCGGCCTGATCGACCATGTGCGGCCCGATCTGCCCTTTCAGAAGAACGGCCTGCAACAGCACTGCGATGCACAACGCCTGCAGCCCGAGCCGGCGGGCTCCGTCCGGCAGCACCGAGCTCATGACGAGGCCGGCGCCGGTCAGCGCCATCAGCGCACCGGACGCACCCGCCGCCAGCAGGCCGGTCGTGCCGAAGGCGACCGACGCGGCGGAGGCGGCCATTCCGCCGAGCAGGAACACCGCCAGCAGCCAGCCGGCGCCGAGCAGCGGCTCGATCAGCAGCCCGGCCGCCAGCAGCAGCGCGAGATTGGCGAAAAGGTGGAAGGCGCCCCAGTGGAGGAACGGCGCCAGCGCGAGCCGATACCATTGGCCGGCCTGCACGACGAGTTCATAGGAGGTCCCGCCCCACAGGATGATCGTTTGCGGCGTGATCGCGAACTGCCCGCTCGTCGCGTAGGAGAATGCAGCCTCGCCGATGAAGACGCCGGTCAGCAGGAGGCCGAGCGTGAGCGCCATCGCGCTGCCACGCAGCGTGACAGCAGGGACGGACCTGCCGCCGGCAGGTGCCGCCCGTTCCTCCGGATCGACCTGACG
This sequence comes from Bosea sp. PAMC 26642, assembly GCF_001562255.1. Taxonomy (NCBI): domain Bacteria; kingdom Pseudomonadati; phylum Pseudomonadota; class Alphaproteobacteria; order Hyphomicrobiales; family Alloboseaceae; genus Allobosea; species Allobosea sp. PAMC 26642. Next base: position 564,161 of record NZ_CP014301.1, on the reverse strand, counting down.
GGCTCCCTCGACCAGCTGCACGACGGTCGTGCCGGCCGCGGCGTCGTAGAAGGCGTCCCGGCGCCGGGCCACCGCGAGCATGGCGGCGACGACGGCGACGCTCGACGGCAATTGGGCGAGCCCGACGAGCGCGGACAGCGCCTCGTCAGGTGCCTGCAGGCCGACCTGCGCGGCGGCGAAGATCAGCGCGGCCAGGATGGCGGGGATCGCCAGCGGGAACGCGAACACGAGATAGCGGCGGGACAGCGCCCGGCGCCGTTCGGCGTCGGTCGTGTCCGGGACGAGCGGGATGAGCCGCAGCCCCATGAGCAAGCGCCCCGGCGACGAGCCGCCCTGGCGCTCGACCAGCCATCGCATCAGGACAAGCAGCAGCCCGTGCAGGCTCGCGACGTCGAAGGTCACGGCCGCCGCGCGATCAGCGTCGAGGATGCGCGTGAGCGAGATCTTGAGGGCCGGCCCGCTGCTCCGGCCGGTCACGACATGCGCCCGCATCACCGGCAGGCCGAACCAGCTGCGCGTGCAGTCGTCGTCCGCCATGGCGTCAAAGCCGGGCGGCAGCACGACGTCCGCCGGGCGCGGCGCCGGCCGGCAATCGACCAGAAATCCCGTGCTGTCGATGACCCGGCCGCCCGCAGCTGGATAGAGCAGCGCCGTCAGCCCCTGCGCAACGATCATCACGATCAGCAGGTCGATCAGGAGCGCGACGGCGCGCCGCGTCGCCCCGCCCTTCACCCAGACGGGTGTCAGATCCATGTCGCGAGCCCTCCCCCCGTACCTTAGCGCTTGCTCACGCTGCGGCAACCGGAGGTTGACCGCCGCGTCACGGCTGATCGAATGTCAGCACTGGGCCGGACAAGCCGGCGGGGCTCGATCTCACCCCACATTCATCCAGCCGAACCGCACCGGAAAGCCCTCCCCACCGAGCAGGTTGACCGTCTCGTAGAGCGGCAGGCCGACGACGGCGGTGTAGGAGCCGACGAGCTTGACCACGAAGGAGCCGGCGATGCCCTGGATGGCGTAGCCGCCCGCCTTGCCGCGCCATTCGCCGGAGGCGAGATACATCTCCAGATCCTCGTTCGAGAGCCGCTTGAAGCGAAGCCTCGTCTCGACGATGCGGTCGCGGATCGTGCCGCCGGGCGTGACCACGGCGACGGAGGTGTAGACCCGGTGGGCGCGGCCAGACAGCAGGCGCAGGCAGGCGGCGGCCTCGTCGACGATCTCGGCCTTGGGCAGGATGCGGCGGCCGACCGCGACGACGGTGTCGGCGGCGACGATGTAGCAGCCTTCGAGATCGGGCCGGCTCTTGGCGCCATCGGCGGCGGCTTGCGCCTTTTCGCGGGCGAGGCGGCGCGAGAGGTCGCGGGGGCGCTCGCCCTTGAGCGGGGTCTCGTCGAGATCGGCGGGCAGCATGGCGTCCGGCTTCAGGCCGGCCTGCTCCAGAAGTGCGAGCCGGCGCGGCGAAGCCGAGGCGAGCACCAGCATGGGGCGCCAGCCGGGATGTCTGGGAGTGGCGAAGAAACTCAAGGGCGGCTCGACAGGTCTGCTACGCGCCGGTGGCGTGCTCCAGAAAAGGCTCTAGAGCATTTCGGGCCGCGGATAAATGTATCGCGAGGCCATGCGCGTGACGCAAGAGCGGAGATGAATTACAGCCCCGACATTCATCATATGCATAAAATCATGCGGATAACCGTGATACCGCATTGCACAATGGGCGGCCGGACGCCACATTCCAGATCGCAGGCGTCGCAGCCGCCTGCAAGCCGGTGCGTCGACTACGGGCTTTCCTTCGTTGCGGAGTGACCAAACGCATGGCGACATCGACCAAAAGCCTTCGCTCTGTAACCGGCGCAGGCGTGGAAGCGCAGGCGCTCGCGACCAAAGTGCTGACGATGCAGGCCGATGCCGGGCTCACGATTGCCATGCGAATGCCGATCCTGCTCAAGGGCGACAGCCGGGGCCAACGCGAGGCGGCCAAGGCCGTCAGCGAGAAGATGTCGGCCGTGATGGAGAGCGGCTTTGCCGCGAGCCAGGCGGCGGCGATGTTCTGGTGGGGCATGGCGCTCAACCCGCTCGCCCAGGTCGATTTCGCCGAGGCCGCCGCCAAGGCTGCCAACACCGCGCTGGAGCCGTTCTCCAAGCGCACCCGCGCCAATGCGGCGCGGCTGACCGGGCGCAGCCGCAAGGGCTGAGCGCGCCGACCGCCACCGCGAATTTTCCCAACACACTCCCCGCGCTGTCATTCCGGACCAGCGGCGAAGCCGCGCTGATCCGGAATCCATGCGTGACCAGAACCTCGTGGTGGCCCGGCATGGATTCCGGGTCGGCGCTTCGCTTGCCCGGAATGACGGTGGTGGTCGCCCTGCTCGCGTCGCTTCAAACCACGTCGGCGGGCGTCTCCGGCCCGGCGACAGGGCCTTCCGGCAATGCGGCGTGCTCGCGTTCGAGCTTGCGGTAGCGTGCCGCGCTGACGGGAATCAGTGCCAGATAGGCGACCACGACCAGCGCCAGCATCTCGAACGGATAGGCGAAGAGCAGCCCCGCCACGACCACGACCGCCACGAAGATCGGCAGCACGCGGTCGCGCGGGATGCGCGTGCCCAGCGTCTTGCCGGCATAGCAGGGGATGCGCGAGATCGTCAGGAAGGCGATGAAGAGGATGTAGAGGCCGACGAATGGCGCGCCGTATTCGCTGACCGGCAGGCCGATGAACTGCAGATAGAGCGGCAGCATGGCGGTGATGGCACCGGCCGGCGCAGGCATTCCGACGAAGAAGTTCTTCTGCCAGTCGGGCCGGTCGGGATCGTCGATCATGACGTTGAAGCGCGCGAGCCTGAGCGCCATGGCGCAGGCCAGCGTCAGAACGATGATCCAGCCGAAGGATTTCAGGTCGTGCAGGACGAAGATCCACAGCACATAGCCGGTGGCGACGCCGAAATTGACGAAATCCGACAGCGAATCGAGCTCGGCGCCGAAGCGCGAGGTGCCCTTGAGCATACGCGCCAAGCGCCCGTCGACGCCGTCGAGCGCGGCTGCGATCAGGATGCAGATCGTGGCCATCTCGAATTTGGCCTCGACGACGAGGCGCATCGCGGTCAGGCCCAGGCACAAAGCGAGCAGCGTCACGACGTTGGGCGCGATCAGGCGGAACGGGATGGGCTTGAAGCGGGCGCGCTTGGATTCGGCGCGCTCGGGCTCGAAAGGGGGAAACAGGTCGCTCATGCGAGCGGGAATACGCGGTTTTTCAGGCGGAGGCTAGGCGGGTGTGAACTCGCCACTGTCGCCGCGTGAAGCGCGGGGAACCCCTCTCCTGTAAGGAGAGGGCAGGGTGAGGTGACGGACGTTCGACCAGAATACTGCAAAGCCCACCGCGCGGCAGGACATTCGCCCTATCCGGAGAGCGTCCGACCCCTCACCCTGCCCTCTCCCTTTGGGAGAGGGTTCCCCGCGCTTTCTCCTGAAAGCTCAAATCCCTTTGAACGGCCGCGGAATCAGTTCGCTGCCGGAAAAATCGGCCAGCACCGTCTCACCGGCGATGGCGGTCTGGCCCTCGCCCACCAACGGGATCACGCTGACCGGCAGGTAGACGTCGACGCGGGAGCCGAAGCGGATCAGGCCGAAGCGCTCGCCGGTCGCGATCGCCTCGCCCTCCTTGACGAAGGGCACGATGCGGCGCGCGATCAGGCCCGCAATCTGGACGACGCCGACGATGCCGGCCGTGGTTTCAATCGCCAGCGCGTTGCGCTCGTTGTCGTCGCTGGCCTTGTCGAGCTCGGCGTTGAGGAACAAGCCCGGCGTATAGGCCATCTTGACGATCCGGCCCGAGACGGGCGCGCGGTTCACATGGCAGTCGAAGACGTTCATGAAAATCGAGATGCGCGTCATCGGCTCGGCCGGGAGGTTGAGTTCCGGCGGCGGCAGGGCCAGGGCGATCTGGCTGACGCGGCCATCGGCCGGCGAGATCACCAGCCCCTCGCGCTGCGGGGTGATGCGGACCGGATCACGGAAGAAATAGCAGATCCAGAGCGTGATGATCGCGCCGATCCAGCCGAACGGCGTCCAGAGATGCCCGAGCACGAGCGAGGCCACGAGCCCGATGGCGATGAAGACATAGCCCTCCTTGTGGATGGGCACGATCACCTTGCGGACGGAATCGACGAGCGACATAGGGTGGGGTTCCGATTGCGGCTTTAGCGCCAACAGGCGCGAATGTGATGGTGCTCTGCGCGGCTGTCGGGCGCAGGGCTTGGGCGGTGGTTTAGGAGGTTATGGGCGGCAGGGGAAGTACGACGCACCCCAGGGCTGGAACCTCAACTCCGGCATCCCTATGCTCCGCGCCGAGGCGGGCACTTGTTCGACGCCGCCCCGGAGATGCCGATGACCTGGTCCGCCACGCAATACAGCAAGTTCGAGGCCGAGCGGAACCGGCCGGTGATGGACCTGCTCGCCCGTATCCAGACGAGCGCGGTCAGCCGCGCGGCCGATATCGGCTGCGGGCCGGGCAATTCGACCGAACTGCTGCGCGGGCGGTTTCCGCAGGCCGAAATCTCGGGCATGGATTCGTCCGCCGACATGATCACGGCGGCCCGCAAGCGCCTGCCGGATGTCGCCTTCGAGGTCGCCGATATCGCGAACTGGGCAAATGCCGGCCCGTTCGACGTGATCCTCTCCAACGCGGCGCTGCAATGGGTGCCCGATCACGAGGCCTTGCTGCCGGCGTTGATGACGAAGCTCCGCGCGGGCGGAAGCCTGGCCGTCCAGATGCCCGACAATCTCGACGAGCCGGCCCATGTGCTGATGCGCGAGATCGCGGCCGACGGTCCATGGGCTGGAGCGCTTGCCAATGCCGCGAACGCGCGCGGCACGCGCCAGCCTGCGGAGTGGTATTTCCGCATCCTGAGCAGCGTCGCCGCCGAGACCGACATCTGGCGCACGACCTATTTCCATCATTTGGCGGGAGGCCCGGAGGCGATCGTGGAATGGTTCAGAGGCGCAGGCCTGCGTCCCTTCCTTGATCCGCTGGACGACGCGCAGCGAGCCGGCTTTCTGGAGCGCTATACGACGGCAATCGCGCAGGCCTACCCTGCCCTGCCCGACGGCAGCGTGCTGCTGCCCTTCCCGCGCCTGTTCTTCATCGCGACGCGCTGACGCGGGAAACGGCGCTGTCCGACGGGCGAAAGCCTGTCCCGGCGAAGCGCCGGGTTGCCAGCCAGGTCCAGGCCGCGAAAATGACCAGTACGAGCCCTTCGGCGATGGCAAAGGGCGGCTCCGACTGGGTCGGCGCCATGGCGCGCAGGAACGGCACCTTGGAGAAGAGCTGCGCGACCAGAACAAAGACGAGCAGATAGAAAGTGAGCATGGCCGTGATCGCATAGGCGCGCCGCCAGCCGCCGGCGAGGCCCCGGCCATAGAGACCGTAACCCGCAATCGCGACAAGCACGAGCGAGATCGCGCCGATGATGTGCGAGGGCAGAACGCCATTGAAGGGGAAACCGAAGCCTGTCGCGCTGGTGGCAAAGGCGGTGGCGAGGAAGATGCCGGTCCAGTTCGGAACCGTGTGGCCCTTGAGCAAGCCGGCCGCCATGGGAAAGCCCGCGACGATAGCGATCAGGCTCAGCCAGGTGTGAAAGCCTACGAATGTCGTCGGATCGAACATGGAAAAAGCCCCCGCTTCACCTCGCCGCCGCAACGCATCCGGCACGGCCGAAGATGCAGGAACGGTGCCGAAAATGCGAGCGATTATAAAGGAAGGCGCCTGCCCTGTTACGTCAGGCTGACCCGCACGCTCGGCTCCTCTTCCTGCGTGGCGCGCTGGAGCGTTGCCTTGGCCTCATCGACCTGGCGCTGGCGATTCCAGAGGGCCGCGTAGACACCATTGGCCGCCAGCAACTGCGGATGACTGCCGCGCTCGGCGATCAGGCCCTTGTCGAGGACGATGATCTCATCGGCGTTGATCACGGTTGAGAGCCTGTGCGCGATCACCAACGTCGTGCGGCCCTCGCTGACCCGGTCGAGCGCGTCCTGGATCTCCTTCTCGGTGAAGGAATCGAGCGCCGAGGTCGCCTCGTCGAGCACCAGCACGGGCGGGCCCTTGAGGATGGTGCGGGCGATGGCGACGCGCTGCTTCTCGCCGCCCGACAGCTTGAGGCCGCGCTCGCCGACCGAGGTGGCGTAGCCCTCCGGCAGGGATTTGATGAAGCGGTCGATCTGGGCGAGCCGCGCCGCCTCCTCGACCTCGGCCTCCGACGCCTCAGGCCGGCCATAGCGGATGTTGTATTCGATCGTGTCGTTGAACAGCACCGTATCCTGCGGAACCATGCCGATCGCAGCGCGCAAGCTGACCTGCTGGACATCGGCGATGGGCTGGCCGTCAATCAGGATGCGTCCGGAACCCGGTTCGTAGAAGCGGAAGAGCAGGCGCGAGATCGTCGATTTGCCTGCACCCGAGGGCCCGACGATGGCGATCGTCCTGCCCGGCGGCACGGTGAATGAGATACCTTTCAGGATCGGCCGCTCCGGGACATAGGCGAAGTGCACGTCCTCGAAGACGACCTCGCCGGCATCGACCCGCAAGGGCAGCGAACCGGGCTTGTCCTGGATTTCGGGATCTCGGCCGATCAGGTTGAACATCTCGCCGATGTCGAGCGTCGCCTGCTTGATCTCGCGATAGACGGTGCCCATGAAATTCAGCGGCTGGTAGAGCTGGATCAGCATGGCGTTGATCAGCACGAAATCGCCGACCGTATGTGTGCCGGCGCGAAAGCCCTGCACCGCCATCGCCATCGACAGGGTCAGCCCTGCCGCGAAGATCGCCGCCTGGCCGAAGTTCAGCCAGGCAAGCGAGGTGTAGGCCTTCACCGAATTGCGCTCGTAGCGCAGCATCGAAACATCGTACCGGGCGGTCTCGCGGGCCTCAGCGCCGAAATACTTCACCGTCTCGTAGTTGAGCAGCGAATCGATCGCCTTGGAATTGGCGTCGGTGTCGGATTCGTTCATGGCGCCGCGGATGGCAATGCGCCACTCGGTCGCCTTGATGGTGTAGGCCATATAGGTCGTCACCATGACGACCAGCACGACGACATACACCCAGTCGAACATCACCAGCAGCACGGCGACGATCAGCGTGACCTCGACGATGACCGGCACGAGCTGGTTGAGGCCGAGCCGGACCATCTCCTCGATGCCGTTGCGGCCACGCTCCAGGACTCGGGTCAGGCCGCCGGTCTTGCGTTCGAGATGGAAGCGCAGCGAGAGGTGATGCAGGTGGCCGAAGGTCTGCAGCGCCAATGTCCTTACCGCATGCATGAAGACCGGCGCGAACAGCGCGTCGCGCAGCTGGATAAAGGCCGCCGACCCGACGCGGGCCAGGCCGTAGATCACCGTCAGCGCCAGCGGCGCGCCGACGAGCCACGGCAGCCAGCGCTCCATGCTGGAGGGCGTATTGGCGAGCGCATCGGTCGTCCATTTGAAGGCGAAGGGCACGCCCATCAGCACGATGCGGCCCATCACCAGCAGGATGAAGGCGAGTACGACCCGCTTGCGAAGATCGGCCCGGTCGGCCGGCCAGAGATAGGGCCAAAGCGCGCGGAAGGTCGCGACGAAACCGGAGCCGGGCTGCAGCGCGAAGGAGTGCGGAACGATCGGCGCCGGATGGGGCGCGGCAGGCGGGGACATTTTCAAACGATTCCAGTTGGGCTGCCGATATAGGCGCATTCGCTCGCGAATGCATGTGCAGGCGCTGCGAGCCGGCGATAGCGCGGAAGGCGCCTTGTTCTCGTCTCAAGCGGGGTGTCAAATCATCCCGAGAACTTCGAAAAGCTGGCCCATGGGGATGAGACAATGTCGACAATTCAACGTCTTATGACTGCCGCAACGATTGCCGCCTGGACTGCGTCCATCCTCGTGGCCGGACCTGCCATGGCCCAAAGAGCCAAGCCGCCGGCCCAGATCACCATCACCAACATGCGGGCCGCGCCGCTGACGACCTTCGAGATCGCCACCACCGGCGAGCAGCCCCGCCTGATCGGGAAGCTCGCCAAGCCGCTGGCACCGGGCAAGAGCGCGGCGATCAAGCTGACCAGGCCGGACGGTTGCAGCTACTACGTGCTGGCGCGTTTCAGCGACGACGCCGAGAGCGACAGCGAGAGCATGGATTTGTGCCGGGACAGGGTGATCCGGCTGACGGAGTGAGGGCTTGTTCCCTTCTCCCCTTGCGGGAGAAGGTGGCAGCGCGAAGCGCTGACGGATGAGGGGTCGCGCTACGCCAATGCACCGTTCGACTTCAACTGTGACGATTTGGGGCAGCGCGACCCCTCATCCGGCGCTGCGCGCCACCTTCTCCCGCAAGGGGAGAAGGAAAAGTTCTCACGCCGTCGCGCCCTCGCGGACCAGCTTGTAGGTGATCGAGTCGACCAGCGCCTGAAACGAGGCGTCGATGATGTTGGCGCTGACGCCTACCGTGGTCCAGCGCTCGCCCGTCTCGTCGGCGGATTCGATCAGGACGCGGGTGACGGCGTCGGTGCCGCCCTGGAAGATGCGGACCTTGTAGTCGACCAGCCGCAGCCCCTCGATCAGCGACTGGTAGCGGCCGAGATCCTTTCGCAGCGCGACATCCAGCGCATTGACCGGGCCGGCGGCGCCCTCGGCGGCGGAAATCAGGACCTCGTCGCCGACTTTCACCTTCACGATCGCCTCCGAGAAGGTGACAAGTTCGCCGATTGCGTTGTAGCGGCGCTCGACATTCACCTTGAAGCGCTCGACCTCGAAATAGGCAGGGACCTCGCCCAGGATGCGCTTGGCGAGCAGGAAAAAGGACGCATCGGCGCCCTCGAAGGCATAGCCCTGCGCCTCCTTCTCCTTGACCTCTTCGAGCAGGCGGCCGAGCCGCGGGTCGTCACGGCCCAGCGTGACGCCGATGCGCTCCAGCTCGGCGCTGAGGTTCGACTTGCCGCCCTGATCGGATATCAGGACTTTTCGCAGGTTGCCGGTCGCCTCGGGCGGGACATGCTCGTAGGTGCGCGGGTCCTTCAGCACGGCCGAGGCGTGGATGCCGGCCTTGGTCGCGAAGGCCGAGGCGCCGACGAAGGGCGCGTGGCGGTTGGGCGCACGGTTCAACATCTCGTCGAGCGCGCGCGAGACATGGGTGAGTTCGCCGAGCTGCCTGTCGTCGACGCCGGTGACGTAGCGGTCCTTGTAGCGCTCCTTGAGCTTCAGCGTGCCGATCAGCGTGACGAGATTGGCGTTGCCGCAGCGCTCGCCGAGCCCGTTCAGCGTGCCCTGGATCTGGCGCGCGCCGGCCTCGATCGCGACCAGCGAATTGGCGACGGCGCAGCCGCAATCGTCATGGGCGTGGATGCCGAGATTCTCGCCGGGGATGACCTTTGCGACCTCGGCGACGATGGCCGAGATTTCGCCCGGGAGCGTGCCGCCATTGGTGTCGCAGAGCACGACCCAGCGTGCGCCGGCCTCATGGGCGGTCCGGGCGCAGTCCAGCGCGTAAGCCGGGTTGGCCTTGTACCCGTCGAAGAAATGCTCGCAATCGAGCATGACCTCGCGGCCGGCAGCCTTTGCGGCGGCGACGCTTTCGCGGATGCCGGCGAGGTTGTCTTCGAGCGGGATCTCGAGCGCGACATGGACATGGTAGTCCCAGGTCTTGGCGACGAAGACGATGGCGTCGGCTTTCGCGTCCAGCAACGCTGCGATGCCGGGATCGTTGGCGGCCGAGCGCCCTGCCCGCTTGGTCATGCCGAAAGCGGCGAACTTCGCCTGCTTTGTCGGCTTTTGCGCAAAGAACGCCGTGTCGAGCGGGTTGGCGCCGGGATAGCCGCCCTCGACATAGTCGATGCCGAGCCTGTCGAGCATGGCGGCGACGGCGCGCTTGTCGTCGAGCGAGAAATCGACCCCGGTGGTCTGCGCGCCGTCGCGCAGCGTAGTGTCCAGAAGGTGAATGCGCTGGGCGGTCACGGCTTGCGTCGCAGTTTGAAGCGCAGCACGCGCGGCACGACCATGGCCAGCATGACGAGCTTGATCGCGACGGAGAGGGAGCCGGCGGGGCGGATTTTGGGGGTCATGGCGTGTCGTCCAGCGTCTTGGGAAGCCGCCGGAGATCGACGGGCGTTTCGGGATCGATCTCGCCGACCATGGCGGGCTTGAGATCGTAGATCGCGGCAACCGCCTCGAGGGCGGCCGGCGCATCGAGATTGACGCCCCAGGACGCGACGGTGCGCACGAAGGCGCGCGTCGTCATCAGCGTGACCGGGTAGTCGACCTCGAGAAAGAGGCTTGGCACCTTGCGGTCCTCATAGAGCACGACGGCTGAAGAAACCGTGTCGGGCCGCCAGAGATCGACGAATTCGCGCAGAGCCAGTTCGCCGGAGTTGCGCAGGCCGGATTTCAGCCGCGCATCCTCCTCGGGCGTGCGCGCGCGCGCCTTCAGCGAGGCAATGCCTTCGCCGATGATCGTGGAGACACGCAACAGGGCATCGCCCTCGCCGGCGATCCATTGCGCGATCTCGCCGGCGTAGGGTTTGGTCTCGTCGCCGACGAGTTCGTCCTCGATGCGATCGACGAGGACGATCCGGCGGTTGAGGCGGGCGAGCATGGGCAAGAGACCCGCCGCCGCCAGCCGCAGGACGGGGCCGGCATCGGCGATGATGATGGGTTCGCGGGAGGCCGGGGACATCATCGCTTGACCTCCCAGGTCGTGGTCGGCTCGCCGGTGGCGGGGTCCTTACCGTCCTTGAGCGCGATGCCCATGGCGGCGAGTTCGTCGCGGATGCGGTCGGATTCGGCGAAGTTTTTGGTGCGGCGGGCATTTTCGCGGGCTTCGATCAGCTCCCTGATCCTTGTTTCATAGGCATCGTCAGTCACCATTTTGAACGTCAGCGCCTGATCGTCGGCGTCCCAAGCGTGGCGTCGGAACCCTAAGAAATCGACCGTCGCAGCGAGCGACGAAGCCGCTTTGCCATCTCCGTTTTTAGCGATGCGAGCTAATGAGTGAAGCGCAGCCATTGCTTTGGCGGTGTTGAGATCGTCGAGCAGCGCCTTCACGACTTCGTCGTTAACATTGCGCGGAGCCTCTGCCGGATGGTTCGAGATATTGCGAACCAGAGGCTGCCAACTCCTCAGGGTGGCCTCCGCCTCCTCCAGCGCTTTCACCGTCCAATCGATCGGCTGGCGATAATGCGTCTTCAGCATCGCAAGCCGCAGCACCTCGCCGGGCCATTTCCGCCCGCCGAACGTCTCCGTCTCCAGCAGTTCGTTGATCGTGACGAAGTTGCCGAGGCTTTTCGACATTTTTTCGCCTTCGACCTGCAGGAAGCCGTTGTGCATCCAGTAGTTCGCCATGCGTCCGCTGCCATCCGGCCCCCCGAAGGCGCAGCAGGATTGGGCGATCTCGTTCTCGTGGTGCGGAAAGACGAGGTCGATGCCGCCGCCATGGATGTCGAAGACGTTCTTGGCGGGATCGTCGCAGGAGAGCCCGCCGCCGAAGGGTTCGAGCAGCTTCGCCATCGACATGGCCGAGCATTCGATATGCCAGCCGGGGCGGCCGGGCGTGGCGATGCCGGCGGGCGAGGACCAGCCGGGATCGATCCCGTCGCGGCTCGGCTTCCAGAGGACGAAATCCATCGGGTCGCGCTTGTAGGGCGCCACATCCACCCGTGCGCCGGCGATCATCTCGTCGAGCGGACGGCGGGCGAGCGAGCCGTATTTCGGCGCGTTGCGCAGATGCGCGACGGCCGGCACATGGAATAGCACATGCTCCTCGGCGACATAGGCGACGCCACGCGCGATCAGGCGCTCGATGATCGCCTTCATCTCCTCGATATGGTTGGTGGCGCGCGGCTCCTCGTCCGGCGGCAGGTTGCCGAGTGCGGCGATATCGGCATGGAACTGCGCCGTGGTGGCGGCCGTAACCTTGCCGATCGCCTGGTTCAGCGGCAGGCTCGGAAAGTCGCGGGCGGCGCGGGCGTTGATCTTGTCGTCGACGTCGGTGAGGTTGCGGGCGTAGGTGACATGGCTTTCGCCATAGAGATGCCGGAGCAGCCGGTAGAGCACGTCGAAGACGATGACCGGCCTCGCATTGCCGATATGGGCGTAGTCATAGACCGTCGGGCCGCAGACATACATGCGGACGTTGTCGGGGTCGATCGGAGCGAAGGGCTCCTTCGTCCGGGTCAGCGTGTTGTAGAGCCTGAGTTGGGAAGACATCGCGACGGTCCTGAAAAACGAAAAGCGTATCCTGGCCGCTGGCCGGGGCGCTTCGTGTCAGGTCTTTTCGGAGACGAGGACGTGAGCAGCCGGCCAGCGAATGCTAGCGGCAAATCCGACAAATCAGGGCGGCGGCTCCGGTCATGACATTCTGCTTGCCTGCAAGCGGGCTTTGCGTCAAGAGGGCGCCCCGCCGCGACGGCGGGGCACAGCGGCCCGACCTGCTCATTCAGACAATTTTAACGGTCCGGAACCATGCTCGCGCCTCGCGGGTTGTCCGCCCGTCTCAACGCTTTCCAGGAATGTTTCTCATGCGCCGCGCCATCGCTCTGGTTGGCCTTTTCGGAATCGTCGGTGCCGGCATTTCGCTCTCGATCCTGCCGACGACCCGCACCGTCGCCGCCGCCAACGAGCAGCGCACCTTCGTGATCCCGGCCAGCGACGGCTACGGCGTCGCCGACTGCATCTCTTCGAAATCCGAATGCGGCGAGATCGTCGCCAATGCTTATTGCGAGGCGCAAGGCTTCGCCAAGTCGACCAGTTTCGGTCTCGCCACCCGGGAGGATTTTACCGGGACGCTGGCGAAGGCGACATTGACCGCCGAGGTCGAGACGCCGCTGGTGATCACCTGCGGCGGTTGAGACGTCGTCAGCCTACTCTTCTTACTTCACCCATTCCCCGCATCTGGCCGGCTCGGCCGTTCCGCCCCAGGGCATGATCGGGACGCTGGAGGTGGAGTTCTTCGGCGAGCCGTCGATCAGCTTGTCGGTATAGACCATGTAGATCAGCACGTTGCGCTTGGCGTCGCAGCCGCGCACGATCTGCATCTTCTTCCAGATCAGCGAGCGGCGCTCGCGGAAGACGACGTCGCCCTGCTCGGACTTCTCCTTGAACCTGATCGGGCCGATCTGGCGGCAGGCAAGCGAGATGTCCGACAGTTCCTCGGCCAGGCCGAACATGCCGGCGACGCCGCCCTTTTCAGGCACGGTGTAATGGCAGGCGACACCCTCGACGACCGGGTCATCGACGCCGTAGATCGCGAGCCTGTCGTCGGGCGTCAGCATCTTCCAGACAGTCGATTTGCGCAGGATCAGATCCTCCTGCGCGACGGCGGGCGCGGCAGCCGCAAGGCCAAGCACGACGCCGAGCAGGGCAAGAGCGGAACGGCGGAACGGCAGCATTTCATTCTCCTGACATATTGGCCTGCGCAGTGGCCGCAGCGATATGGACTCGGGCGATATGGGATGGCCGATACGGCCATGCCAGAGCCGCGGTGACGAACGCATGACGCCATCAAGAACTCGAAAGCAAACAAGCCTTCACGATGCAGCCTGGCATACAGCCTGAACTGGCGACGGAACGCCTTGTGCTGCGTCCTCGCAACCAAGGCGATCTCGTACGCATCGCGGCGATGAATTCCGACCCGGAGGTGATGCGCTTCATCGCGCCGACCGACGACCCCTTCATGCAGGTCGAGGGGCTAGCCAAGCGCAGCTTCACCTATGTCGCGCAGGGGCTCGGCTACTGGTCCGTCAGTCGGCGTGGGCAGGACGACGATCTTATCGGCTATGTCGGGCTGATCGCGGACGGTCCGGCGCTTGGGCGGGTCGAACTGAGCTACCGCTTCGAGATGCGGCATTGGGGGCGTGGCTATGCGGTTGAAGCCGCCAGCCGCCTGCTGGCACATGCCTTCGAGGCCCTCGGGCTTGCGGAAATCGTGATCTTCACTCACCCGCTCAACACGGCCTCGCTGAAGCTCGCCGGACGGCTCGGCTTTGTACGCGAGGCGGATCGGCCGTCCGCCATGATGGGCCTGCCCGATTTTCCCTGCGCCTTCCTGCGGCTGTCGCAGGTGCGCTGGCGCAACGATCAGACCGGGATCGCGATCGGCCGGAAGGCGAGATAGACTGCGGCGAGCGCGCCGACGATTCCGGCGGTGAACAGCACCAGCTTCAGCCGCGTGAAGCCCGACGCCATGGCGACATCGCCCGGCACGATCGTCGGGTATTTGTCCAGCAGGCGCGCGATGGCGAGGTTCTCGACAACGTCGCAAAGGCCGCCGAAGAGCCAGCCGCCGCCGCAGAGCGCCGCCACCCACCAGGGATAGCCCCGCATCGAAAGGCCGGCGACGGTGACGGCGCCGACGATCGCATAGGTGAAGGCGCAGGCCATGTCGGCCGGCAGAACGCGGTTGCGATAGCGCGCCCGCCGCTCCTCGCCATAGGCGGAGAACAGTTTTTCGATGTCGGCGGCATTGAAGCCGTTCCAGTCGTTTTCGAGCAGCCGCGCCACGCGCTGGCGACTGGCCCAGGCCCCGACCAGCCAGAACAGCAACATGACCAGCACCGGCCCCCATACGAAGAAGGCGAGCGGAATGGTGTCGGGATAGAACGGCACGGATTCGATCATGATGCTCTCGGGTCTCGCGGCGGCCGATGGTTCGTTCAAGGCTTAGCGCGCCTCGCCCGCCGACGCCAAGCCTCTACGGAACAGCAACGACGCTCCGCACTACCCCCGCAGCTGCGCCCACATCTGCCGGTCGCGCTCGTCGGTCCAGATCCGGGGACGGTCGAGCCCGCCGACCTCGTCATAAGCGCGGCTGACGCTGAACGGCAGATAGCGGTCGAAATCGGCCAAATCGCCATAGGCCGGTTTCAGCGTAGCGTGAACATGCTCGAAGGTTTCGCGAAAGGAGTGGACACCTTCCGCTTTCGCGCCCACGGCCTCGTAAAGATCCCTGAGAAAGGCCCGCGTCGCGGCGATCGCATCCGAGACGGCGGACGGGCCGATCAACGCCGCGCCTCGGCCCGGCAGCATCGCGACCGAACCGATCTGGGAGAGATCATCGAGCGTCGCCGGCCAGTCCTCGAAATGGGCGTCGCCGCAATAGGGCGCGGCCCCATGTTCGACAAGATCGCCGACGAACGAGATCGAGCAGTCCGGGATCAAGGCGATGATGTCGCCGGTGGTGTGGCCGCGCCCCAGCCTGATCAGGCGCACCTCGCGGCGCCCGAGCCAGATCGAGCAGTCCTCCGAGAAGGTCGTGGTCGGCCAGGTCAGATCGGGCAGGATCGTTTCCGCGCCCCGGAACAGATGCGGATGGCGCGCGATCTCGTTTGCCCTTTCCTGCTCGCCACGCTCCAGGATCAGGTCGCGCGCCTCGTCCGAACAGACGATCTGGCGTGCACCATAGGCCGGCGCGCCCAGCGCGCGCACGGCGTGGTAGTGCGACAGCACGAGATGGTGGATGGGCTTGTCCGTGACGGACCGCACGCGGTCGATCACGGCCTGCGCCATCTTCGGCGTCGCCTGCGCATCGAACACCAGCACGCTGTCGTCGCCGACGACGACACCGGTGTTCGAGCAGCCATCGGCGATGTAGGCGTAGATGCCGTCGTCGATCTCGTCGAAGGAGACGGGGTTCCCGCCGAGACCGGCACTGGCGGCGAGGCCGGGCTTGTCAGCTGGCTGTGGGCTCTGCATGGGGCAGGACGTCCTGTTCTATGGCGCCGAAGATAGAGTGTCCGGCGGCGTCCTTCATCTCGAGGCGAATCGTATCGCCATAGCGCAGGTACGGTGTCGAAGCTGAACCGTCGATGATCGTTTCGACCATTCGCTGCTCGGCGATGCAGGCATAGCCTGCTCCGCCCGCTGCCAGCGGCCGGCCCGGACCGCCGCCGGCATCCCGGTTGGAAACGGTGCCGGAGCCGATGATCGTGCCGGCCGACAGGGGCCGCGTCCTGGCCGCATGGGCGATCAGTGTGCCGAAATCGAAGGTCATGTCGACGCCGGCATCGGGCCTGCCGAACGGCTTGCCATTCAGCAGGGCGAGCAGGGGCAGGCGCAGTTTGCCGCCGGCCCAGGCATCGCCCAGTTCGTCGAGCGTGACCGCGACCGGCGAGAACGCCGTCGGCGGCTTTGACTGAACGAAACCAAAGCCTTTCGCCAGTTCGCTCGCAATCAGATTCCGCAAGCTGACATCGTTTGCCAGCATCACGAGACGGATATGGCCATGCGCCGCCTCTGCAGTGAGGCCGAGCGGGACGTCACCCGTCACCACCGCGATCTCGCCTTCGAAATCGATGCCATGCTCCTCGCTGCGGGCATGGATCGGCTCGCGCGGACCCAGGCAGGAATCGGAGCCGCCCTGGTACATCAGCGGATCGGTCAAGAAGCTCTCGGGCATCTGCGCGCCCCGCGCCTTCCGAACCAGATCGACATGGTTCACGTAAGCGGAGCCATCGAGCCATTGATACGCCCGCGGCAGCGGCGCCGCGCAGTCATGCTCGTGGAAGCGGAAGGACGGCACGAAGCCGTGCTCCAGGCTTTCCGACAGATCGGCCAGACGCGGAGCATTCCGGTCCCAATCGTCGAGCGCGGCCTGCAGCGTCGGCACGACCGGGAAGGCGTCGGTGGCGCGGGTGAGATCCTTCGAGACGACGACGAGACGGCCATCCCGTCCGTGCTTGAGCGAGGCGAGTTTCATGTCTTTTCATTCCTCCCGGGACGCGCCAATAAGAGCGCAACAAACTTTTGGGAGACGACCTTATGAAACGCCGCGAGTTTTTGAAAACAGGGGCTCTTGCCGCCGCTGCGACTCCGGTGGCAATGCCCGCCATCGCACAGTCGATGCCGGAGGTGAAATGGCGCCTGACGTCGAGCTTCCCGAAGTCGCTCGACACGATCTACGGCACCGCCCAACAGTTCGCGAAGTTCATGTCCGACGCGACGGACGGCAAGTTCCAGGTTCAGACCTTCTCGGCCGGTGAGATCGTGCCCGGCCTGCAGGCGCTCGACGCGGTGACCTCTGGCACGGTCGAATGCGCGCATACGCCGACCTATTTCTATATCGGCAAGGATCCGACGCTCGGGCTGGGAACCGGCATCCCGTTCGGGCTCAATGCGCGCCAGCAGCATTCATGGTGGTATTTCGGCGGCGGCGAGCAGATCGTCAATGCGGCGCTGGCCAAGTTCAACGCCTATTCGATCCCCTGCGGCAATTCCGGCTGCCAGATGGGCGGCTTCTTCCGCAAGGAATTGACCGGGCTCGACGACCTCAAGGGGCTGAAATTCCGGATCGGCGGCATGGGCGGGGCGGTGCTGGCCAAGCTCGGCGTGGTGCCGACGCAGATCGCCGGCGGCGACGTCTATCCGGCGCTGGAGCGCGGTACGATCGACGCGGCCGAGTTCGTCGGCCCCTATGACGACGAGAAGCTCGGCTTCGTGCGCGTGGCGAAATACTACTACTACCCCGGCTGGTGGGAGGGCGGCGCTATGCTGCACCTCGTCATCAACCAGGAGCAGTGGAACAAGCTGCCCAAGCACTATCAGGCCATCGTCCAGCACGCCTGCGAGGCGGCCAACAACTGGATGCTGGCGAAATACGACGCCGTGAACCCCGGCGGGCTGCGCCGACTGGTCGCGCAGGGCGCGCAGCTCAAGGCATTCCCGATGCCGATCATGGAAGCGGCGCTTAAGGCGGCGGAAGAATATTACGCTGAGACCTCGGCCAAGAGCCCCGAATTCAAGGCCGGCTACGATTCGATGGTCGCCTTCCGCGGCGAGAACCTGCTCTGGTGGCAGGTGGCGGAGCTGTCCTACGATTCGTTCATGAACCGGCTGCGGTCGCGCTGAGTCTGGTCGCGACCATCGCATCACCCGCAGTCGGCGAGTCCGGCGACGGCGTCCGGCGACTGGCTCTCCGGGTTTGGGCGACCGCGAGGTCATCCAAACCCGCCTGCAAGTGAAACCCATGTCGCAAAAAAAGCTCCAGCCGGACCGCGAGCCGCCCCAGGCTCAGGCGCAGCTGCGGCTCGAGCAGTTCCTGCCATACAGGCTCAACGTCGTCGGCTTCTTCGCCAGCCGGGCGCTCGGGCGGATCTATGCGGAGCATTTCGGCATCGACATTCCGCAATGGCGCGTCGTCGCGCAGCTCGGTGAATTCGGCAAGCTGACGGCACGCGACATCGGCGATCTCGCCCAGATGCAGAAGACCAAGGTCTCGCGAGCGGTCGGCGAATTGGAGAAGCGCGGGCTGGTTGCGCGCGCCGAGAACCGGCAGGATCGGCGCGAATCCTTCGTCACCCTCACGCAAGCCGGGACCCGTATCTATGCGCAGATCGTGCCGCTGGCGCTCGCGTTCCAGCAGCGCTGGATCGAGGGCATCTCGCCCGACGAGCTGAAGGTTTTCGAACGGGTTCTATCGACGCTGACCGAAAGAGGCCGCCATCTCGCCGGCGGGTATCGCGAGGACGAAGCCTGATTGCTGGCATCACGCAAATATGCCATGCGGATAAGCTCGTGGCGCTGCGTGGTTGAGTGCCGGTACGCCGCAGCAGTCCTTAGTTCGGTCGCGTTTGGCTGATGATGTGACGGGCAACGGCAATGGTTCGGCACTGGCTGGACCGGCAAACAGGTGATGTGGCCCGACCGGCGATGATAGTCCAATTTTCCAGACGCTTTGGTGCGGTGCTGATGGCGCTGGCCGGCCTGAGCGGTGCGGCCTATGCGCAATCCCCGGCCTGCAATGCGTGGCGATCCGAGCTGGCGAGCCTGCAGGGCCAGCGCAACAGCGATCCGCGCGTGGCCGAGGCGGCGCGCCGGGCCGGCGCCCAGCTGTCGCAGGCCACGGAACAGTACCGCGCGATAGGCTGCGAGCGCGGCGGCTTCCTGATCTTCGGCGACCAGCCGCCGCCGCAATGCGGGTCCTTGCGCGCCCAGATCGGCCAATTGCAGGCCCAGTACGGTGCACTCCAGCGACAGGCGCAAGGCGGCGGCGACACCCAGCGACGGGCTCAGCTCGCCGCCGCGATCGAGAACAACTGCCGGGGCGCACCGCAGCAGCAGCGCGGCTTCTTCGAAACGATCTTCGGGATCGAGCCACGCCGCGGCGAAGTCGATTCGACCCTGCCCGGCCTCGACCCCGACCAGCCGCTGGAACCGGAAAAGCCGCGTCTGGGCGGCCCGCAGACCGTCTGCGTGCGCAGCTGCGACGGCTTCTTCTTCCCGCTCGCCAACACCCCCAACGGGCGCGAGGGCGCCGACGAGATGTGCCAGGCGCTCTGTCCGGGCGCGGAGACGACAGCCTATGGCATGACCAATGGCAGCGACATCCAGAACGCGGTCTCGCGCAGCACGGGCCAGCCCTACCAGTCGCTGCCGAATGCCGGCAAATACCAGCGCAGTTTTGATGCAGCTTGCACCTGTCGCGGCCAGGGCCAGAGCTGGTCGCAAGCCCTGAAGGACGCCGAATACCTGCTCGACAAGCGCAAGGGCGACATCATCGTCACCGAGCAGCGTGCCGCCGAGCTGTCGCGCCCGAGGGTCGATCCGAAGGCCGACCCCAAGCGCAAGGGCGCCGCGCCCGCGCCCGCGCCGACGCCGGCTGCGGCTGCGGCCGCCAGCCCGCCCCCTGAGCTGCCCGACGAGAAGCCGCTACCCTCGGAGAATTCTCCGACATCGGGCACGGAATCGGCCGGCGTCGGGCCTCGCACGGTCGGCGAGCGGGTTCTCGACAAGGGCGACGGGCTCACGCGCGAGACCCGCAGCGTCACCGGCGAGAAGCGCACGGTGAGGATCGTCGCCCCCAATCTCGCGCCCAATCTGGCACCCACGGTCGCCCGACCCTGACGGCGACCGGCAGGAGTTCCATGCACCAGAGCCATACCAGCACAGCTTCGACGTCGAGATCAGGCGCTGGACGCATGGGTGGTGGCGGCGCATAACGACGGGCAGTCGTTCAACCTTCGCCTGGGGGTGCACCGGATGGGGACGTTGCCTCGCGCCTGTCGCGAACGCACCGGCAGCTCCGACGACCCAGGCCCAGAGGCCGCCATGTCCGATACCGCCGCGCCCCACCACGCCCACCCGATCGAACTCGCCGACGCGAAACGGCGCATCAAGGCGATCTTCGTCGGCTCCGTCGGCAATCTCGTCGAGTGGTACGATTTCTACGCCTATACGGCGTTCGCGCTGTATTTCGCGCCTGCCTTCTTCCCGTCGAGCGACCCGGTCGTGCAGCAGCTCAATGCCGCGACGCTGTTCGCGGCCGGTTTCATCGTACGCCCGCTCGGCGGCTGGCTGTTCGGCCATCTCGCCGATCGCTACGGCCGGCGGCTTTCGCTGACGATCTCCGTCGTGATGATGTGCTTCGGCTCGCTGATCATCGCGGTAACGCCGACCTATGCCTCGATCGGCTTTGCGGCCCCTGCCCTGCTCGCGCTGGCGCGCATCATCGAGGGCCTGAGCCTGGGCGGCGAGTACGGGGCGAGCGCGACCTATCTCTCGGAGGTGGCCGACCCGGAGCATCGCGGCTTCTATTCGAGCTTCCAGTACGTCACGCTGATCGGCGGGCAGCTGACCGCCATTCTCGTCCTGCTGCTGCTTCAGAACGTCTTTCTGACGCATGAGCAGCTCGTCGCCTGGGGCTGGCGCATTCCCTTCGTCATCGGGGCGCTGCTGGCGATCACGGCGATGTTCATGCGCCGCCATATGCAGGAAACGGATGCCTTCAACGCGGCCACGAAGGAGCCGGTCAAGCGCCAGAGTTCGATCCGCGGCCTGCTGAAATACCCGCGCGAGATTGCGATCGTGGTCGGGCTGACGGCCGGCGGGACGGCCGCCTTCTACACCTTCACCACCTATATGCAGACCTTCGTCAAGCAGACCGTCGGGCTTTCCGACCTGACCACGACCTATGTCATCGCGGGCTCGCTGATTTTTGCCGCGATCCTGCAGCCGATCTATGGCGCGATCTCGGACCGCATCGGCCGCAAGCCGCTCCTGATCTTCTTCGGCGTCGCCGGCACGCTGCTGACCGTGCCGATCCTAACGGCGCTGGCGGGAACGAAATCGCCCTGGATCGCCTTCCTGCTCATCTCGGGTGCCTGGCTCTTCGTCGCGGGCTACACCTCGATCAATGCCGTCGTGAAGGCAGAGCTGTTCCCGACCTCGATCCGGGCGACCGGCATCGCGGTGCCTTATGCCGTCACGGTATCCATCTTCGGCGGCACGGCGCCCGCGATCGCGCTGTTCTTCAAGCAGCAGGGCCATGAGGAGTGGTTCTACTACTACCTCGCGGGCGTGATCTTCCTGTCGCTGCTCGTCTACGCGACGATGCGCGACACCAAGCATGACTCGGCGATGCACCGGCACGATTGAATAAGAGGCTCACGTCATGGTCGGGCTTGACCCGACCATCTCTGAAACCAGCCCGCACTCGTCACGAGATTCTCGGCTCGCTGCCTTGCAGCGCCCGAGAATGACGGTGGGCTCAGGCCGCCTCGCCTGCCAGCCGCCTCAGCGCCTTGTCGCGGCCGATCAGCGGCAACAGGGCGGCGAGCTCCGGGCCGTGATCAAGCCCGGTGAGGGCCTGCCGCAGGGGCATGAACAGGGCCTTGCCCTTCGCCCCGGTCGCGGCAGAGACGGCGGCGGTCCAGCTCTTCCATGTCGTCGCGTCGAAAGGCTCGGGCGGCAGCACCGACGCTGCGGTCGCAGCGAAGTCCGGGTCGACGATCACGGGCGCCAGCTGGCCGCGGACCACCTCATCCCACATGCGCGCCTCGTCGATTTTCGCGAGGTTGCCCCGGATCGCTAACCAGAAGGCTTCACAGCCATCGACGCCGAGACCGGCCAGCCGCTCGGCCACGGCCTCATAGGGCAGCTGGTGCAGCGTGCGGGCGCTCAGCGCCTCCAGTTCGTGCTCGTCGAACTTTGCCGGCGCGCGCGAGACATGCGCGAGATCCACCAGATCTGCGAGTTCATCGAGGCTGGCGACCGGCCGCACCGCGTCCGACGAGCCGACCAGCACGGCGAGCGCCGCGACCGCCAGCGCCTCGACGCCGGATTCTCGCAGGCCGCGCAGGGAGAGATGGCCGAGCCGCTTGGACAGCCCCTCCCCGCTCGCGGTGGTCAGCAGGTTGTGATGGCCGAAGACAGGAAGCTTTGCGCCCAACGCCTCGAAGATCTGGATCTGGACCGCCGTGTTGGTGACGTGGTCCTCGCCCCGGATGACGTGGGTGATGCCGGTCTCCGCATCATCGACGACGGAGGGCAGATGGTAGAGATAGCTGCCATCCTCGCGGATCAACACCTGATCCGACAGCGAGGCGCAATCGACATGGGCCTCGCCGCGGATGAGATCGCTCCAGGCGACGATGCGCGGCTCCAGCAGGAAGCGCCAATGCGGCTTGCGGCCTTCGGCTTCGAGCTGAGCCTTGTCCTGTGCCGTCAGCTTGAGCGCGGCGCGATCGTAGACCGGCGGCAGGCCCCGCGCGAGCTGGCGCTTGCGGCGGCGATCGAGTTCGTCGGCCGTCTCGTAACAAGGGTAGAGGCGTCCGGCGTCGCGCAGGCGTTGCGCGGCAGCGTCATAGATGGCCAATCGATCCGACTGCCTGATGACACGATCGGGCACGACGCCGAGCCAGGCCAGGTCTTCCGCGATCGCCTCGGCGAATTCTGGCTTCGAGCGGACAGCATCGGTATCGTCATAACGCAGCAGGAAGCGGCCGCCATGGCGGCACGCAAACAGCCAGTTGAACATGATCGACCGGACGTTGCCGATATGAAGGAAGCCGGTCGGAGACGGGGCGGTGCGGACGAACGGTGGAGTCATCGGTGGCTTATGGCGCGTTTGCCGGGCAGCGACAATCGTCTCAAAAATCGAAGCTCTCCCCGCCTCCCTTGCCGACGCCCTTCACCAGTCCACCATTGGGCACATGTGCCGGCTCGCCTGAATCCACGAAACCATTGACGATCGGGTAGCGCCGGTCACGGCCGAAATTTCGGGCGGTGATCTTGACGCCGGGCGCCGCCTGCCGGCGCTTGTACTCGGCGCGGCGCAGCATCTGCTCGACCCGCTGCACGATTACGGGATCGTGGCCCTTCGCAACGAGATCGGCGACGCGCAGTTCCTGCTCGACGAGGCCGTCGAGAATGGCGTCGAGCACATCATAGGGCGGCAGCATGTCCTGGTCGGTCTGACCTTCGCTGAGTTCCGCGGAGGGTGGCCGCTCGAGGATCGAGGCCGGGACGACGATGCCGTCGGGCCCCAGTGCGCCTATCGGCCTCCAGCCATTGCGCAAGGTGCAGAGACGGTAAATCTCCGTCTTGTAGAGGTCCTTGACCGGGTTGAAGCCGCCGCTCATGTCGCCATAGAGCGTGGCGTAGCCGCAGGACATCTCGGATTTGTTGCCTGTCGTGACCAGCATCGAGCCCTGCGCGTTCGAAATCGCCATCAGGATCGTGCCGCGGATGCGGCTCTGCAGGTTCTCGTCGGCGATGCGGCGGTCGGTGCCGGCGAGCAGCGGCGCAAGCACAGGCTCGAAGCCCGCGAGCGGTCCGGCGATCGGGGCGATCTCGTAGCGCAGTCCGAGCGCGTCGGCGCAAGACTTTGCGTCGTCGAGACTGCGCTGCGCCGTAAAGCGGGAGGGCAGCATGACGGCATGGACCCGCTCAGGGCCCAGCGCATCGACGGCCATCGCCGCGCACAGCGCCGAATCGACACCGCCCGACAGACCCAGCACCACGCCCGGAAAGCGGTTCTTCTCGACATAGTCGCGCAAGCCCAACACACAGGCGGCGTAGTCGGCCCGAGCGCCGGTCTCGATCTCCGCGACCGCTCCAGGCTTGCACTGCCAGCCGCCGCCTTCGCGCACCCAGTCGGTGACGACGAGGCTTTCGCGGAAGGCAGGAAGCTGATGCGCCAGCGTCCGGTCAGCGTTCAGGACGAAGGAGGCGCCGTCGAAGACGAGTTCGTCCTGGCCGCCGATCTGGTTGAGATAGACCAGCGGCAGGCCGGATTCGACGATGCGCGCCACGGCGACGCTCATGCGCTCGTCCATCACGCCACGACGAAACGGCGAGCCATTGGGCGAGAGCAGTATCTCGGCTCCGGTCTCGGCCAGGCACTCGACGACATCCTCGCCCCAGATGTCCTCGCAGACCGGCAATCCGAGCCGGACCCTGTCGCGGAACACCACCGGGCCGGGCAGCGGTCCCGGCGAAAAAACGCGTTTCTCGTCGAACACGCCGTAATTCGGCAGATCGACCTTGAAGCGCACCGACTGGATCAAACCGCCGTCGAGCAGGGCATAGGCATTGTAGAGCCTGCCCTCCTCCAGCCAGGGCAGGCCGACGAGCAGGGCCGGTCCGCCATCGGCGGTCTCGCGCGCCAGCGCCTCGCAGGCCTTGCGGCAGGCATCCTGGAAGGCGGGTTTCAGCACGAGGTCTTCGGGCGGATAACCGCAGAGGAAGAGCTCAGGGAACATCACCAGATCCGCTCCCACCTGCCGGGCGGATGCGCGCGCGGCGCCGATCTTTGCCGCATTGCCGGTAATGTCGCCGACAGTCGGGTTCAGTTGCGCCAAAGCGATGCGGAGGGAGTTCGAGCTCATGAGCCCGGCTGTAGCGCGGCGGCGGGGCACCAGCAATGTGGGCTCCCGCATAGCTGCGCGTCGGCGCTTAACCGGTCGTTAGGGTTAATCGCGCATGAATCGTGTCGCGCCTGTCAGTGACGATGGCCGGCTGGTTCGGAGAGACCATCATGCGTATCCGCTCACTCATGCTAGCCGGCGTCGCCACGCTCGGCCTCGCCTCGGTCACAGGCCCTGCCGCACAGGCGGCCGACTACCCGGTCCTGCGCGGATCGCAGATCGAGGACGCGCCGCAGGCGCCGAACGGTTTCGATTCGGGGACGATGAACTGGAGCGGATTCTACCTCGGTGGCGGTGCGGGCGTGTCAGACACGAAATTCGCTCCGGGAGGGACAGGACTGCAGGGACTGGCGCGGTCGGCCTACCGGAACACGGTTCTGGGGGCGGAGATCGACATGGGCGGGCTCGTCAGTGACCTGCCCACCAAGCGTGATAGCGGAGCGACCTATTTCGGCTTCGGCGGATACAACTTCGCCTTTGGCGACGTGATTCTAGGCTTCGAGGCGGATTACACCCGCTCGGAACATCGCTATGCGATCAAAGATTTCATCGCACGCCAATTCCAGACGTCCGATGGCGACATCAACAATTTTTCCCTGGCCACCAATCAGGGCGCGACCTTGCAAGATTATGCAACCGCGCGCCTGCGCATGGGCTGGGCCTATGGCCGCATCATGCCGTTCGCGACAGTCGGCGGTGCTGTCGGCCGCTTCGACACGACGTCGACCATCGACGCGACCTATCGTTTCACGCGGATCAATCCGATCACCGGCGTAGTGCAGAACAACGTGGTCGCTGCAGGCTATCCCCTGACCGTCGGGAACTCCAAGACCAACGTCTACGGCTTTGGCCTCGCTTTAGGCGGCGGCATCGACATGGCGCTGACCGACAATCTGTTCGTGCGAGCGGAATACCAGCTCATCCGCTTCGCCGATGTCGAGGGCACGACGACGACGGTCAACACGGCGCGGGTCGCGGCCGGCCTCAAGTTCTGACACCTGAACAGTTTGAGATCGACGGCCGGGGCTGAGCCCCGGCCTTTTGCTATGCCAACTGCGGCGCGGATTATTCCGCCGCCTCGACCTCAGGCCGCGCCCGCCCTGCCCGCTCGCGCTTAACGAGTTCGGCGACGAGGAACGCCAGTTCCAACGCCTGCTCCGCGTTGAGGCGCGGGTCGCAGACCGTGTGGTAGCGATCGTTCAGGTCCGCGTCGGTCATGCCCCGGGCGCCGCCGGTGCACTCCGTGACGTTCTTGCCGGTCATTTCCAGGTGCAGGCCGCCGGCATGGGTGCCCTCGGCCTGATGCACGGCGAAGAAGTTCCTCACCTCGGTCAGGATCAGGTCGAAGGGCCGCGTCTTGTAGTTTCCCGCCTTGACCGTGTTGCCGTGCATCGGGTCGCAGGACCAGACGACGTTGCGGCCCTCGCGCTTGGTGGCCCGCACAAGCGCCGGCAGGTTGTCGAAGACCTTGTCAGCGCCGAAGCGTGCGATCAGCGTGAGACGCCCGGGCTGGTTCTGGGGATCGAGCACCTCGATCAGCTTCATCAAGCCGTCCGCCGTCATCGACGGCCCGCATTTGAGGCCGATCGGATTGCGGATGCCGCGGAAGAACTCGACATGGGCGTGGTCAAGCTGGCGCGTGCGGTCGCCGATCCAGACCATATGGCCCGAGGTGTCGTACCAGTCGCCGCTCGTCGAATCGGTGCGCGTCATCGCCTGCTCGTAGCCGAGCAGCAGCGCCTCATGGCTGGTGTAGAAATCCGTCGTGCGCATCTCGGGATGCGTCTCCGGATCTATGCCGATGGCGCGCATGAAGTCGAGCGCTTCGGTGATTCGCTCGGCGACCTCGTTGTAGCGCGACGAGGCCGGCGCATCCTTCACGAAGCCGAGCATCCAGCGATGGGCGTTGTCGAGATTGGCGTAGCCACCCGTCGCAAAGGCGCGGATCAGGTTCAGCGTTGCGGCCGACTGGCGATAGGCCTCGAGCTGGCGGCGCGGATCGGGGATACGCGCTTCCGGCGTGAAGGCGTTGTCGTTGACGATGTCGCCCTTGTAGCTCGGCAGCTCGACGCCGCCGATCGACTCCGTGGGGGCCGAGCGCGGTTTGGCGAACTGGCCGGCGATCCGCCCGACCTTCACCACGGGCGAGCCGCCGGCAAAGGTGAGGACCACCGCCATCTGCAGAAACAGCCGGAAGAAATCGCGGATGTTGTCGGCCGAATGCTCGCCGAAGCTCTCGGCACAGTCTCCGCCCTGGAGCAGGAAGGCCTCGCCGTTTGCGACTTGTCCGAGGGCCTTCTTCAGCTTGCGCGCCTCACCCGCAAAAACGAGCGGCGGAAAGCCGGCGAGCTGCTGCTCCACCGCCTTCAAGGCTGCCTGGTCCGGATAGTCCGGAATCTGCTGGACGGGCTTTGCCCTCCAGCTCTCTGGCGTCCACCGCTCGGACATGGGGTCTGCTCCTGACTGACAGTCGCGCGGCCGTTAACCTCGTTGCAGCGCGAAGGCGGGCCTATACACCCAAGGCGGCGCGATGGCCACCAGAGAGCACACGAACGGCGACGACCGGCTCCCACTGCGACATGGTTAGCGAAACCTGAATCGCTTCAAGGCATTGTGCGCCGTCGCTGCCAGATCGATTCCGATGTTTGAGACGGTGATTCAGGAAGTTCGCGCAGCGATTCAACGCGTTCTGGTTCGGAATCGGCCTGGCCGGCTACCGCCGACGCTATGCGGAGTCGATGTCGGTCCGGCCGAAATCGTCGCCCTTGAACAGCAGTGCAGCCTTGAAATGCTTTGCCGTGGCGTAGGAGAAACAGTCACCGAGGTTGAGGATACCCGGGCGACCGCCACCCATGCCGTAGCGCTCGGAGGCGGCGATGGCTAGGGCGGTGATCGCCATGTCGGGCGCGATGGGCTCGACCTCGGCTGCGTCAACGAACTCACCGACCTCGGCAAATGCATCGTTTCGATCGATGCTCCATATGCGCGCCAGCGCGCAGGCAGCTTCCCAGATCGTGACGGTCGAAGCGTATCGACGGCCGGATCCTCGCGGCAGCGCATGAAGCCGTGCAGCCAACACCTCGCTGCCGTTTTCCCCGGCCATGATACCGACGATCGCCGAGGCATCGACCACGATCACGGCCGTTCGTACTCGCCGTTCAGTTCGTCATAAAACGCTTTGTCAGCCTGCAACCCAGTCTTGCCAGCTTTTGCCAGCCGCTCGCGGATCGGCGCGATCTTCTCCCAAAGCGTCATCTCCGACCCGTCACGCTCCGCCTTCTCGACCAAGGCCAAGTGGATGATCTCGGTCACTCCCTTGCCGTGGCGGCGCGCCAGATCGCGTGCCAGCGACTCAACGGCCGGGTTCTTGATGCTCAGTCCCATGGCCAAACCTCTTATTCTAGAATGCGACACCATCATTCTATAAATCGGGTACGGCCGCAACGTGGCGGCTCCGCCGGCGCCGCTGGAGCGGGCGATCGGATTTGACAGTCCCGCGCCCCCTCTTTAGCTCGCCGAACAAGCGCGACGCCGCAGACCTTTGCTATCCGAGGCCATTCGATCCATGAATCTCAGCGTCTTCGTGCAAGAATACATGCGTGCCTCCGTGCGCAAGCCGCGGCAGTTCCTGGCGAGCATCCCGGCCCGCACCTGCCCGGTCTGCGATTTCACGGGGCGGTTCCTCGATGTCGGGCCGCGGCCCGAGGCGCGCTGCCCGAACTGCTCCTCCAAGGAGAGAGACCGGATCATGGGGCTCTATCTGCGCCGCACGGGCGCCGACATGTCCGACAAGGCGATCCTGCATTTTTCGCCGGAGCGGCCGTTCTTCCGGCAATGGAAGACAAACCCCGATTATGTCGCCGGCGACGTGAAGGTCAGCAAGGTCGCCAATGCGGTCGTCGACATCACCAAGATCCAGTTCGGCGACGGCCATTTCGACTATGTGATCTGCCATCACGTGCTGGAGCATGTTCCCGACGATGCGCAGGGAATGCGCGAATGCTTCCGCGTGTTGAAGCCCGGCGGCACCGCCTTCTTCTCGGTGCCGCTCGACATGGAGCGCGAGGAGACCTGGGAGCCGCCGGCCGGCATGGACCCGAAGGAAATCGAGCGCATCTGCGGCTGGGATCATGTCCGGCTCTACGGCCGGGATTTTCGCGCGAAGCTGGCGTCGGTCGGCTTCGGCGTGGAAGAGATCGCTTTCACCCCGGAGGAGGCCGAACGATACCGGCTCTCCGAGCGCCATGCGCTCAGCCTGCAAGGCCTCGACAGGATATTCGTCTGCAGCAAGTAGGCCGGCGGATCAGCCCGCCCGCGCCGTCCGCATCGTCACGAGTTCCTCGGCAGCGCTGGGGTGTAGTGCGATGGTGCGATCGAAATCCGCCTTGGTCGCGCCCATGGTGACGGCGATGGCCACAGCCTGGATGATCTCGCCGGAGTCGTGACCGAGGATGTGGACGCCGAGGACGCGGTCCGTCTTCGCGTCAACGACGAGCTTCATGTAGATGCGCTCCTGCCGGCCGGAAATCGTCGCCCTCATCGGCCGAAAGCCCGACTCGAAGATGCGCAGTTCGTAGCCGGCGGCGAAGGCCTGCTGCTCGCTCAGGCCGATCGTGCCGATCTCGGGTGTGGTGAAGACGGCGGAGGCGACGAGGCCGTGGTCCATATGCCAGGGCTTGCCGCCGAAGGTGGAGTCGGCAAAGGCATGGCCTTCGCGGATCGCGACCGGGGTGAGGTTAATGCGGTTGGTGACATCGCCGACGGCATGGATCGAGGGAATGTTCGTCGCCGAATTGTCATCGACCATCACCTGACCGATGGGCCCAAGCTTCACTCCCGCCTGCTCCAGCCCGAGACCGACCGTGTTGGGACGGCGGCCGGTCGCGACCAGGATCACCTCTGCATCGATCGGATCGCCCTTGACGCAATGGGCGCGGCGCGCGCCGTCGGGCAGTTCCTCGATCCGGTCGATGGTGCAGCCCAGCCGCAGTGCGATGCCGGCATGGGCGAGCGCGTCGCGCAGGCGGATGCGAACATCATCATCGAAACCGCGCAGGACATTGTCGCCACGATGCAGCACCGTGACCTCGACGCCGAGCCGTGCGAACAGGCTGGCGAATTCGAGCGCGATATAGCCACCGCCGACGACGAGCATACGCTGGGGCAGGCTCGGCAGATGGAAGATCTCGTTCGACGAAATGCCGAGTTCGCCGCCGGGAATCGGCGGATCGAAGGCGGGGTAGCCGCCTGTCGCCACCAGGATGTGGCGAGCGCGGACGATCTCGCCGCTCTTCTGTAGACGGATCTCGTGCGGCCCCTCGACCACAGCCCTTTCCTCGCGGATCGCAACCTTTGCGCCCTCCAGCCCCTTTCGGTAGAGGCCCGACAATCGTGTCACCTCGTCGGCCACGGCGTCGCGCAGGGTCGGCCAGTCGAAGCGCGGCTTGGGAACCGTCCAGCCGAAGCCTGCGGCATCCTCGAAATCCTCGGCGAAGCGGCTGGCATAGACGAAGAGCTTCTTGGGCACGCAGCCGCGGATGACGCAGGTGCCGCCGATGCGGTCCTCCTCCGCGATCATGACGCGAGCACCATGGCCGGACGCGATGCGCGCCGCGCGCGTGCCGCCGGAGCCTGCCCCGATGACGAAGAGGTCGACGTCGAAATCAGTCATGGCATCCTCGCATGTTCGGTCGGCTCGGGAATGCCGCGTCCGGCCTGCCCGCCCTGCAGCGCTTACGCCATGACGGAAGGGACTGCCAGCGGGCGGCTCCGGCTGCGAGCGAAAGGCAGTCCTGCGAAATCTCTTGACTCATGATTGTGCAATCAGGCGCAATTGACGGCGAAGCGTCCAGCCTGCAGTGGCAGGCCGGGTGACTTGAAAAATGCGCGGGGAAGCCGCGCGCGGAGGAAATTCACATGCTCACATCCATCCTGAAACGCGGCGCCCTGGTGGCGGTCGCGGTGGCCGGCCTCTCGACAGCGGCCTTTGCCCAGCTCGAACTGAAGATCATGGCCCCCGCCTCTCCCGGCGGCGGCTGGGACGGCACGGCGCGCTCGATGCAGCAGGCGCTGATGGCGTCGGGTATCGCCAAGAGCGTGCAGGTGACCAACGTCACCGGCGCCGGCGGCACCATCGGCCTGTCGCAGTTGATCAACGCCAAGGGCGATGGCTCGCAGCTGATGGTCAACGGCTTCGTCATGGTCGGCGCGATCCTGCTCAACAAATCGCCGGTCAACCTGTCGCAGACGACGCCGATCGCCCGGCTGACGGCCGAGGCGCTGGTCATCGTGGTCCCGACTGATTCACCGATCAAGACCGCCAAGGACCTGGCCGAACGCGTCAAGGCAGACCCGGCCAAGGTAACCTGGGCCGGCGGCTCGGCGGGCGGTGCCGACCACATCCTGGCCGCGCTCTTTGCCGAGGGCGCTGGCGGAGATCCCAAGAAAATCAACTACATCCCGTTCTCGGGCGGCGGCGAGGCGCTTGCCGCCATGCTGGGCGGCCGGGTTACTGCCGGCATCTCCGGCTATGGCGAGTTCGAGGGCCAGATCAAGGCCGGCAAGCTGCGCGTCATTGGCGTATCTGCCCCCAAGCGCATCGCGAACGCCCCCGATGCGCCGACCCTCAAGGAGGGTGGCGTCAATGTGGAATTGCTGAACTGGCGCTCGGTCGTCGCCCCTCCCGGCCTGAGCGCGGAGCAGCGCAAGACCCTGTCGGACGCGGTCGAGAAGCTGGTCAAGTCGAAGGAATGGGCCGAGATCCTCAAGGCACGCGGCTGGGACGACGCCTATCTAGGCGGCGCCGATTTCGAAGCCTTCATGACCGCCGAGCAGGCCCGCGTTTCCAAGGTGATGACGGATGTCGGCCTCGTGAAGTAAGGTGAGGGCAGCGTCGCGACGCATCAGAAGGGGCCGGGCGACCGGCCCCTTTCGCGCCTCGGCTTCCCGTTTTCGATCAGCCAAACCGCCTGACCGGCCATGGACCCCATGACGAACGAAAAAATCACACAAGGCGCCGATCGACCGGCCCTCATCGTGGGCATACTCCTGCTCGTCGTGGCCGCGATCGTCGGATATGACGCTTCGAAGCAGACGATCACCTCCAATTACGGCATCGGCCCGACCGCCATGCCCTATGTTGCCTGCGCCGGCCTCGTGATCCTGGGCCTGGCCCATCTGTTCGTCGCATTCCGCGGGGGCTTGCCGAAGCCCGAGGCCGCCGACGGCGCAGCGCTGCTCTGGATCGTCGCCGGGCTTGTGGGGTTGATCGCCTGCATCGCACTCGGCGGCGGCTTCGTCATCGCGGTCACCATCGTCTTCGCCTGCACGGCGCGCGGTTTCGGCCGGCGCGCCCTCCTGGTCGATGCGGTGATCGGCTTCGTGCTGGGCTTCGTCATCTTCATGGTCTTCGCCAAGCTCCTGACCCTGCTGCTCCCGGCGGGGCCGTTCGAACACCTGTTCATCTGAGGCGAGCGATCATGGAAACCACAGTCGCATTGCTGCACGGCTTCTCCGTCGCGCTCGAGCCCTCCAAGCTGATGTTCTGCCTGATCGGCGTGTTCCTGGGCACCGCCGTCGGCGTGCTGCCGGGCATCGGTCCGGCACTGACGGTGGCGCTTCTGCTGCCCGTCACCTTCAAGCTCGATCCTGCCGGCTCGATGATCATGTTTGCCGGCATCTATTACGGCGGCATGTATGGCGGCTCGACCACCGCCATCCTGCTGAACGCACCCGGCGAGAGCGCCTCGCTCGCGACCGCGCTCGAAGGTTCGAAGATGGCCAAGGCCGGACGCGGCGGACCCGCTTTGGCGACGTCGGCGATCGGCTCCTTCGTCGCCGGCACGATCGCGACGATCGGGCTTGCGTTCCTGGCGCCCTGGCTGGTCGAGGTCGCGGTCAAGTTCGGCCCCTGGGATTACTTCGCGCTGATGATCGTCGCCTTCGTCACGGTCTCGGCGACCTTCGGCGATTCGCCGCTGCGCGGCCTGACCAGCCTGTTCCTGGGCATCACGCTCGGGCTCGTCGGCATCGACAAGCTGACAGGACAGGCGCGCCTGACCTTCGGCGTTCCCGACCTGCTGAACGGCGTCGAGGTCACGACATTGGCGGTCGGTCTGTTTGCGGTCGGCGAGGCGCTTTATGTCGCCTCGAAGCGCTTCCGCGACCCCGAGGAGATCATCCCGATCAAAGGCTCCCTGTGGATGACCAAGGAAGACTGGAAGCGCTCCTGGGCTCCCTGGCTGCGCGGCACCGCCTTCGGCTTCCCGATCGGCGCGTTGCCGGCGGGTGGAGCGGAGGTGCCGACCTTCCTGTCCTATTCGACGGAGCGGAAGCTCTGCAAATATCCCGAGGAGTTCGGCAAGGGCGCGATCGAGGGCGTCGCCGGGCCAGAAGCCGCCAACAATGCCTCGGCGGCCGGTACGCTGGTGCCGCTGCTGACGCTGGGCCTGCCGACCTCGGCGACAGCCGCGATCATGCTGGCGGGCTTCCAGCAATACGGGCTCAACCCCGGCCCGCTGCTCTTTGCCGAGAAGCCCGATCTGGTCTGGGGCCTGATCGCCTCGCTGTTCATCGCCAACGTGATGCTGGTGATCCTGAACCTGCCTCTTATTGGACTATGGGTGAAGCTGCTCGCGATCCCGCAGCCCTGGCTCTATGCCGGCATCCTCGTCTTCGCGACGATGGGCACGGTCGCGGTGAACGCCTCGCCGGTCGAGCTCGGGATGCTCTTCGTCTTCGGCTATCTCGGCTACCTCATGCGGCGCTACGACTATCCCGTCGCGCCGATGGTGGTCGGCCTGATCCTGGGGCCGATGGCGGAGGCGCAGCTGCGCCGGGCCCTGCAGATCAGCCTCGGCGACCCGATGATCCTGCTGGAGAATCCGATCTCGGCAACGCTGCTGGGTCTGGCCTTTATCGCGCTGGTCGCGCCTTTCGTGATGAAGGGGCTGAACAAGTTCAAGGCGTCGGAGGATTGAGCCTTCCGCCCGACGGTGATCGAGGGGATCGCCGCGGTTGAACAAATGTGGCGTGAATGTGTTTCCTTGGGAGCGGTGGCCGGCGTAACCTGACGCCTCGGCCCGTCCCCGGGAGACATGTCAATGACTGACGCCACGCTTTCAGCCTCAACGACGCCGACAACCGAGCCCACCCTTAACCGCGTGATGGGCCCCTGGCTGCTGCTTCTGTTCATTGTCGGCGACATTCTCGGCACGGGCATTTATGCGCTGACCGGTCAGGTCGCCAAGCAGGTCGGCGGTGTGGTCTGGCTGCCGTTCCTGATCGCCTTCATCGTCGCGATGGTGACCGCCTTCAGCTATCTCGAACTGGTCACGAAATATCCGAAGGCGGCCGGTGCGGCGCTTTATACGCACAAGGCCTTTGGCGTGCATTTCATCACCTTCATCGTCGCTTTCGCGGTGATGTGCTCAGGCATCACCTCGGCCTCGACGGCGTCGCGCGCCTTTGCCGCCAACATGTCCAATGCCTTCGGCCTGGGACTTTCGGGCGGGTTCGGCATCACGCTGATTGGGCTTGGGTTCATGGCGCTGGTGGCGGCCGTGAACCTTCGCGGCGTCGGCGAAAGCGTCAAGGCCAATGTCGTTCTGACCTGCGTCGAGCTGACCGGACTTCTGATCATCATCGGCATCGGCCTGATGGCCATCATGGCGGGCCAGGGCGACGTCTCGCGCGTGCTGGAGTTCAAGACGACGGGCGATTCCGGAGCGTTCTGGCCGGTGATCGCCGCGACGACGCTCGCTTTCTTCGCCATGGTCGGATTCGAGGATTCGGTGAACATGGCCGAGGAATGCAAGGATCCCAGCCGCATCTTCCCGAAGGTGCTGCTGGCGGGCCTCGTCATCACCGGGGTGATCTATGTTCTGGTGTCGATATCGGCGATCACGCTGGTCTCGCCACAGGACCTGGGCGAGGGCGAGACACCCCTGCTGAAGGTGGTTCAGGCCGGCGCGCCCAACTTCCCGCTCTGGATCTTCGGCTTCATCACCATGTTCGCGGTCGCCAACAGCGCCTTGATCAACATGCTGATGGCGAGCCGGCTGGTCTACGGCATGAGCCGCGAGCACGTGCTGCCGCCGCTGCTCGGCAAGGTGCATGCGACCCGGCGTACGCCCTATATCGCGATCGGTTTCACGACGCTGCTGGCGTTCGGGCTGATCACCTTCGTCGGCGAGGTGCCGGCGCTGGGCGGCACGACGGCGCTGCTGCTGCTTTGCGTCTTCACCATCGTCAACATCACCGTGCTGGTGCTGCGCAAGGACAAGGTGGAGCACGAGCATTTCCGCACGCCGACGCTGCTGCCGATTCTCGGTGCGCTGGCCTGCGCCTTCTTCGCGGGGCCGTGGACGGGGCGCGACATGGTGCAGTACCAGATCGCCGGGGCCTTGATCGCAATCGGCGTGGTGCTCTGGGTCGTGACGGTGATGGTCAACCGCGCCAGCGGCGTGCGGCCTGCCGATCCGACGATCGACGAGCTCGGCCGTCGCGGCCCGGTGAACTGAGGCCTCCGAGGCCTCACCGGCAAAACGAAAAGCCCGCCGGCGCGGTGCGCCGGCGGGCTTTGTGTGTTCACCCGGACAGGGTCAGAGCTTGTGGCCGCGCTTGCGCATCTCTTCGGCAAAGCGGTCGAATAGGAAGTTGCTGGTCTGGACCGACCAGGGCTGCAGCACGCCAAAAATCTCGTCCAGAGCCTGGTTGCGCGTCAGGTTGTAGCGCTGGCCGACGGGGGACCGGAAGAACGAGACGATCTCCTTGATGTCGGCCTCCGGCATCTTCTGGGCGAAGATCACCGCAGCGCTCGTCATGATCTCGTCGCGCTTCTTGTCCGCCTCGGGCTTCAGCGCCGCGACGACCTCGTTGGAATCCTTGAGCATTTCCGGCCGCGTCGAGGAGACGAGTTGCTGCGTCTCCTTGCGAAACTCGGGATAGATCGCGTCGAAGGAGCCAGACAGCCCGGTGATCTGGATGAGGTCGCGCGCGAGCTGGATGTGGGTCGGCGTCAACGGAGCCGACGGCGCCACCGCCGGGGCGGGCGCTGGCGCCTGCGCGAAGGACGGCACGGACACGACAAGGGCGAGGCCGAAGGCGGCGCCTGCGATCGAAAAACGGTTCATGGCGACAGGCCCCTTCACTCATGCGGCCGCCCGGTCGGGAGCCGTATCGGTGGGTGCACTCTATCAGTCAGCACACCCAGCATCTGCGGATTTCGTTTCGCCGAAGCGGCGTGGAATCGCGACCGCCGGACGAGCCGCCGGTCTGCTTGGCCGTTCCTTAGCGTGCTTTGCGCGAGAATGGAATCATTCGATCGTACCCAGGCAGACGAGACCGTCGACGCCCGCCAGAATCGCGGCCGAGGCGAGGCCGAGGAAAAGACCGTGCTCGACCACGCCCGGCACTCGGGTCAGCGCGGCAGCCAGCACCTCGGGCTGCGCGATAGCGCCAAGATGCGCATCGAAGATGTGGTGGCCGCCATCGGTGACCAGCGGCGTGCCGTCCGAATGGCGACGCAGCTTCAGTTCGCCCGCGCAACCGGCAGCCGCGATCGCGGCGGCTATGGCGCGCCGCGTAACCTCGATACCGAAGGGCACGACCTCGATCGGCAGCGGGTATCGGCCAAGCATCGAGACCAGCTTGCCGTCATCGGCGATGACGACCATGCGCTTCGAGGCGCTGGCGACGATCTTCTCGCGCAGCAGCGCCGCACCGCCGCCCTTGATCAGCCGCAACTCGGAATCGACCTCGTCGGCGCCATCGATGGTGAGGTCGAGTTCGGGCGTCTCGCCCAGCGTCGACATCGGGATCGCAAGCGAGAGGGCCTGCGCTTGCGTGAACTCCGACGTCGCGACACAGATCACGTCGAGGCCGGCCTTGACGCGCGCGCCGAGCAGATCGACGAAATGCTTCGCTGTCGAGCCCGTGCCGAGGCCGAGCCGCATCCCCGGCCTGACCAGTTCGAGCGCGCGGGCTGCCGCCTGCTTCTTGAGATCGTCCTGCGTCACGCGCCGAGCCCGCCCATCAGCATGTATTTGATCTCGACGAACTCATCCATGCCGTGGAGCGAGCCCTCGCGACCCAGGCCCGATTCCTTGACGCCGCCGAAGGGGGCGACCTCGGTGCCCAGCATCGCGGAATTGATGCCGACCATGCCGTATTCGAGCTCCTCGGCGACCCGGAAGGCACGGCCGAGATCCTTCGAATAGAAATAAGCGGCGAGCCCGAAAGGCGTGTCGTTGGCCATGGCCACGACTTCCTCCTCGGTCTTGAAGCGATAGACGGGCGCGACCGGGCCGAACGTCTCCTCGTTGGTCACCAGCATCTTCGTGGTGACGCCCGACAGCACGGTCGGCTCGTAGAAGGTGCGGCCGAGCGCGTGACGATGCCCGCCCACAACGACCTTCGCGCCATGGCTGACCGCATCGGCGACGTGGCGCTCGACCTTCTCGACCGCGCGCTCATTGATCAGCGGGCCCTGGACGACGCCGACCTCCGTGCCGTTGCCGACCTTCATCTTCGCGACCTCGCCGGCGAACTTCGCGACGAACTCGTCATGGACGCCGTCCTGCACGAAGAGCCGGTTGGTGCAGACGCAGGTCTGGCCCATGTTGCGGAACTTGGCGGCGATGGCGCCCTGAACGGCGGCGTCGACATCGGCGTCGTCGAAGACGATGAAGGGTGCGTTGCCGCCGAGTTCGAGCCCGACCTTCTTCACGGTCGAGGCCGCCTGCTGCATCAGGAGCTTGCCGACCGGGGTGGAGCCGGTGAAGCCGATGAAGCGCACGGCGGGATGGCTGGTCATGACCTTGCCGATCGCGACCGCATCGCCGGTGACGATGTTGAGCACGCCGTCGGGGAAGCCGGCCCGGATCGCGAGTTCGATCAGGGCGAAGGCCGTCAGCGGGGTATCAGGCGCGGGCTTAACCACGAAGGTGCAGCCGGCGGCGAGGCCGGGCGCGCATTTGCGGGTGATCATCGCGGCCGGGAAGTTCCAGGGCGTGATCGCGGCGCAGACGCCGACGGGCTGCTTCTGGATGATGATGCGCGAATTCGGGAAGGGCGAGGGAATGGTCTCGCCATAGATGCGCTTGGCTTCCTCGGCGTAGAACTCGACGAAGGAGGCGGCATAGGCGACCTCGCCGCGCGATTCCGTCAGGGGCTTGCCCTGCTCGGCGGTCATGATCTGGGCGAGGTCCTCCTGGTTCGCCATGATCAGGTCGAACCATTTGCGCAGGATCAGCGAGCGCTCCTTGGCGCTCTTCTTCGCCCAGGGCTTGAAGGCGCGCGAGGCGGCTTCGACGGCAGCCGTGGTCTCCTCGGCGCCGAAGCGCGGCACCCTGGCCAGAACCTCGCCGGTCGCGGGATTATCCACCGCATCGACGCCATCGCCGATCCAGGCGCCATCGATGTGGCACTGCGACTTCAGGAGCGACGGGTCGTTGAGCTTCAGCATGGCGGCCTCCGGCAGAGCACAGGATTGATGCCGGTGGCTCTACCACGCCCGGGCTGCCGATTTCGACAGCCAATCTGGCATGGCGACGGCATTATCTGCGCAGCCATGCCTTCGTGGAAGCGCGTTATTTCGCCTGTGGGGTACAGACGACCTTGTCGTCGAAAACGTAGCAGATGCTCATCTCGCCGGTGCGGACATTGACCCGGAAGATGCCGCCCTCGCGCTCGTGCCGCGAGGGCATCAGGAGATAGTCGCTGGGGGCCTGGGGACCCGCGCCCTCGCCCGGCGGGAAGCAGACGGTGACGCCGATGCCGCCTTCCTTGAGCTGGAACTGGCAGGCGCCGACCTCACCGGTCGGTTTGTCGATGCGATAGATGCGGTTGAGGTCGGTCTGCGGTGCGGGCGCGAACTCGAAGGGAGCGGCCTCAGCGGAAGAGGCCGCAAACAATGCGA
This sequence comes from Bosea sp. PAMC 26642, assembly GCF_001562255.1. Classification (NCBI taxonomy): domain Bacteria; kingdom Pseudomonadati; phylum Pseudomonadota; class Alphaproteobacteria; order Hyphomicrobiales; family Alloboseaceae; genus Allobosea; species Allobosea sp. PAMC 26642. The sequence goes on along the minus strand of NZ_CP014301.1, from coordinate 525,605 downwards.
CAGCGATCATGCCGCTGAGCGAGGCAATGCAGCCCCGGCGCGAGACGCATTTTTCCCTGATGTTCGACACGGCCGGACCTCGTCTGACGAATCAACGGGACGTTAGCACCATTGGCGATGCGTTTGACGATGTCAGCAGTGTCGCGCTTGCCAAGCGGAGGTGAAACCGCTTCAAGCCCCCTTCCAACGGAGCGACGCCATGAGCCTGCCCCCCATCGTCGTCTTCGATCTCGACGGCACGCTCGCCGAGACCGCGCCCGACATCATGCGCGTGCTGAACGTCATCCTCGCGCGCGAAGGCCTGCCGGTTCTGCCGCTGGAGCGGGCGCGCGAGCTGGTCGGAGCCGGTGCGCGGGCGCTGATCGAACGCGGCTTCAAGGTTTCGGGCCGGCCGCTCGACGCCGAGACGCTGGAGAGGCTGTTCGAGGATTTCCTGCTGATCTATGCGCAGGATGTGGCGGCGGACAGTTTCCTGTTCGACGGTGTTCTCGAGGCGATGGAGGCGCTTTCGTCGGAGGGCTACCTGCTCGCGGTCTGCACCAACAAGCCAATCCTGCATACGCGGCTGATCCTCGACCATTTCGGCATCACCGAGCGCTTCGCGTCCGTCGCGGGGCGCGACAGCTTCCCGTTCCACAAGCCCGACCCGCGGCATCTGACGATGACGATCGAAGCAGGCGGCGGAGATCCGAAACGTGCCGTGATGATCGGCGATTCACGCACCGACATCGACACGGCGAGGGCTGCCGGAATCCCGTCGATCTGCGTGCCGTTCGGCTATACCGACGTGGCGATCGGGACGCTGAATCCGGATATGGTGATCCAGCATTTCGACGAACTGCCGGGGGCCGTTGCCAAGGTCGCGACGCGCTGGGCGGCGATGGTGGGCGACACAGGGATCGAACCTGTGACCACTCCCGTGTGAAGGGAGTGCTCTACCGCTGAGCTAGTCGCCCGCACCGGCCCTTCTCCTAGTCGCGGAGCCGGATCGCGTCAAGGATAGGGTGGACACCGGAATCACCACCGATTTGGACAGGGATTTGCCTCACAATGACCATCGAACGGACGGGCCTGACACCACGCTGGTGCGACGCGGCGGCCTTCAACGGCATCGTCTTCCTCGCCGGCCATGTCGCCGAGACGACGCAGGGCGCCGCTCTGGCGGAGCAAACGGCGGAGGTTCTGGCGTTGCTGGAAGAGACGCTGGAAAGCGCCGGGAGCGGCAAGGAGAGCATTCTCAGCGTGCAGATTTTCCTGACCGACATCGGCAAAATCGCCGAGATGAACGCGGTCTGGGACGCCTGGGTCGCGCCCGGACAGGCGCCGGCTCGCGCGACCGTCCAGGCGGCGCTGGCCTCGCCGGGCTATGCCATCGAGATCACGGCCGTCGCTGCCAAGCGGTCGGCCTGACGGTCGCCGCATGCGTTGGCGGGTCGCCCTTCTGGCTGCGGTCATGCTCGGTCTGCCGCAGGCTCTCGCGGCGCAGGAGCCACCTTCGTCGGGCATCGATGCGGCGCTGTGCCGCCTGATCGACGATGCCGCAGTTGCCAACGCCGTACCGCCCGCCTTCCTGACGCGGCTGATCTTCCAGGAATCGAGCTTTCGCGCCGGCGTCACCAGCCCGGCAGGTGCGCAGGGCGTGGCGCAGTTCATGCCCGGTACGGCACGCGAGCGCGGTCTGGCCGATCCGTTCGATCCCGAGCAGGCCCTACCCAAGGCCGCCCATCTGCTGGCGGAGCTGCGCCAGCGCTTCGGCAATTGGGGGCTCGCAGCCGCAGCCTATAACGGCGGGCCTGGCCGGGTCTCGGCCTGGATGGCCGGGCGCGGCGGCCTGCCCTTCGAGACCGAGAACTACGTCTTCGCGATCACGGGAGCGACGGCGCAGGCCTGGGCCGACGACGCGCGAGAGGCGGCCAATGGCGAGGGCCGCGACCGCCCTGCCCGCGCAGCGGCCCCCGACAGTGCCGCGCTCTGCCTGACGACGTTAGCGTCGATCAGAGCCGGCAGGCCACAACTGGCCACCATCGAAGCGCCATTCGCGCCGTGGGGCGTGCAGCTTGCCGGCAATTTCTCGAAAGCGCGGGCGCTGAGTGCATTCCAGCGGGCGGGGAGCCGACACCGCGCCATCATCGGCGAGCTTCAACCCATGGTCATCGGCACAAGGCTGCGCAGCCGCGGCACGCGTGCCTTCTACAGGGTGCGGCTGCCTGCCGCGACACGTGTCGAAGCCGCAGCCCTGTGCCGCCGAATCCAGGCCAATGGCGGCGCCTGCGTGGTGCTGCGAAGCTGAACGGATGCCGTTTATGTTGCAGGTGCGCAACGGCGGTGCGCAAAGCCCTGGGCTCGCGCCGATGTGATGGGGTCGCAATTGCGACTCCGGCAGGAGTCTGACAAAAAATTGAGAAGACGTTGACCTTTTTGGGCCAACTTCATGACCCGCGCCCCTTCCCGTCGCCTTTAGAGGTCCAGATGAACCGTTTTTCCCGCCTGGCTATGATCGCCGGCCTGGTCGCCGCCGCGACCTCCGCTTCCGCCTATGAGATCGATCCCCTCACCCGCCAGCCGCTCGTGCAGGGCGTCGAGCCCGCCAAGGCGCAGGCGACCGCGATTCCGCGTGAGGTCGTCTCCTATGACGGCAAGCAGCGCCCCGGCACCGTTGTGATCAACACCAGCGAGCGTCGCCTCTATCTGGTGATGCCCGACGGCAAGGCGATGCGCTACGGCGTCGGCGTCGGCCGCCCCGGCTTCGACTGGGCCGGCTCGCAGAACATCACCCGCAAGGCCGAATGGCCAACCTGGACACCGCCTTCGCAGATGCTGAAGCGCCGTCCCGACCTGCCGCGCTTCATGCCGGGCGGCCCGGAGAACCCGATGGGTGCCCGCGCCATGTATCTCGGCTCCTCGCTCTATCGCATCCACGGCTCGAACGAGCCGGAGACGATCGGCCAGGCGGTCTCCTCGGGCTGCATCCGGATGCTGAACGAGGACGTGATCGACCTCTACGAGCGCGTGAAGGTCGGCACCCGGGTCGTGGTCGCGCGCTGAGCATTTTGCACTGAGAGCTGGAAAGGGCCGGCGGAGACGCCGGCCCTTTTTTCTTGCGCGCGAACTGACGATCACCGGCAATGCGGCTCGTCATTCCGGGGCTTCGCGGAGCGAAGAGCCCGGAACCCATAAGCGCGACCGCATCCGGAAGAAGCGACAGGCCGCCACAACGCCTCTTCCGGCAGCCCGCTGTGCATATGGGTTCCGGGCTCGGCCCTGCGGGCCGCCCCGGAATGACGCAGGTTTTGCTGCAGATCTAAATGTAGGGCATCGTGAGCCTGGCCGCCGCATCGCGTATCTTCACCATGGGCCAGCGAGCATCGAGGTCGGCCAGCGTGACGGCATGGCCCCGTTTGCTGTCGATGATGTCGTTGAGGCGCCGCACCAGGTCGCGATCGTAGAATTCCAGCGTGATCTCGAAGTTCAGCCGCAGGCTGCGCGCATCCCAGTTGGCGCTGCCGATCAGGCACCAGGCGTCGTCGATCGTCGCGAGCTTCGAGTGATCGAAGGGCGGCGGAGAGCGCCAGAGGTGGCAACCGGCGTTGATAAGCGGCCGGATATGCGCCTGCATCGCCCATCCCGCCAGGCGATGGTTGTTCACCGCCGGGATGACGATGTGAACCTCGACGCCCCGCAGCGCGGCCAGCTGCAGTGCGGTGATGACCTGCTCGTCGGGCAGGAAATAGGGCGTCACGATCCGCAGCGACGACGACGCGGAGTTGATCGCCGACAGCAGGACCAGCATGAGTTGGTCGACGCTCTGGTCCGGCCCTGAGGAAATGACGCGGGCAGGCGCGCTGCCGCCGCGATCCACGGCCGAAGCCCACTCCGGGCCGTCGAGAACCTCCAATGTCGAGAAGGCCCAGTCGTCCTGGAAGCTCTCGGCGACCTGCCTGACGACAGGCCCCTCGACCTCGAAGTGCATGTCGCGCACCGGCTCGCGCGGCTGCGTCGCCAGCAGGTTTTCGGCGCCGATGTTGAGGCCGCCGATGAAGGCTTTCTCACCGTCGACGACGAGAATCTTCTTGTGCAGCCGCAGATCGAGCAGTGGCATCTTCCATGGCAGCAGGGAATGAAGATAGCGGGCGGCCGGCACGCCCCGCCGGCGCAAGCGGTGGTAAGCCCGGGACAGCAAGAAGCCGCCGCCGAAGCCGTCGATCAGAACCCGAACCGCGACACCGCGGTCATGCGCGCGGGCCAGCGCCTCGACGAAGCGCAGGCCGAGTTCGTCGGCCCGGAAGATGAAGGTCGAGAGCGCGATGCTGGATCTTGCACCGTCGATGGCCGCCAGCATCCGCGGATAGGCTTCGTCGCCGGAGTCCAGCACCGCGACGACCGTGCCGGGCTCCGTCGGCAATCCGGTGATCGCTCCAACCGCGATCTGCAGACTGTCGGAAGGACCAGCGGGGACGGTCTCGGCCGTGGCAGGCCCGGTGCCGCCCTCGCTTGCGCCGCGCAGGCGCCGGGCGCGGCGCTTCACCCGGTTGATGCCGAAGCCGAAATAAAGCAGCGGACCAAAAAAGGGCGAAAGCCAGGCCAGGCCGATCCAGCCGATGGCGGCGGGAACGTCGCGCTTTCCTAGCAAGGCATGGATCGTGACGATGCCTGCGGTAGCGACGTGGGCGGCCGTCAGCAGCAGGGGGCCGTGAGCGGACAGCGTCGGTGTCAGGGCGGTGGGGTCCATGGCTTTACCGGATTTACGCGGAAATGCCCTGTTTTGACATCGGAAAAGCTCCGCGCGACCGGCCTATCGCCGCCCTCCCCGCTCACGCGAAAGTCCCTGCTCGGCCAGCGCGTCGAGATAGGCCTGCATCTTCGCCTCGCCTTGCTCGCCGAGTTCGCGCAGATAGACCCAGGCAAAGATGCCGGTGTCGTGCATGTCGTCAAAGGTCAGCTTGACGGCATAGTGGCCAACCGGATCGACCTTGAGGATCTCGACATCGGCCTTGCCGGGCACGGTCTTCTTCTGCGTCGGGCCGTGGCCCTGGACCTCGGCCGAGGGGCTCTCGACGCGCAGCAGTTCGGCCGGCAGCGCGTAGGACGCGCCGTCCTCGAAAGTGACATGCAGTGTTCTACGATCCTTCGACAGGCGGATCTCGGTCGGCCAGGCTGACATGATCGTGCAATCTCCAGGGCCGGATGCGACGATGGCCGCGCTTGACCTTGGCGTCCGCAATGCCAATGTCTCGGGGCTAAAGCAATCGGCCGTCGCAGCCCTCCTGGGTGATAAGCGGCCGACCTGATCCTGGGATGACGCCCGCGTGCTTCTCGACGACATCAAGCCCAATGGAATCTCTCAGATCGCGCGTGCGCCGCTGATCGATCCGTTCGGCCGCGACATCTCGTATCTGCGCATTTCGGTGACGGATCGCTGCGATTTCCGCTGCGTCTACTGCATGTCCGAGGACATGACCTTCCTGCCGAAGCGCGATCTGCTGACGCTGGAGGAGATCGACCGCGTCGCCACCGCCTTTGTCGCGCGCGGCACGCGCAAGCTGCGGCTGACCGGCGGCGAACCGCTGGTGCGGCGCGACGTGATGAGCCTGTTCCGCTCGCTCTCGCGCCATCTCGCCTCCGGCGCGCTGGAAGAACTGACGCTGACGACCAACGGCTCCCTGCTCGACCGCTATGCGCAGGAACTGGCTGACTACGGCGTGCGGCGGATCAACGTCTCGCTCGATACGCTGGATGCCGACAAGTTCCGCAAGATCACGCGCTGGGGCGATCTCGGCAAGGTGCTCGGCGGCATCGAGGCGGCGCGCAAGGCGGGGCTGCGGGTCAAGATCAACGCCGTCGCACTCAAGGGCGTCAACGAGGACGAGATCGAGAGCCTGATGAGCTGGGCTCACGGGCTGGGCATGGACCTGACGCTGATCGAAGTGATGCCGATGGGCGAGATCGAGCCCGGCCGCATCGACCAGTTCCTCCCGCTCTCGATCGTGCGGGCTCGGCTGATGGACCGTTACAACTTGATCGACGATCCCTACCGGACGGGCGGGCCTGCGCGCTATGTACGCGTGAAGGAGACCGGCGGGCTCGTCGGCTTCATCACGCCGATGACGCATAATTTCTGCGAGAGCTGCAACCGCGTCCGGCTGACCTGCACCGGCACGCTCTATATGTGCTTAGGGCAAGAGGACGCCGCCGATTTGAGGGCGCCGATCCGCGCCTCGGCGGACGACGCCATGCTTCACCGCGCCATGGACGAGGCGATCTCGCGCAAGCCCAAGGGCCACGACTTCGTCATCGACCGGCGGCGCGAGCGGCCCGCGGTCGGGCGCCATATGAGCGTGACCGGCGGCTAGGACGCAGGTATCGGATTTCCGACGCGGCCGGACGCAATCTTGACCTCCTATCATGGTCGGATAGGTTGGGCGCTGGTCGAGCGTGTTGCGGGTGTTGGATGCTGCGGACGATCCATCCCAAGATCAGATCGACATTTCATACATTCGGCCGCGTGGTGCGGGATACCTACTGCGCAAGACTCGTCGCCATCGCCCATGCTTTGTGGCGAGACATCCGGATACTCTCCTGCTTCGTGATCGTGCTGCTGATCTTCTGCTTCTGGAGCGCTTCCAACGCGGCCCTGCGCGTATTCGGCGTCGTCGCCCCGAACGCAGGCTGGCTCTTGCTGACGCTCGGCCTGCTTGCCGCGCTGTTGGCTTTCATCGTCGTGCTGGAACTCTGTGCCGCCGTCGTGACGACTGGACTGACTGTCGTGCTACAGCTCTCCCATGACACCGGCAGGCATATCATTGGAACCATGCTGACCATGCTTGCGATCGTCGCCTGCGTGTTCGCCGTCCTGCAGGTGCAGGGCGATGGCGGCCGAAGCCTCGCCGCCTGGGTCGCGCCCTCGATTCCGATCGCAGCAGCGCTGACCGCGCTCGCCTTCTGGTTCGACCGCGCCTATCGCCGACCTGCCTATCCGGGCTTCCGCGACTTTCGAGCCGATGTCGTGGATGCGCGCCAGTTCATGATGCGGGCCTCCCATGTCCATTGACCCGCGCGACACCTCGCCAGCCCGCCAGATGCCCGATCTGCCGCCGATCTCAGGCTATCACCTGGCCGAAAGCGTTCAGGCTGGGCAAAGCGGCGCCAGCGACGCCGTCTCGAACCATCCGCCGCCGCATTCCTCAATGCTGTCGCAGACCGAACTCGCGCTCCTCGGCAAGGTCCGGGACATGCAGGTGGCGCTTCGGCAGGAGGTCGGGGCCAAGCTCAACGCGGTCCATGCCGCCGTTCTCGGCGCGCGCGAGCGCTTTACCGAGTCGCGCTACGCGACTCGTGTCAAATCGATCGAGGCCGCAATGCGCGCGGCTCTGACCCGGCATGGCAGCGAGCTCGAGCAGAAGGTCTACGACGCGCTCCGGGCCAAGCGGGAATACGAGTACTTCAACTACGTGCACAAGCGGATGAGCGACCCCAAGCTCGACAAATGGCAGTTTATCCTGGCCTTTCTGGTGGTGCCGCTGGCGATCGAAAGCCTGCTGAACGGCAATTTCTTCGCCGAAGCGAGCGATTTCGGCCTGGTCGGCGGAGCAGCGACGGCCGTCATCATCTCGGCGCTCAACATTTCACTCGGCTTCATCATGGGGCTGGGGCCGGTGCGCTACTGCCAGCATGTCAAGGCCTCTCATCTGTTCTGGGCCCTGCCCGCCTCTGTCGGGATAGCGCTGGTGATCGTGCTGTTCAACCTGGCCGTGGGTCATTATCGCGAGATGCTGATAGCCAATCCCGATGCCACCTCGATCCAGGTGGTGCCGCGGATGCAGGCAAATCTGCTCGCCATCTACGATCTGAAGTCGATCGCACTGGTGATCATCGGCTGCCTCGTCGCCTTCGTCTCGGCTTCAAAAGGCTATGCCGCCTTCGGCCACTATCCCGGCCATGCCAGCGCCTACAAAAGCTGGCGGCAGCGCTGGAGCGCGGTGGAGACCGAGCGGCGGCGCATCGATGTCGATCTGCTGCCGGAGCTGGAGCAGTTGCGCGGGCAGGTCGAGGATTTCCGAAGCGATTGCCGGGCGGAGATCGGCCAACTGCGGATCGCCAAGACGCAGGCCGACGAGGCGCGCGACATCTACTTTACGCGGCTGCAACAGCTGCGCGACGCCAAGGACGCGGCGCTGATGCAATATCGCGACGCGAACCTGAAAGTGCGCACCGATCTGCCGCCGGCCTATTTCTCGCAAGGCGTGACCTTGCCTGAGATCGACCAGCCGCCGGAGCTGGAAAGTTATGGCGCACTCGTGGCGCTCCTCGCCGACTTCGAGCGGCAGCTCGCCAATATGCCGGCGCTGATCGAGGCCAAGCTCAAGGACCAGTTGGCACTGATCCGCGGCGTCGATCTGGCGGGCGAGATCGAGCGGCTGAAGGCGCGCGCCGCAGAGGCCGGGCGCGACGCGTTCGAGCAGGACGAGGCGGCGCGCAAGACCATCGCCGCCGAATTCGTTGCCACGGCTCGTTAGGCGCAGACGATGAAGAACGAGAGCTGGGCGATCGTCGCCTCCGTTCTGGCGGGCGCCGCGCTGATCGGCTTCTTCGCAGCGCCGGCGCTGCTCGGCGGCCCGCCGCGCGATCCGGAGACCTTGTGTCGCAAGACCGACCCTATCGGCCACACGCTGATCCTCGTCGACAAGAGCGACCCGTGGAGCGAGGTCCAGGCCGGGCGGCTGAAGCGGCTGGTCAAATCGGTCGGAGAGGCGCTGCCGGCCGACCGGCTGCTCTCGATCTACGTTTTCAACGACAGTTTCGAGCCGGGCTTTCCGGCGCTGATCGCGCTGTGCAATCCCGGCCGCACCGCCAGCGAGCTGATCGGCAATCCGCGGCGCGACTACCTGAAATGGGTCGAGAAGTTCGGCAAGCCGCTCGACGAGGCGCTGGTCGTGCTGGCGCAGCCGGCCAAGGGCAACCTCTCGCCGATCGTCGAGGCGATGGGCGATGTGATGTCGCGCCGCGAAACGCGGGTGCAGAGCGGAGACAAGACGCTGCTCGTGGTTTCCGACATGCTGCAGAACTCGCCGCAGTTCACGGTGTTCGGCAACGGGCCCGGCGCGCGCGATCCCGAGCGGCTGCGCCGGCTGCTCGGCAAGACCTGGGCGGATTCGGGTGGCGCGAGCTGGCAGCTGCAGGTGCATCAGGTCCAGGGTGCCTATGACGCGCAGCGTCTCGAACAGGCCAGCGGGCTGTGGCAGCCGGCGCTGCGGGCGCTTGGCATTTCGTTCGTGTGGGAGCGGCTGTAGCGCCACTCACATCTTGTATGCCATCCGCACTCCGCCCCAATGCCGTCCGCGCACGCGCAGCGGCGCATCGACTTCGCGCATGACATGGGTGACGCCGCCGCCCATGTCGCGGCGGTAGGACTGGACGAGGAAGGGCCTGACCGAGCGGGCCGCCATGATGCCGGCGCGATCGTCGAAGATGCGGCGATTGCGGCTGTGGGCGGCATTCCAGACCGGATCATCGGGCCGCTGCGGCTGCGAAAACTCTTCGTTGTGGACCGGGAGATAGCCGTTGCGGTCGATCGGCAAGGCGAAGACGAGGCGTTTGTCCCCGGCCAGCGTCGCGGCCAGGAGCGGCGGCAACTGCGCTTCCAGAGCGGGCAGCGCCCGGTTGGCGTATTGCCGGGGATCGGTGCCGGGCAGCAGTTGGTAGTCGATGTCGAAGAGATCGCTTTCCGTCAGTTTGCCCCGCTCCAGCGCGCTTTCCATCAGCGTCACGACAGCGGCGGCAAAAACCTGCGCCTTGTCGATCAGCGGCCGGTAGGAGCGCGCGATCTCCTCGACCAGTCCGTTCAACGGGTGGTTTTGCGCAATGGCCGCCTCGTGGAAGGCGACATGCAAGCCGATTTCGGTATTCGCCACGAGGCGGCACGCGATCGGCGGCAGGCCGTCGAGCACGATGGTGCCGGCCGAGCCCCACCGCAGTTCCGCCTGTCCCGGGCAGGCGAGCAGCGCGCCGCCCAGTCCAAGATCGACGGTCTGGCAGGACGAGGCGATGGCGCCGAAGCGGATTTCAGCGCGATGCTCGGCCGGGTAGCGATCATGATGGCGCCGGTCAGCGAAGGCGGAATGACGCAGAGTCGGTATGAAGCGCCGCAACATGCTGTCGGCCTGACGCGCGCCGTCCGACAGGGCTTCCCGGGCGCTGGCGCTTTCGCCCGCCGCCGCGAGCGCGACGCGGTCGATGTCATCGACGCGGTGCAGGACCGTCTCGACGAAGCGGGCCGTCGCCTCGGCGCTGCGCGACAGTTCGGCAGCGGCCGCCGCCTGTTCATGCGAGGCGCTACCGATGGCGGCGATGACCGGGTTGACGTCCCGGACCATCTGCAGCGCCTCGTTGACGATGACAGCAGAGCCCTGCGCCGTCTGGGTCAGCCGATCGACCCGGCTGCGGATGTGATCGACGGCGTCGCGCACCTCGACCGAGAGCGACTTGACCTCCTGCGCGACGACGCCGAAGCCGCGGCCCGCCTCGCCGGCGCGGGCCGCCTCGATCGTCGCGTTCAGCGCCAGAAGATTGGTCTGGCGCGCGATCTCCGCAATCGAGTCGACGATGCTGCGAATCTCGATCGTCGCGGCGGCGAGGCCCGTCATCATCTGCGTCGCCTCGCCGGCGCGGATGGCGGCAGCATCCAACCGTTCGCGGGCGCTGCTCATCGAGCTGCCGACATCCTCGGCGGCCTGCGAGACTTGCTGGGTCGCCGTGGCGAGCGCGACCGAATTGGTGGTTGCGGTGAAGGTCGCGGCCCGGACATCGGCGATGCTGTCATGGATCTCGCGGGAGCGTCCCTCGGAGCGGGCCGAGAAATCCTCGGCGTGGTCGAGCCCGCCCTTGAGACGGCGCATCGCGGCCACGACGTCCTGTTCGAGCGTGCTGACGGCCTCGCGCAGGGCATCTTCGCCGCTATCGAGAACCGGGGCGGCGACGACGGAATCGCCGGTTGCAGCCAAGGCCGGCACCGCGACCTGACTTCGACCGCCCAACCAGCGCCGAACCCTGTCACGCAGCATCAGCCATTCCCGGACACCATTGAACCGTCCCGTTATGGTCGCGCATCGTTAACAAAGTCTCACGGCGATGTCTGGGCACAGCCGGACTGGTTCCCTTGAGCGCGGCGTCATCTGAAGACGGCCAGCGCTTCCTGCCATGCACCGGGCGGCATGGACCCGCGCCGGCCCGCGCTGTAAAGCTCGCGACCCGGTCGCCCGCAGCAGAGCCCTTCCGATGACGAGCCATAGCTATGACGTGATCGTCGCCGGCGTCGGCGCGATGGGCTCCGCCGCCTGCTGGCACCTGGCCCAGCGCGGGCTCAAGGTGCTCGGGCTCGAGCGCTTCGACCTTGGCCACGCGATGGGCTCGTCACATGGGATGACCCGGATCATCCGGCTGGCCTATTTCGAGGGCTCGCAATACGTCCCGATCGTGCGGCGCGCGCATGAACTCTGGCAGCAGACCGGCGATGCGGCCGGGATGAAGCTGCTCCATGTCACCGGCTCGCTCGATCTGGCGCCGGAGGGGTCGGGACCCGTCGAATCCTCGCTGCAATCCTGCCTCGACCACGGTCTGACGCATGAACAGCTGGATGCCAGCGAGATCGCGCGGCGCTTTCCTGCCTTCCAGCTGCCGGCAGGCCATATCGGGCTTTGGCAGCCCGATGGCGGCTTTGTCGCCTCCGAAAAGGCGATCTACGCCCATGTCGGGCTTGCGCAGTCGCGCGGCGCCGAGATCAGGACCAACGAGCCGCTTCTCGACTGGACGCCGACGGCTCAAGGCGGCGTCGTCGTACGCACGGAACGGGGCACCTATTCAGCCGGACGGCTCGTCATCACCTCCGGCGGCTGGATCGCGGATGCCGTGCCCGCGCTGGCGAAGAACGTCTCGACGGTGCGGCAGGCGATCGGCTGGTTCACGACGCGCCGGCCCGAGCTGTTCCGGGAAGGCGCGTTTCCGGTGTTCATCCTCAGCGTCGAGGAAGGCAATTTCTACGGTTTTCCGCTCTACGAGCACCCCGGGTTCAAGCTCGGCGGGCCGCATTTCGGCCGCGAGCCGATGGACCCGCGCGAAGACGACAGGACGCCGAGCCCACGGCAGCTGGCGCTCATCCGCGAATGTCTGGCACGCTATATCCCGGACGCGGCGGGCGAGCCGCTGACCGTCAAGGGCTGCGTGTACAGCGTGACGCCCGACGACGACTTCATCATCGACACGGTCCCCGGCGTGCCGCAGGCGGTGTTCGCATCCTGCTGTTCCGGCCACGGCTTCAAGTTCTCCAGCGCGATCGGCGAAATCCTGGCCGATCTCTCGACCTCCGGGCAATCGGCCTTCGATCTCACGCCCTTCTCGCTCGACCGTTTCGCGGCCTGAGCCAAGCGCAGCGGACCGACGCCTTGGCCAGTGCAGCCGAAAACCGCCGCGGCATCATCACGATGCTGACCGCGATGTCGCTCTTCACCTGCAACGACGCGTTGATGAAGCTCGCGCGCGAGGTCTATCCGGCAGGGCAAGCCATCTGTCTGCGCACGATCTTCGCGGTGTTGGCCGCCTTCGCTCTGGTTCTCGGCCTCGGGCACGCCGACCGACTGGTGCTCGCCTTCCGACCGATCGTGCTGCTGCGCGGCCTGGTTGAGGCGAGTGTGGCGCTGACCTTCATCTGGTCGCTCGGCAAGCTGCCGCTCGGCAATATCACCGCCATCGGCATGGCCTCCCCGCTGCTGATCGTCGTGCTGGCGGTGCTGCTCCGCATCGAAAAGGTCGGCTGGCGGCGAACGGTTGCCATCGCCGTGGGATTCTGCGGCGTGCTCATGATCGTGCGGCCGACCGCCGAGGGCCTTGACCCGGCGGTGGCCGTCGCGTTGTTCAGCACGCTGCTGATCAGCTGCCGCGATCTCCTCACCCGCAGCATCGGCAACGACGTGCCCTCCACCGTGGTCTCGCTGACGACGACCGTCCTCGTCGGCATCCTGGCTCTTGGTTACGGCCTGTTCGAAAGCTGGGAACCCGTTTGGCGGCGCGAGACCCTCTATGTCGCGGCTGCGGCAGTGCTGGTCTCGGCCGGCAGCTTCTTCATCATCGGCGCCTTCCGCAACACCGATCTCGGCGTCGTCTCCGGCTTCCGCTATTCGGTGGTGATCTTCGCCGTGGCGATGGGGTATCTCGTCTGGGGCGAGGTGCCCGACCCTCTCGCCATGGCAGGCATCGCGTTGATCGTCGGCAGCGGCCTTTACACCATGCACCGGCAGCGGGTGCGGCCCGATTCCAAGCTCAAGCTGCAAGGCCCACCGGCATGACATCGTCCCTCGTGCCGGCGAAACCGACGCTGCTGATGCTGGTCGCGATTTCGACCCTGCAGCCGATCGCGCTCAACCTGCTCGCGCCGGCGACGCCGATTTTGGCGCGCCATTTCGCTACAAACTACGCCGCGATCCAGCTGACGTTGACGCTGTTCCTGGTCGCGGTGGCCCTGACGCAGCTCGTGATCGGGCCGCTGTCGGACCGTTACGGACGCCGGCCCTGCGTCGTGGCCGGCATCGCGCTGTTCGTGCTCGGCTCGGTGCTCGGAGCGATGGCGACCTCGACCGGCGTGCTGCTGATGGCGCGCGTGCTGGAAGGCGCGGGCGCGGGCTCGGCCTTCGCCCTGACGCGCGCGATCATCCGCGATACCGCAGACCGCGACGAGGCGGCGAGCCAGATCGCCAGCGTCACCATGGTGATGGTGGTCGCGCCGATGATCGCGCCCTATCTCGGCGGCCATATCGAGGGCATCCTCGGCTGGCGCGCGATCTTCTGGTTCATGACGGCAGCGGGCGTCATCGTCCTGCTGCTGACGATCGCGCGGTTGCCGGAGACGGCTCCTCAGATCGGCGCGCAGACGTCGTTCCTGGGCATCTTCCGGGCCTTTCCGGCGCTGATCATCGATCGCGGCTTCGTCGCCAATGTGATCGCGCTGTCGATGAGCTCCGGGGCGTTCTTCGCGTTCATCGCGGCCGCGCCCTATATCGTGGTCGAGACCATGGGGCGCGGACCCGACGTCTACGGCACCTACTTCATCCTGAACGCGTTCGGCTACATGGTCGGCAACTTCGCCATGTCGCGGCTGGCCGTCCGGTTGGGAACGAGGCGGATGGTGCGGCTCGGGCTCGTGATCTCCTGCGTCGCGCTCACGGTCGCGCTGGGGCTCTCGCTCAGCCCATCCTGGTCGCCGCTGGGGCTGTTCCTGCCGTTGGCGGTGAACGCCATCGGCAACGGGCTGACGATCCCCGGCTCGACCGCGGAGGCGCTCTCTGCAAAGCCCGAACTCGCCGGCTCCGCCGCAGGCCTGATGGGCGCGATCCAGCTCGGCTCCAGCGCGCTCGCGACGATCCTGATCAGCTGGCTGGTGACGCTCTGGCCGCAGGCGCTGATGGTGATGATGTGGGCGATGATGGCGGTCGGGCTGGTCGGTCTGCGGATCGACCGATCCGGATCGCGCTGATCGCCCGCGATTGCGGCGCACAATCTTGTGCTGCCTTAAAGCTTCGTATAACAGCGCGACATGACCCTTATGCAAAGGGCGCATCCAGCCGACCAAAGGATGCCTGGGAGGACGAGCGTGGACGGACTACTCAAGATCAGCCGCGTAATCGACGCGATCAACCGCCAGATCGGCAAGAAGGTCGCCTGGCTGATCCTGCTGGCGGTCATCGTCGCGACGGTCAATGCGATCATCCGCAAGGTCTTCAACGTCTCGTCCAATGCCTGGCTTGAGCTGCAATGGATGCTCTTCGGAGCCGTGTTCCTGATGTGCGCCGCCTGGACGCTGCAGGTGAAGGAGCACATCCGCATCGATATCGTGAACAGCCTTTTGCCCAAGACCGTGCAGCGCTGGATCGACCTCGTCGGCCATACGCTGTTCCTGATGCCGTTCTGCCTGCTGATGGTCTATCATTCCTGGCCGTTCTTCACGCGCTCCTTCGCGGTCAACGAGCAGTCGCTCTCGGCCGGCGGCCTGCCGCAATGGCCGGCCAAGGGGCTCGTGATCGTCGGCTTCCTGATGCTGACCTTCCAGGGCGTGTCCGAGATCATCAAGCAGATCGCGATCATGCGAGGGCATCTGGAGGACGACGAGACGCTCAAGGGCCATGCCGCAGCCGCCGAGGCGGAGGCGCAGCGCCTGCTCGACCAGGCCAAGGCCGACGGCCTCGCCTGAGCGACCGATTTCTCGACTTGCCGATTTCCGCACTCGTCCGGACCATTGCCCAATGACCGCATCCCGCCTTTCGCGCGTCGCCGGCCTTCTGCTCGCGCTGACCGTCACTGCCTTTTTCAGCCTGCATACCGGCGAGGCCCATGCCGCCGGCTTCGCCGACTTCATGCGGGTCAACATGGCCCCGGTGATGTTCGCCGCGCTCGTAGCCTTCCTCTTGCTGGGCTATCCGGTCGCCTTCGCGCTCGCCGCCAACGGCCTGTTCTTCGCTATCGTCGGCATTGAACTCGGCATGTTTCAGGAGAACTTCCTGCAGGCGTTGCCGGAGCGAATCTACGGAACGATGAACAATGACGTGCTGCTGGCGATCCCATTCTTCACCTTCATGGGCCTGATCCTGGAACGCTCCGGCATGGCCGAGGATCTGCTGGACACGATCGGCCAGCTCTTCGGGCCGATCCGCGGCGGTCTGGCCTATGCCGTGATCTTCGTCGGTGCGCTGCTGGCGGCGACGACCGGCGTCGTCGCTGCATCCGTCATCTCGATGGGCCTGATCTCGCTGCCGATCATGCTGCGCTATGGCTACGACCGCCGGCTCGCCTCGGGCGTGATCGCGGCCTCCGGCACTCTGGCGCAGATCATCCCGCCCTCGCTCGTGCTGATCGTGCTGGCCGACCAGCTTGGCCGCTCCGTCGGCGACATGTATGAAGGCGCCTTCATTCCAGGCCTCGTTCTGGCCGCGCTCTATGCCGGCTACGTCTTCCTCGTCACCATCATCTATCCCAAGCGCGCACCCGGCCTGCCGCCGGAGGCGCAGACGCTGCGCGACGCCGATGGCCAGACCCGCCGGATGTCGCTGCTGGTCATCACGATCATCGCCTTCGGCACCGCCTATGCCTGCATGAAGCTTTTCACCAAGATCCAGGCCGGTGCCGACTTCGTGATCCTGACCATGTCGATCGCGGTCGGTGTGTCCTTCGTGCTGGCGATCATCAACAAGGTACTGAAGCTCGGCCTGCTTTCGCGCATGGCCGAGCAGGTCATCTTCGTGATGGTGCCGCCGCTGGCGCTGATCTTCCTGGTGCTCGGCACGATCTTCATCGGTGTCGCGACACCGACAGAGGGTGGCGCGATGGGTGCGGCCGGCGCGATCCTGCTCGCCTATGGCAAGCGGCGCATGACCTTCGACCTGCTCAAGCAAGCGACGGAATCGACCGCCAAGCTCTCAGCCTTCGTGCTTTTCATCCTGGTGGGCGCGCGGGTGTTCTCGCTGACCTTCTACGGCGTCAACGGCCATGTCTGGGTCGAGCATCTACTGGTCGGCCTGCCGGGTGGGGCGACGGGCTTCCTGATCGTCGTCAACGTGATGGTGTTCTTCCTCGCCTTCTTCCTCGACTTCTTCGAGCTCGCCTTCATCGTGGTGCCGCTACTGGGGCCGGCGGCGGAGAAGCTCGGCATCGACCTGATCTGGTTCGGCGTCATCCTGGGCGTGAACATGCAGACCTCGTTCATGCATCCGCCCTTCGGCTTCGCACTGTTCTTTCTGCGCTCGGTCGCGCCGAAGGACCGCTACCGCGACAAGGTGACGGGCATCATGATGGAGCCCGTGACGACGGCGCAGATCTACTGGGGCGCCGTGCCGTTCGTGGTGATCCAGTGCATCATGGTCGCGATGGTGGTGATCTTCCCGCAGATGGTGATGCACTACAAAGCCTCGGCCGTGCAGCTCGACCAGAAGTCGATCGACAAGCAGTTCGACTCGATCCAGATCCCGGGCCTGGGCGGAGGCGGCGGATTGCCGGGCCTCGATCTCAACCAGCCGCCATCGCTCAATCTGAAATAGCGCCGCGCAACAAAAAGGCCCCGGAGCGATCCGGGGCCTTTTGCTTGTCTCGGCCGTTATTGCGAGCGCAGCGAACTAATTCAGCTCCTCGCAATGACGGGGGCGCCTCAGTCCTCCAGGCGCGCGATCAGGCTTGAGGTATCCCAGCGCCGGCCGCCCATCTTCTGGACCTCGGCATAGAACTGGTCGACGAGCGCCGTAACGGGAAGCTGGGCGCCGTTGCGGCGCGCCTCCTCCAGCACGATGCCGAGATCCTTGCGCATCCAGTCGACGGCGAAGCCGAAATCGAACTTGCCGGCATTCATGGTCTTGCCGCGATTTTCCATCTGCCAGGAGCCGGCGGCGCCCTTCGAGATGACTTCCAGCATGGCCTCGACATCCAGCCCGGCACGCTTGGCGAAGTGCACGCCCTCGGACAGGCCTTGGACGAGGCCGGCAATGCAAATCTGGTTGACCATCTTGGTCAGCTGGCCCGAGCCCGCAGGACCCATAAGCTTGCACATGCGGGCGAAGGCGGCGATCACCGGTTCGGCGCGGGCATAAACGGCCTGATCGCCGCCGCACATCACGGTCAGGACGCCGTTCTCGGCGCCCGCCTGCCCGCCGGAAACGGGCGCGTCGATGAAGCCGAAGCCGCCAGCAGTGGCCGCCGCGTCGAGTTCGCGCGCGACGCCGGCCGAAGCCGTGGTGTGATCGACGAAGATCGCGCCCTTCTCCATGCCGGCGAAGGCGCCGTTATCGCCCAGTGTGACCGAGCGCAGATCCTCGTCATTGCCGACGCAGCAGAAGACGATTTCCTGGCCCTTGGCCGCATCGGCGGGCGTCGGCGCCGAGATGCCGGCGTGCTGGGAGACCCACGCTTGCGCCTTCGTCGGATTGCGGTTGTAGACCGTGACCTCATGGCCCTTGGCCTTGAGATGGCCGGCCATGGGATATCCCATCACGCCGAGACCGATGAAGGCGACTTTGGTCATGTTTCTCTCCAGGTGGGATTCTTGTGTTGCGGCTTGGGTTTAGCGCGGCGGACAGCTCGCGCAAACCAGTGTTGAAACGACGCTGGCTTGGCCGACATTGCAGAAGGAAGGTAGAGACATATAACCAATTAGTAGTCCTCCTCGCGCTGGTGGCGAAAAGCGAGGAGGAACACCGTATCAGTGCCGAGATCATATCGGTAAAGGGCGACATATCCGGATTCGCCGTAGCTGATCAGGAGTTCCCGCAGCTCACCCTCCCCAGACAGCGGCCGCCCGATACCGGGATGCGTTGCGAGAATCGCAATACGTCGAAGAATTGCCTCCGTAGCCATCCTGGCAGCGCGAGGGTTTGTCGGATCAAGGAAACGGCGGCAGCGTTCAACGCCGAGGCTTGCAGCCCGCGTAAAGGCTATCTGTGGCAAGGCGGCGGTGGGCCTTCAGCATCAGTACCCCAAGTGTCCAACCAAGCGCTGACTTCCTCAAATGTGAGGTGAAGGCCCGTCTCCTGAAAATCCCGCCAGGACTCAAGCGCTTCCTGCTGGAAACCCAGCCGCGCCTCAGCGCGCGCCACATATTGCTCGATCGCTTCGACTATGACCGAGCCGGCCGAGCGCTGCTGGCGCTCGGCAAGTTCGCGAATACGAACCTTAAGTTTCGGATCAATGTCGAGCAATGTGTCCATGCTGTCCTCGGGCGGGGGAACTTTCGCTTCGCAATTTAGGCAGCTAGACGCGGGCTGTCCAACCCTCACCTCAACGCCATATGCCGCGTCAGCCTGGCCTCCCAGGCGTCCCAAATCCGGCGGACGACCTCCACCAGGAGCAGATAGATCAACGCCGCATAGAGATAGATCGTCAGGTCGAAGGAACGCGAGAAGGCGAGTTTGGTCGCGCCCATCAGATCGTAGATCGTCACCAGCGACGCGACCGCGCTGGATTTGACCATCACGATGAGTTCGTTGCCGAGCGGGCGCAGGGCCAGGATCATCGCCTGGGGCATGATGACGTGGCGCAGCGTCGCCCACCGGTGCAGGCCGAGTGCCAGCGCGCCCTCGAACTGGCCGCGCGGGATCGACTGGATCGCACCGCGCAGGATTTCGGCCTGGTAGGCCGCCGTGTTGATGGTGAAGGTGAACACCGCGCAATAGAACGGCTCGCGGAAGAACCACCACAGACCGACATCCTGCCAGAACAGGCGGAACTGGCCGAGGCCGTAATAGACGAGGAAAAGCTGGCAGAGCAGCGGCGTGCCGCGAAAGAAGGTGGTGTAGCCGTTGATCGTCATCTGCGCCCAGCGCGGCCCGTAAAGCCGTGCTATCGCGAGGCCGACCGCCAGCGCGAATCCAAGTGCGACCGAGACCGCCACCAGTTCGAAGGTGATCCAGAGGCCGGAGAACATCCGGCAGCCATAGTTCTGGAAGACCTCGCTGCCGAGGGCGTAGCCCGGATACTCGCACCAGTTCATCGCGTCGCGCCCCCGAATGTGGCCATGCCGCGATTGGTTCGCGCTTCGAGTTTGCCCAGACCCCAGGCCGAAGCGAGCGAAAAGGCGAAATAGATCAGGATTGCCGCGCCGAAAAACAGGAACGGCTCCTTGGTCACCACATTGGCGCGCGTCGTGATGAACATGATATCGGGCAGCGTGATGACCGAGACCAGCGAGGTCTCCTTGAGCAGCACCATCCAGTTGTTGCCGAGTCCCGGCAGGGCGACACGGATGAGCTGCGGAAACACCACGAGCCGGAAGGCATGGGCCTTGCTCAGCCCGAGAGCGGCGGCAGCCTCGCGCTGGCCCTTCGGGATCGCGTTCAGCGCGCCGACCCAGACCTCGCTGGTGAAAGCAGAGAGCACGACGCCGAGCGCGACCATGCCGGCGACGAAAGGCGGCATCGAGAAGGCGCCCGGCAGACCAAGCCACTGCCAGAATTCCTGAAGGACGATCTGGACGCCGAAATAGATGATGTAGAGGGTCAAAAGCTCGGGAACGCCGCGAAAAACCGTGGTGTACCCGGTCGCCAGCCAGCGCAGCACGACATTGTCGGAGCGCTTGCCGAGCGCGACCAGAAGCCCGAGCACGAGCCCGAATGGCAGCGTCGCCAGCGCGATCGATATGGTGATGAAGGCGCCCTGGAGAAGCGGCTGACCCCAGCCGCCGGGTCCGAAACCGAGCAATGCGAGCTTGTCGAGCATGGGGCTCCTGAGAGACTGCCCACAGTCCGTTCCTCAGAGGCTGGCCTGAAAAGAATTGGATGATTCAGGATTTGCCCTCGGCGTCATTCCGGGCGTAGCGAAGCGGAGACCCGGATCCATTCCTGAAGCTAAATGATAGCCGATCAGGCATGGATTCCGGATCGGCGCGGCTTCGCCGCTTGTCCGGAATGACGGCGCGTTGGAGAAAAACCAGAAAGAATCATAAGCTTCTTTTCGAGCCAGACTCTCAGGATGGGCGGTGGCAACAGTCGCGTTAAACCGGAGCGGCTAACCCGCCCCGGTTTCGGTTAATCCGACCACCTCACATGATGGCGATCTTGAACCACTTGTCCTGGATCTTCTTGTGCGAGCCATCGGCGAGCGACTCGGCGATCGCCTTGTCCCACATCTCCTTGAGCGCCGTGTCGCCCTTGCGGACCGCGCCACCGACGCCAGGGCCGTGGATCGTGGGATCGCGCGTCACTTCGCCGGCCTTCTTGCAGCAGTCCTTGCCCATGCCGTCGAGGAAGTCCTGCAGCGCCAGCGAATCGGCGATGATGTAGTCGAGGCGACCGTTGATCAGGTCGAGATTGGCCTCTTCCTGCGTCGGGTAGAGGCGGATGTTGCTGTCCTTGTAGTACTTCTCGAGGAAGTTGGCATGGATGGTCGAGCCCTGCGTGCCGACCGCCTTGTCCTTCAAGGCCGCAGGCGAGATGTCCGTGCCGGCCGCCTTGGCGCCGATCGCCCAGATCGGGGTCTTGGTATAGACGGAGGTGAAATCGACGCGCTTCTTGCGCTCGTCGGTGGCGTTCATGCCGGCGATGATGATGTCGTATTTATTGGCGAGCAGCGCCGGGATGATACCGTCCCAGTCCTGGACGACCCAGGTGCACTTCACCTTCATCTTCTCGCAGAGCATGTTGGCGTAGTCGATCTCGAAGCCTTCGAGCTCCTTCTTGGCGTTCAGGTTGTTGAAGGGCGGATAGGCGCCCTCCGTGCCGATCCGGATCTCCTTCCACTCCTTGGCCTGAGCCAGGGCGCCGGTGGCACCGACGACCGTCAATGCGGCCGCGGCGATGAAACGAACGAAACCTTTCATAGGACCTCCCACAGGTTTGACCGGCCGGGCGTTTCGAGTTCCCAAGTCCGGCTTGTGCCTACAGATTGGGCGATGAGGGGCCATGGCCGCAAGAGGGCGCGCGCAGCTTTTGTAAGCCGCCGCGCTCAATTAATTTGCAGAATAATCGGCTGTTTTCGTTGGGAAAATTCGGGTTCCCCAGACGACAACGTGTAGTGGCGCCGGTCGTTCTACCGCACCCTGGCGGCGCGAACGCGATCGTCGAGCAGCGAAACCGCCCAGATCGCCAACCCGCCCAGTGCCAGCGCGACGCCGACCCAGCCTGTCGAGGTCCAGCCGAATCCGGCCGCGATCGCCATACCGCCGAGCCAGGGCCCGAGCGCGTTTGCGGTGTTGAAGGCGCTGTGGTTGAGCGCGGCGGCCAGCGTCTGCGCCTCGTCTGCGACATCCATCAGCCGCGTCTGCAGCATGGGGCCGAGACCACCGCCGCAGCCGATCAGAAAGATCACGCCCGAGATCGCCCAGATGTTGCCGGCGGTGAACGGAAACAGCGCGAGCGAACCGGCGCTCCACAACAACATCCCGCCGATCGAGGGCATCAACGCGCGGTCGGCGGCCCAGCCGCCGAAAAGCGTGCCTACCGTCAGGCCGATGCCGAAGACACCGAGCACCAGCGGAACGAGATGCGGCGACACCTGCGTCACCTCGATCAGGGTCGAGGCGACATAGGTGTAGACCGCGAACATGCCGCCGAACCCGATCGCGCCGATGCCCAAGGTCAGCCAGACCTGCCGGCGCTTGAGCGCGCCGAGTTCGCGCAAGGGGCTCGCTCCGGGCTGGAGTACGTCGCGCGGGGCATAGCGCCAGACCAGCAAAACGGTCACCAGCGCCAGCACGGCTGTGATCCCGAAGCCCCAACGCCAGCCCAGCGCCTGCCCCGTCAGATTGGCCGCCGGCACGCCGAGAATGGTCGCGATGGTCAGGCCGAGCATGACCCGCGCCACGGCCTGAGCCCTGCGGTTGGGCGGCGAGAGCGAAGCTGCCACCAGCGAGGCGACGCCGAAATAAGCACCGTGCGGTAGGCCACTGAGGAACCGGAAGGCCAGCATCCAGCCATAGCTCGGCGCCAATGCGCTCAAGAGGTTCGCCACGGCAAAAACCGCCATCAGCGCGATCAGCAGGGTACGGCGCGTGACCTTGGCCGCCAGAACCGCAATGACCGGCGCACCGACGACGACGCCCAGCGCATAAGCGCTGATGACGTGCCCGGCGGTCGGTTCGTCGATGCCCAGTCCGACGGAAAAGAACGGCAGTAGGCTCATCGAGGCGAACTCGGTCGTGCCGATCGCGAAGCCACCCATCGCCAGGGCAAATAGCACGAGGCCGACATGCGCCGGCTCTCGGGTGGCGGCCATGGCGGTCGGAGAGGGGTCAACAGCGGCGACGGTCATGCTAACGTCCAGGAACATAACGCGCCGCAGCAATTATGCTGCGGCGCAATGTGTCTAGATAGTCATGCCGCAGGCGCTGCATCAACAGGATAAAGGCAGCATCCTCATGAGCCTTCCGCATGACGGGACGGTCGCCATCCGCATGTCTGCCGCGAGAGTGGCCCGCCGTGCGTCCGACCGGCTATAGGCTTTGCCGGACGAACCGCCCTGCCCTCACCAACCGAGACGGCCCGTGCTGCCCTGGATCCTGCTCGACACAGCGACATTGCCCGGCGAGGCGGGCGAACTGCGCCTGAAGCAGCGCGGGACCGAGTTCTCGATCATGCTCGGCGCGAACGAATTGATGAACAGTCGGCTCAGCGGCTCCGAGGAGGCGCTTGCGACGCTTGCCGCCGCACGTCTCGCAGGCCGCGAGCAACCTCATATCCTGATCGGCGGGCTCGGCATGGGCTTTACCCTGCGCGCGGCGCTGGGGAGCTTCGGGGCGCACGCGCAGATCGAGGTGGTCGAGCTCGTGCCGCAGGTCGTGGCGTGGGCGAAGGGTCCGATCGCGGAGGTCTTCGCCGACAGCCTCGACGACCCGCGCGTGACGGTGACGGTCGCGGACGTCGCCGCGGTCATCGTCAAGGCAAGCGCTCGTTATGACTCCATCCTGCTCGACGTCGACAACGGTCCCGATGGTCTGACGATCCAGGCCAATGACGGCCTCTACAGCGAGTCCGGTTTGGCGGCGGCCATGCGGGCGCTGCGGGCCGGCGGGGTGCTGGCCGTCTGGTCGCAGGGGCCGGACCCGCGCTTTACGCAGAGGCTCGGGCGCGCGGGTTTCAAGACCGAGGAAATCGGCGTCCGCGCCGGGCGCGGCCGCGGAAAGCGGCATGTAATCTGGCTGGCGACACGGCCGTGACGAGGTCAGGTCTGCGGGTATAGACGCGGAAACAGAACATCCAGAGAGGCCGCAGGGAAACGAAGCGAAACGGGCCCCTTGGGCGTCTCGGAAGCGAGCAGGCCATCCGCGACGACATCGTTCAGCAGGCGCCGGGCTGTTCGTTCGGGCACGCCAGTAATTCTGGCCGCCTCGCCGCGCTCGAACTCGCCCCGGAACAGAGCTTCCTCCAGCAGACGGGCCGATTCCGGCTTGAGCTTTTCATGTTGCTCGACATAGCCGCGCAGCCGACGGGCCAGGGCATCGAGTTCGAACAACCCGGCCATGAAAGTGACCTGATCCAGGCAGACGCGCAGGAACCACAGGACGTAATCGATCAGTGCGCGCTCGGAGAGATTTCCCCGGCCGTCCCTGTCACCCTGCCGCGGCATGTCGGCATGGCTTATCATCGCCTTGTACTCGGTCCGGCTCTCGAGGCCGCGCGCAAGCCCCCGCGAGACGGACCACAGCCCCTGCGCGCCAATGCCAGCAGAGTGTGCCATCGCGTGACTCATCAGGCGGCTGACGCGGCCGTTCCCATCGGGAAAAGGATGGATGTAGTTGAACCGGTGATGAGCAGCCGCCATCGCCATGATCCGACCGGCCTTGCCAAGATGCTCGAAGCGAAAGCGCGCCTCGAAATGCTCCATGAAGGCATCGACGTGATCGCTTGACGGAGGAACGTGCCGCCCAACCTGAACGTCGTGCTCGGGACGCGAGCGCCACTCGCCTGGCTGCATGACGAAACTCCGGCCGGCGCCTTCGATCAAAATCATCGCGTCAGGAGCATCGTGATAGAATTGCCAATGCAGCCAACGCAGGAATTTTTGAGAGGCGGGCTCAGGGAGGAGCTCTTGCCGCTCCATGCTGTCGATGCTCGCCTGCAACCTTACATGCGCCGCGGCCTCAATCTGCAGGTTGCGGCTTCCTTCGTCCTCGTTAAATCGGCCGGCCAAAGCGCGTTCAATATCGCGGGGACGGGTGTCGTGGCCCTCGATCAGATTGCTGTAGTATGTGTTCATGATCCGAACGAGGCCGGACAAGTTTGCTGCCGTTTGAGGATGAAGCCTGTGCCCCAGCGCCGCCGATGCGGCGGACAGGTCGGCGATCGCATCGGCTATTGCGGCCGTCGGCTCTTCGAGCAGGGCGGGCTCGATTCGACTTGGCGATTCGATTGCTAACGACATTCGCTTGGCCGATCTTTCATCTTGCCACTTCGTCCCTTCTACAGAACGAATCCTAAGATAGGCCAATACCTTATTCAGGCCGTTCGTTCAGAACCGCTTTCCCTGAGCAAGGCTCTGGCCGATCCTCTGGCCGATCCTGGCTGCAGTGGTGAGAACTCATTCAGCTCTCAGGGCCTGCCTTTGCCCCGCGCCCTCGCCTCGGCGATCAGGCAGAGTTCTGTGAACAGCACCTGCGCGGCGCATTGGGCGGTGTTGGTGGTCGCATCGTATTGCGGCGCAACCTCGACGACGTCGGCGGCGACGATGTTTGCGCCCTTCAGCCCGCGCAGGATGGCGAGCGCCTCGCGCGGCGTCAGGCCGCCGACCTCGGGAGTGCCGGTGCCCGGCGCGAAGGCCGGATCGAGCGAATCGACATCGAAGGAGACATAGGTCGGCCCGTCGCCGATGACCGTGAGCGCCTTCGCGATGACGGCGTCCAGCCCAAGATCATCGACCTCGTTGGCGTGGATCACGGTCATGCCGCTCTCATAGGAGAACTCCCAGAGGTATTCCGCGCCGCCGCGAATGCCGATCTGGATCACGCGCTGCGGGTCCAGCACACCGTCGAGCACCGCCTGCCGGAACGGGCCGCCATGGTGGAATTTCGAGCCTTCATAAGGACCCGAAGTGTCGCAATGGGCGTCGATATGGACCATGCCGACCGGCTGCTTTTCGCCGACCGCGCGCATGATCGGATAGGTGATCGAATGGTCGCCGCCGACCGCGAGTGGCGATACGCCCGCAGCGACGATGGTCTTGAACGTCGCCTCGATATCCTCGTGGCAGCTTTCGAGCGAATAGCGCGAACGGAACGGCACGTCGCCGATATCGGCCGCCTTCACCATGCCGAAAGGCGCGGTGCCCAGGACATGGTCCATCGGCCCCATGCGCTCGACGGCCCGAACCGCACGCGGGCCGAGCCGGGTGCCGGCGCGGTTGGTAACGCCGAGATCCATCGGCAGGCCGATGATCGCAACGTCGAGCCCGCCGAGGTCCGGCAGGCCCAGCGCATCGGGTCGGTAGGGCGCGCTGAGGAAGGTCGCGACATCGGAGAACGGCCATTTCCGCTTGTCGCCCTTGAACTGGTCGGCGGCGACTTTGGCGAAGCGCGGATCGTGGATGTCGGCACCGCTCGCATAGGCGTAGCGAGCCCTCAAGCGGGCGAGTTTGTCCTGATCCATGTCGCTTTGCCTTTTGCGTTTCGTCCGTGGAGGTTGACCACGCGCGCGAAAAGTTTCATGCGCTTGCCGCGCAGCCGTGCCATGTCCAAGACGCAATTGCCGCGCCTGCTGGCGATATCCGGTTCCAGGGGCTCGCGAAGATGCCGATACAAGGCTCGAATGGCGAAAGGCTTTCCACTAAAGAACAAACGCCTTCCAGCCGCCATGCTTGCTACAACCACCCATCCTCGTTTTGAAACGCCGCAAGGCGGGATCAACCCGCCTGCCCGTTGTCGCTACCCGATCCCCAAGGAGATGCTTATGAAGCGCCGTCAATTCATCCAGACCGCCGCCGTCGGTGCAGCCGCCGCGGCTGTTGCCGCGCCCGCGGTCGCACAATCCAACCCCGAGGTGAAGTGGCGCCTGGCGTCGAGCTTTCCGAAGTCGCTCGACACGATCTATGGCGGCGCCGAGGTCATGGCCAAAATGGTCTCCGACCTGACCGACGGCAAGTTCCAGATCCAGGTCTTCGCGGCCGGTGAAATCGTGCCCGGCCTGCAGGCGGCCGACGCGGTCACCAACGGCACGATCGAGATGTGCCACACCGTGTCGTATTACTATGTCGGCAAGGATCCGACCTTCGCGGTTGCGGCCTCGGTGCCGTTCGGCCTCAATGCCCGCCAGCAGAACGCCTGGCTCTACCAGAACGGCGGCAACGAGCTGTTCAACGAGTTCTACAAGAAGTTCAACATCTACGGCATGCCTTGCGGCAACACCGGCGCGCAGATGGGCGGCTGGTTCCGCAAGGAGATCAAGACCGTTGCCGACATGCAGGGCGTCAAGATGCGCATCGGCGGCATCGCCGGTTCGGTGCTGCAGAAGCTCGGCGTCGTGCCGCAGCAGATCGCCGGCGGCGACATCTATCCGGCACTCGAGAAGGGCACCATCGACGGCGCCGAGTGGGTCGGCCCCTATGACGATGAGAAGCTGGGTTTCTCCAAGGTCGCGCCGTTCTACTATTATCCCGGCTTCTGGGAAGGTGGCCCGACGGTCCACGCCTTCGTCAACCTGGACAAGTGGAACGCGCTGCCCAAGGCCTATCAGGCCGCACTGACCGCCGCCTGCACCTATGCCAACACGCAGATGGCCGCGAAATACGACGTGCAGAACCCGGCGGCTCTGAAGCGTCTCGTCGGCGCCGGCACGCAGTTGCGCCCCTTCTCGCAGGAGATCCTCGAGGCCTGCCTGAAGGCGTCGAACGAGCTCTATGCGGAGATCTCGGCCAAGAACCCCGACTTCAAGAAGGCGATCGAGTCCATGGCTGCCTTCCGGTCCGACCAGTATCTCTGGTGGCAGGTCGCGGAGCTGAGCTTCGACGTGTTCCAGGTGCGGTCGCGCGCGCGCTGAGGCGGCGCGGCGCGCCACCACCAACTGAGCGATTCGACCAGGAAGGCCCGGCTCATGCCGGGCCTTCGGCGTTTGCGGAGCCCGACATCGGCCGGGATCTCTGCTCGGGTGAACCCGCGTTTAGAGATCGTCCGCCCACGCGGAGGTCGAAGCCTGTTATCTATTATGTGAATTTCGCATACCAGCCATGCTTTCTATCTTGCGCTTCCCGATAGACCTGCTTTGTTTGTGAAATCGCGAAAACCGGGCTCAACCGGTGCGTCATGTCTTTGAGGGAGGACAGGTCCAGATGAAGCGTCGTCAGTTTTTGAAGGTGGCCGGAGCCGGAGCCACAGCCGGCACGATCGCCAGCCCGGCCATCGCGCAGACAACCCCGGAGGTGAAATGGCGCGTCACCTCCTCCTTCCCCAAATCGCTCGATACGATCTACGGCGCATCCGAGGTGATGGCGAAGGCGGTCTCCGAGGCGACTGACGGCAAGTTCCAGATTCAGGTCTTCGCGGCAGGCGAAATCGTGCCCGGCCTGCAAGCCGCCGATGCCGTCACCAACGGCACCGTCGAAATGTGCCATACGGCGTCCTACTACTATGTCGGAAAGGATCCGACCTATGCTTTCGGTACGGCAGTGCCCTTCGGCCTGAACTCACGGCAGCAGAATGCCTGGTTCTACCATGGCGGCGGCATGGAGCTGCTGAACGAGTTCTACAAGAAATCCAACATCTACGCACTGCCAGGCGGGAACACCGGCTGCCAGATGGGCGGCTGGTTCCGCAAGGAGATCAAGACCGTCGCCGACCTCCAGGGCGTCAAGATGCGGATCGGCGGCTTTGCCGGCCAGGTGCTTCAGAAGCTGGGCGTGGTGCCGCAGCAGATCGCCGGCGGTGATATCTACCCGGCGCTGGAGAAGGGCACCATCGATGCGGCGGAATGGGTCGGCCCCGCCGATGACGAGAAGCTAGGCTTCAACAAGGTCGCGCCCTATTATTACTATCCCGGCTGGTGGGAGGGCGGCGCCGCGCTGCATTTCTTCATCAACACGGCGAAATGGGACGCGCTGCCCAAGACCTACAAGTCCGTTCTGACGACCGCTGCCGCGCTCGCCAATATCGACATGCAGGCGAAATATGATGCCCGCAACCCGGCCGCGCTCAAGCGCCTGGTCGGCGCCGGCGCGCAATTGCGGCCGTTCTCGCAGGAGATTCTCGAAGCCTGCCTGAAGGCGTCCAAGGAGGTCTATGCCGAAACTTCCGCCAAGAACGCCGACTTCAAGAAGATCTACGACGCGATGTCGGCCTTCCGTGGCGACCAATATCTCTGGTTCCAGATCGCCGAATACACCTATGACAATTTCCTGATCCGCGCGCGCGCGGCCAACCAGCTCTGAAGAGAGCGACCGGCCGGCCCACCGGCCCAACTCGAAGCCTCTCGAACCCTGGCCGCAAGGCCGGGGTTTTTCATGGCGGGCCATCGTATATAACCATGCGCAAGTGCCATCGCTTCGCCATGACGCCCACGTAGCAAGGCCAACGCCGCCAGGAACCGTCCGCCATGCGCCCTTTCGCCACCGCTCTCGGCCTTCTGCTCGTCGCCACAGCACCGGGCGCCGCGCAATCGATCGGAGAGCCGCTTCCCGGACGCGGTGCGCCCAGGACGAACCCGAAACCGGCGCAGGCCACACAGGCCGCACGACCCTGCCCCGCTTACGGTCCAGGCTTCGTGCGGGTCGAAGGCTCGTCGCTGTGCGTGCGGGTCGGCGGGGCGGTGCGGGTCGAATACGGCAAGAGTTCGCACAACGGTTATGGCTCGTCGGCCGGTGGCGCGGTGCGAGTCGAGAGCAGGGGCGAGACAAGCCTCGGGCCGGTCCGCTCGTTTGTGCAGATGCGCGGACAGGTCGATCGCGGACTGGAATCGTCGCCCTTCCGCTGAGTCTCGGCGCTCAGCCGAGCAGGCGCCGGACCTCCGTGCGGAGCACGGGCAGGCAATCGACTTCGAACCAGGGATTACGCTTCAGCCAGGTGTTGTTGCGCCAGGAGGGATGCGGCAACGGCAGCACGCGTGGATGAGCGGGTCGGGCCAGAATGTCTTGCCAGTTCGCCATCGTCTCCGACAGCGTCGCCGCCTTGTCGGGTCCCAGGTGCCAGGCTTGCGCATAAGTGCCGATGGCAAGAACAAGCTCGATGTCGGGTAGCGCAGCGAAGACGCGGACGCGCCAATGCGGCGCGCATTCGCGCCTTGGCGGACGGTCTCCGCCCTTGGCATCGAGGCCGGGGAAGCAATGGCCCATCGGCACGATCGCGACCCGGCGCTCGTCATAGAATGTCGCTTCGTCGAGCCCGAGCCAGCCGCGCAGGCGCACGCCCGACGGATCGGTGAACGGCCTGCCGCTGGCATGGACGCGGGTTCCCGGTGCCTGGCCTGCGATGCAGAGCCGGGCACTCGCCGCGGCCTGGATCACCGGGCGCGGCTCATGGGGAAGCGGCGGCGGATAGAGCGGCGCATCGCGACAGATGCGGCAGGCGCGCAGTTCGCCCAAGACGGTCTGGAGCGGTTCCGACATGCTCACCGCTGCGCGATGGCGCGTGCGCCCGGCGCGCGGGAGATCAGGCCGTCGCAGGTCCATTGCGGCGGCGTGTCGCCAAAACTGTGCGTATCGCCCGGCTCGACCGTGGCGATGCCGTTGATGCGACCGCTCGGACGGCTGCGCAAGACGGTGAGCCTGCCGCTGAGCTCGACCTTGAAGCAATAGGTCCGACGGGTCTCGTGCGGCCCGTAATAGTAGCAGACCGCATTCTCCGTCGTGGTCCAGCAGGCGTCGCGGTTGGGGACGTTGCGGTTGTGGCCCAGCGCGCGGCCGTCGGGGTGATGGAATTCGGAGAAAGGCAGATTGCTGCCGGAATAGCGGCCGCTGACGGTATTGCCCTCGAATGCGCTGCGGATGGCAGCGCCGTCGAGGCGCTCGGCCGCCTGTCCGCTGCCGGCGCAAGCGGCAAGCGACAGGGCGAGCAGCAGCGATCCACCGGCGGAGTGGCGCATCAGCGGGCCGCGAGGCGACGCCGCGACATCGGCGGAAAGGCCGGGAGGTTCGGCGCCTTCGAGATCAGGCCGTCGCAATACCAGGGCTCGCCTTGGTCGGAATGGTTGCGCGGATTGCCCGGCTCGACGGTCGCCAGCGCGTTGATCTGGTTGCTTGCGACGTTGCGCAGGACGTAGAGCCTGTCGGTGAGTTCGACCGTGAAACAATGCACCGTGCGGTCGCTCGCCGGGCCGTAGTAATAGCAGATCTGGTCTTCCTTGGTGATCCAGCACGCGTCCTTGTTCGGCTGCCAGCCATTGTGACCGAGCGCGCGGCCATCCGTGTCGTGATATTCGGTGAAGAAGC
The DNA here is from genome assembly GCF_001562255.1 of Bosea sp. PAMC 26642. Taxonomy (NCBI): domain Bacteria; kingdom Pseudomonadati; phylum Pseudomonadota; class Alphaproteobacteria; order Hyphomicrobiales; family Alloboseaceae; genus Allobosea; species Allobosea sp. PAMC 26642. Next base: position 494,747 of record NZ_CP014301.1, on the reverse strand, counting down.
CGCCATTGGCATAGCGCCCGCTGACCGTATTTCGCTCAAAGGCCTGCTTGATCGCCTCGCCGCTCAGCTTCTCGACGGCACGGGCCGGCGCAAGCAGCGCGACCAGCGCCAGAACGACGACGACGAGCCGCATCAGGCTTTCCAGCTCGGCCGGGCCGAGAGTTCGCCATGCCAGCGGCGGATGTGGACGAAATCCTCCGGCAGCGGAATGCGCGAGGGCTTCATGAAGTCGATCGCGATGCCGGCGGTGATGTCGGCGACCGTCAGCGTCTCGCCGCAGAGGAAGGTATTGCCGGCGAGCTGCAATTCGAGGATCCAGAGATGGTCGTCGATCTGCTCGCGATTGGCTTCCGCCCATTCGGGCACCTGGTCCTCCAGCTCGGCCATGGAGGGATGGGAGTGGCGGAAGACGGCGGCGACGGCGGAAAACAGGCCAAGCTCGATGCGCCGGTTCCACATCTCGACGAGAGCCTGTTCTCTGGCGTCCTCGCCAAAGAGCGGCGGCCGCGGGTGAAGGCTCTCGATATAGCGACAGATCGCGATCGTCTCGGCCAGCGCGGTGCCGTCATCGAGCACCATTACGGGCAGGCGCTGCGCCGGGTTCAGCCTCGTGAAATCCTCGCTCTTGTGCTCCTTCCTCGCGATGTCGATCGGAACGATCTCCGGCAGGGGAACGCCTTTTTCCGAAAAGAAGATCCGCACCCGTCGCGGATTGGGAGCCCGCCCGCCATCGTAGAGCTTCATCTCGTCCTCTCCCGTATCCGCGCCCGACCCGACCATGCCGAGGCCGGCGCGGTCAACCTCGTGGCGTGACTTCTTGACGATGGCAAGGCGCCGATCAGCGCTCCTCAGCGGCCCTGTCCGCGCCGCCAGGCCTCCGGACGTTCGAAGCGCAGCGCCCAGAGGCCACGCCCGGCAGCCTTCGCCTCGTCTTCCTCGCTGCGATAGCCGCCATAGGCCACGGCCTGCCCATCGCGTACCATCGTCGCGTTGATGTCGGTGTCACCCTGGCGGCAGCGGGCGAGGCCCCGGCCGTACCGATCGGCCCGGCCGATCTCGCAGGTGACGATGCCGCGTTCGAGAAGAGCGACCAGAGCCCGCCGCGCGGTACGTCCGCAATCGACCTGGGCGCCCGACCTCGCCGTGCAGCTCTGGCGATATTCCGGCGCATCGATGCCCTCCAGCCGCAATTCCTCGCCGCCGAGCCGCAGCGAGTCGCCGTCGATCGCCTGAGCCGCTCCGACCAAATGTCGCGCCGGGCCGAGCCGGTATTGCAGAACGGCCCCTGCGATCGCCAATAATCCAATGATTCCAAACGCGACCACGAGATCGACCCCACGGCCGACGCGGCGCCAGCCTAACGGTCCCGAGCGGGAATGAGGGAATCCGAAGCGTGCCATCAGGAAGAGCTTAACGATTTACCGACCATGATGGCGAGCCGGTCGCGCATGGCGAGCCGAGGAGCGGAGCGACGCGTCTTTCACATGGCGGAAGTGACGGCCGAACAGGTGCAGCGCGGGCGTGGGCCCGACCCTTCCGTGCTGGCACGCCGCAAGCTCGTCACGCGCGAGGTGAAGTCCGTTCGCGAGCGCCTGACCTCTTCGACCGGACTGGTGCGCGCCTTCGACTACGAATTGCTGAGGCTCTTCGCCCAATATCGAATGAACAGCATGATCGGCGCCCTGGTGCTGGCGCTGTGCATCGCGACCGCGGCGTTCCTCTGGGTGCCGATCTATCGGGTCACGCCATGGCTTGCCTTCATCGCCCTGAGTGCGATGCTGCAGGTCGTTCTGGGCCGGCGGTTCCTGTCGCAAGCGACGGGCGACGTGCGGATCGGCCTGTGGCGGAAGCTGTTCACGCTGGCGGAGGGGCTGCATGGCCTTGCCTGGGCATTGCTGCCGCTGCTGTTCGTCCAGATCGAGGCGCCGGGCATCAAGGTGTTCGTCACGACGACGCTTCTGATCGTCAGCGCGCTGACGGTGATGCTGTCGGCCTCGATCCCGGTCGCCGTCTATACCGGCCTGTTCCCGATCGCGGTCAGCATCACACTGTTCTTCTGGGGCCGCTCCGATATCGACAGCGTCACCATGGCGATGATGGCCGGTTCGGCGCAACTCTTCTTCGTCTTCCTGGCCAACCGGCTCTATTCCAGCTCGGTCTCGACCATCGAGTCCCGAGCTGAAAAGGACGCACTGATCGCGGAGCTGGAAACCGCCACCGCGAATTCCGACGAGGCCCGGCGCAAGGCCGAGGAGGCCAATCTCGCAAAATCGCGCTTCCTCGCAACGATGAGCCATGAGCTGCGCACGCCGCTGAACGCGATCCTGGGTTTCTCCGAGGTGATGAAGAACGAGGTTTTCGGTGGACACGCCAATAGCGCCTACAAGGAATATTCCGCCGATATCCACGGCTCGGGCCAGCATCTGCTGAACCTGATCAACGAGATCCTCGATTTATCGCGCATCGAGGCCGGCAAATACGAGCTGAACGAGGAAGCGCTGAGCCTGGCCGCGATCGTCGACGACTGCCAGCACATGCTGAACCTGCGCGCCAAGGCCAAGGGCCAGACGATCCGCGCGGCGATCGAGCCGGAGCTGCCGAAAATCTGGGCCGACGAGCGTGCGATCCGGCAAGTGGTGCTGAACATCCTGTCGAACGCGATCAAGTTCACGCCCCAGGGCGGCGAGATCTCGATCAAGGTCGGCTGGACCGCCACCGGTGGGCAATACGTCTCGATCACCGATACCGGCCCCGGCATTCCCGAGGAGGAGATCCCGGTCGTGCTGCAGACCTTCGGACGCGGCTCGCTGGCGATCAAGACGGCCGAACAGGGCTCGGGCCTCGGCTTGCCGATCGTCAAGGGCCTGATCGACCTGCACAAGGGCGGCTTCCACCTGAAGTCGAAGCTACGCGCCGGGACCGAGGTGACGATCACCCTGCCCGCCGAGCGCGTGATGGATACGCTGGCAGCCCTGCCGGAGCCGAAGACGCGGGCGGCCTGAAGGCGGCGGGACGGTTTGGCGGAGCGGATCGGGCCCAGCGCCTCAGGCGTCTATTTGCCCGAGACCGATGGCGAAGACCGGAACCGGCTCCTCGAACCCCTTCAAGGTCCGCGCTTCCAGTTCGACCAGAGGCAGGCTCGATCCGACCGCTTCCGCCGCGACGCGGTCGATCAGGATTTCGAAATCGTCCGCGCTCGAACACAGGCGCGATGCCAGATTCACGACGTTGCCGATCGCGGTGTAGTCGAGCCGCCCCCGGGAGCCGATCCGTCCGACCGTGGCGGGTCCCATGGCCAACCCCACGCCGAAGCCCAGCCGGTCGTCCAAGGCGCGCCAGCCGACCATAAGCTTCTGGACGCTCGTCTGCATGTCGCACGCCATGGTAACGGCTCGCAGGGCCGGATCGGGACATGGCACGGGCGCGTTGACCAGAATCATCATGCCATCGCCGGAGAAGTTCGTCAGGGTCGCGCCATGCGCGCTGACGATGCTTTCGAGCGAGTCGTAATATGCGCTCAACACGTCCATCACGGTCTCGGGTTCCGTTTGAGCCGAGAAGGCCGTGAAGCCCCGCAAGTCGCAGAACACGACCACCACCTCGACGCGCCGGCTGTCGAGAACGTGGGCGTCGCCCGTGCGGTCGACCAGTTCGGCAACCTGCGGGGCGAGAAAGCGCTTGAGCCGGCCTATCCGCTCCGACCTTTCCTGCGAAACCGCTAGCTCGCTGGCCATCTCGTTGAAACGGGTCGCAACCCGCTCGAATTCGTCGCCGGTGGCGAGGTCGATCCGATGGTCGAACTGGCCGGCACCGATCCGCGCGACGCCGTCCTCCAGAAGGCGGATCGGGCCTATCATGTGCTGGGCCAGCAAATAGGCGAACAGCAGCGCGAGCGCCGCGCCGACGACAAGCAACGTCCCGGTGCGCCAAAGCGCGGCGTAAATCGGCCCAAGCGCCTCGGTGACGGGCTGCTTGACGATCACGCTCCAGTCGAGGCCTGGAATCTGCGCCATCGCGGCCAGGACCGTGTTTCCCCCCGTATCCCGGCCGGCGACCGCCTCGCCGGATCGCGCGAGGATCCCGGCGCGCAAGGCTTGCAGCGGCCGCGTCGCCGCTGCGTCGGCCCGCAAAACGAGGCTGATGTCGGGATGGGCGACGAGACGTCCCGGCTGGTCGAGAACGAAAGCCTCTCCGGTTCGACCGACCCGTATCGCCGAGATCACCTCCCAGATGAATTTGAGGTTGATCTCTGCCAGTACCACCCCGACCGCCGATCGGTTGCCCGCGATCGCGATCGTCATGAACGGCTCCGAACCGCCGTGAAACGTGACGGGCCCGAACCAGACCCCATTTGCACGGGCTCCGATCACTGCCGGGCTCGCGGAATGGTCTTCCCCGCCCTCGACCCTGTTCAGACCGATGCGCGAAACGAAAAGGCGTTCCTTGCCGACCGCATCGACGAGGGTGAGGCTGACGACGGCCGGAACCTGCCGCAGCAGGCGCAAGGCGTCGAGCCTTCGTCTTTCATCGGCACTCGCCGACCACGGCAACTGCACGGTCCATTGCAGCTGATCCTGGATTCCTTCGATGTAGTCCTGGATGCGCGCGCCCGCCGACCGGGCTTCCGCCTCGAGCAGATCGTTCAGTCTGGCTCGCTGGTCGCGGTAGCCGAACCATGCCTCGCTTCCGCCCGCGACGAGAAGCGGCACCACGACCGCTGCGAAGAGGGCGATAAAGTATTTCGCGAACAGCGAGGTCCGTGGGGCGGGAACCGGATCGGCCACCGCATTCAAGCCAGGCACGGGCTCGCCAGCCGAGTCATTCGATCACCATGTCGGCGCTGCTCAGGAGCGAAGGCGGAAAGGGCGTGCCAAGCTCGCGGGCTGCCTTCAGATTGATGAACAGTTCGACCTTGGTGACGCGCTGGACCGGCAGATCGGCAGGCTTCTCTCCCTTGAGGATACGGCCGGCGTAAACCCCGGTATGGCGATGCGACTGACGGAAATCGCCACCATAGCTCATCAGGCCGCCGGCAGCCGGAAAGTCGCGGGCCTGGGTGATGGCAGGCATACCGTATTGGACCGCCAGTTCGGCCAAACGTTTGCTGCGATAGGCGAAATAGGGGTCCGAGGTGAAGACGATTCCGCCTGCCTGCATCTGCTGTGCGCCTGCAAACACCCCGTCGAACTCCTGTTCGTTGCTGGCCGTCAGGAAGCGCAGGCGCACCCCCAGGCTGTCGGCCGCCGCCTGCAGATTTGCCGCTTGCAGCTTCGAGGTCGGGCTCGACGGATTGACGGCGGCAGCCAAAAGCCGGGCCGTGGGAAGCAATTCCCGCATGAACTCCAGGCGCTTGCTGGACGCCTCGACGCTCAGGCTCGACACGCCGGTCAGGTTGCCTCCCGGCCGGGACAGGCTGGCGACGACGCCGAGCGCGACGGGGTCGCCCCCCATTTCGAAGACGATCGGGATCGTTGCGGTCACAGACTTCGCGGCGAGCGCGACCTCGGCGCCTCCGGGCGCGACGATCACGCTCACCTGAAGGCCTGCGAGCTCCGCCGCGAGCGCCGGGAGCCGCTGATACTGGCCTTCCGCCCAGCGAAACGCGATCGAAACATCCCGCCCCGCGATGTACCCGGTCTCCGCGAGGCCCTCGCGGAAGGCATCGAGGCGACTGGCATAGGCTTCGGGGGTTTCGGAGCCGAGATATCCTATGACCGGCATGGCCGATCGCTGCGCGAAGGCGGGGGCGCCGTGCACCGCAGCTGCGCCCGCGAGCGCGATGACATCGCGGCGACTTATTCTACCGGCGGCCCGCCATGTCACGGAGGACATGTAACGCAAGATTCGTCCCCCTCCAGCCAAGGTCGAGCTTCGCAAACGAGTGATCAGCAAGGCGATCGTCGCCGAATCGCGGCACCGCCATGCGACATGCGCTGCGGAAGCGGTTAACCAATACCAGAAACCGCACTGCGGCACGACCGATAAGTGGCGTCTCAGCCATCAGCAAGGCCGATCTTCAGGTGCCACCCAACCTTCTTCAGCCAGCCCCACCGGCGTCGTAAACCACTTCAGACGTTCCTAAATCCTTCCCCGCGACGCCGGCCTGCGCGAAGGTCGCCATGCCGGCGTGGATCGCGGCGGCAGCCTTGACCAGGCTTGCTGCAAGCGCCGCGCCAGTGCCCTCGCCAAGCCGCATGTCGAGGGCCAGCAGCGGCTGCTTGCCGAGGCGGGCGAGCACCTGCGCATGGGCGCCCTCGGCCGAGAGATGGCCCGCGAGGCAATGGTCCAGCGCCAAAGGCTCCAGCGCATGCAGGATCGCGGCGGCGGCCGTGACCACATAGCCGTCGAGGATGACCGGTATGCGCTGCTGGCGCGCGGCGAGGATGGCGCCGCAGATCGCGGCCATCTCGCGCCCGCCGAAGCGGCGCAGAACTTCGAGGGGATCGTTCAGATGAGCGGCGTGGAGCGCCAGCCCCGCCTCGACGGCGGCGACCTTGCGCCTTAGCCCGTCATCGTCGAGGCCGGTACCGCGCCCGCACCAGAACGCGGCCTCGCCGCCATAGAGCGCGGCATAAATGGCTGCCGCCGAGGTGGTGTTGCCGATGCCCATCTCACCGAGGCAGAGCAGGTCGGTGCCGCCGGCGAGCGCCTCCATGCCGAAAGCCATGGTGGCGACGCAAGACCGCTCGTCGAGCGCATCTTCCCTGGTGAAATCGCCTGTCGGCAGGTCGAGCGCGAGATCGAAGACCTTGAAGCCGAGGTCGAACGCCGCGCAGATCTGGTTGATCGCCGCGCCGCCCGCCGCGAAATTCTCGAGCATCTGGCGGGTCACGGCCTGTGGGAAGGCCGAGACACCTTGCGCCACCACGCCGTGATTGCCGGCGAAGACGCAGACAAGCGGCCGGTCCACCCGGGGCTGCGCCTTGCCCTGCCAGGCGGCGAGCCATTCGGCGATCTCCTCCATGCGACCGAGGCTGCCTGCGGGCTTAGTCAGTTCCTTGTCGCGGGCGCGCACGGCATTGGCGGCGGCCATGTCGGGGCCGGGCATAGTGGCGAGCAGGGTGCGGATATCGTCGAAGGGAAGGCCTGAAGCGGGCATGGCATCTCGTCGGGGTTTGGAACAGGCGTTCGCCGCTGCATCCGCATGGCGACAGGCTTTGCGCTGCTGCTATAGGCTCACGTCCACGAAGACAATCGAGGGTGCGAAGCCGGCATGGCCGAGGCTGAGAGGGAGGCCGCGGGCGAACCGCAGACGACCGAGCCCGCATGGCCCGGCTGGCTCGTCGCGACCGCGATCTGTATCCGGTTCTATTCCCGGCTGCCGGTGCCGCGGCTGCCCGGCGAGACCGACATTCACGCCTTGCCGGATTTCAGGCTGATCCCGCGCGCGGTGCCGTTTGCGGCGCTGGTCATCGCGCTGCCGGCGGCGCTGGTCATGCTGGCGGCGGGGAGCGCGGGCGTCGCCCCGCTGCTGGTCGCGACGCTCGCCGTCACTACGCTCGTGCTGACGACGGGCGCGCTGCACGAGGACGGGCTCGCCGACACCGCCGACGGGCTGTTCGGCGGGGCGACGCCGGAGCGGCGGCTGGAGATCATGAAGGACAGCCGCGTCGGCTCCTATGGCGCGTTGGCGCTGGGGCTGTCGCTGCTGCTGCGCGTGACGGCGCTGGCGGCGATCCTCGATGCGGCGGGTGTGTGGAGTGCAGCCGGCGCGATCCTGATTGCCGCCATGTGGTCGCGGGCCGAAGGGGTGAGGCTACTCGCAGATCAGCCGCCCGCGCGTGCGAATGGCGCGGCGGCAGCCGTCGGGCGGCCGGTCTCGCAGACAGGGTGGATCGCGCTGGCGCTCAGCGTTTTCATCGGGTTCGGGCTGCAGCTTACGACGTCTCTGCCGGCTTGGGGTCTGCCGCTCGGGCTCGCCCTGGCCAGCCTCGCCGCGACCGGGCTGGCACGAACAGCGCGACGGCTGATAGGCGGCCAGACCGGCGACATCATCGGCGCGGCGCAGCAGCTTGGCGAGATCGGGATCTATCTCGGATTCGCGCTGGTGTTGGGCGCGACGCGATGAGCCGCATTTCGACGCCCTGCGTGAAAATCTGCGTGATCGACCCGATCAACCGGCTCTGCGAGGGCTGTGGCCGGACGCTGTCCGAGATCGCGGCGTGGTCGAGCATGAGCGAGGCGGAGCGGTTGGCGGTGATGGCGAGGCTGGCGGAGCGGGGCGCCGCGCGGACGACATGACGCGTCAACGCGACTGGGTGTCCGGATCGTTCGCCATCTGCGCCAGCGCCTCCCCCGTCAGCCGGTAAAAGATCTTTTCCGTCTGCGCGACAGCACCAAGGCTTTCGTAGAACCGCAGCAGTCCGGGGTTTGCTGCGTCCGCTGTCCAGTCGATGCGCCTGTGGCCGTGAGCCAGCGCCAGTTCGGCGAGCGCCCGCATCAGGGCGCGGCCGATGCCGGCACCTCGCGCCGCCCTCGCGACATAGAGTTCCTTCAGGAAGAAGCCGGATTTCAGGCCGGGCCCCGGGTAAACGTTCGCCGCGAAGGCGAAGCCGACCAGAGCGGTGCCGTCATGAGCGACTAGGACCTCGATGCCCTGCGGCAAGCCCGCCAAGCCGGACAGGATATCGGCCCGGTCGGGACGGGGCACGCGGTAATGCGCCTGCATCTCGGCCATCAGATCGGCCAGGGAGCCATGCGCATCCGCGCCAAGCAGGCCGATCCGAACCGTCGCGCTGCCGCTCGTCACAAGTGCGCTCCGCTTAGAACACCAGCGACCAGAGGAAGCGCGCCGCCACCACCAGCAGGAAGATGCCGAAGGCGACTTCGAGCCTGCGCTTGGACAGCCGATGGGCCATGCGGGCGCCGATGGGGGCCAGCCAGATGCTGGTCGGGATCAGAAGAATGAAGCCTATCAGCGAGACGTAGCCGAGCGACAGAGGCGGCAACTGATCCATCTTCGGCCAGCCGGCATAGATGTAGCCGAGCGCGCCGGGAATCGAGATCAGCACGCCCAGACCCGAGGAGGTCGCGATCGCCTGATGGATCGGCCGGCCGTAGAAGGTCATGAACAGGCTCGAGAGCTGTCCGCCGCCGATGCCCATCAGCGCCGACAGCACGCCGATGATGACGCCGTAGATAGCCATTACGGCTTTGCCCGGCATCGTATCGGCGATCCGCCAGCGGTCGGATGCGAAGAGCAGGCGCATGGCGCTGAAGATGGCCACGACCACGAAGACGATCTTGAACAGGTCGGCGGGCGCATAGCGGGCGATGAAGCTGCCGCCGATGACGCCGAGCACGACCGGTACGGCCCAGATCTTGAGGATGTCGAGATCGACCATGCCCTTGGCGCGATGGGCGTTGAAGGAGCGGATCGAGGTCGGAATGATGATGGCGAGCGAGGTGCCGATGCAGAGCGGCATACGGACGTCCTCGGGCACGCCGATGACACGGAAGACCTCGTAGAGGATCGGCACGATGACCGCGCCGCCGCCGACGCCGAAGACCCCCGCGAGCATGCCCGTGAGCGCGCCGGCGGCAACGAGCGAGACGGCGAGGAAGACGAGATCGCCCAGGGGTATTCCAGCAAACATGAGAGCGGTCCGGCGGCGGAGGAACGCTGACCGTGTGGTCGATTTCCGCGCCTTGGGCAAGGCGCGGACGGCAGGGCCGTCATGCTGCCGGCACCGCAAAGGAAGCAAGACCCGGACCGGAACGGGCGGCATCTCATGCGGCTGCGGCAATGCTGCTCTGCCGTCATGAGGGCTCGACCGGTCGGGGAGACGCTGATGATCTGGCCTGCGCGCTCTTACGGCGCGACCCAGCGCAATCGCCGGAAAGGATGCCAAAGGCCCGAGATCAGCATAAAAACTGCTTAAATCGTTTCAATCAAAAAAACCAGGGAGGATACGATGGCAGACCCTATTTCCGCCGAAGATCGGCGCAGCCCGCTTTCGCGACGCCGATTGCTCGAAGCCGCAGGCGTCGGCGTGCTCGCCGCCGCAGCCGGCCCGGCGCTCGGCCAAACCGCGGCAGGCCCTGCGGCGCCGCCGAGCACGATCACCAATCCGCCACGCGACTTCAGCCGGCGCGGCGCGCCGACGACCTATTTCTGGGATCCCGACATCCTGACGATCGACCCCTCCTTCGGCGGCCTTGCGCAGCCCAACAGCGCGATCGAGCGCCTCTGGACCGGCGCGCTCTGGTCGGAAGGGCCGGCCTGGAACGCGCAGGGGCGCTATCTGGTCTGGAGCGACATTCCCAATAACCGGCAATTGCGCTGGCTCGAGGATGACGGCCGGGTCAGCGTGTTCCGCACGCCGTCGGGCAACAGCAACGGCAACAGCTTCGACTTCCAGGGCCGGCAGCTTTCCTGCGAGCATCTCAACCGCCGCGTCGTGCGCTACGAACTCGATGGCTCCGCGACGGTGCTGGCCGACAGCTTCGAGGGCAAGAAGCTGAACTCGCCCAACGACATCGTTGCCCATCCCGACGGGAGCTACTGGTTCACCGACCCGCCTTATGGCGGGCAGCTTTATGAAGGTGCGCCCGATATCGCCGGCGGCCCGAGCAACGCCAACGGCAAGATCAATCCCCGTCTCGGCCAGCCGCCAGGCATCGGCTTTGCGCGGCGCGAACTGCCGACGAACTGCTACCGCATCGATCCGACCGGACGCATCGATCTCGTCGTCACCGAGGCGCAGGTGCCCGATCCCAATGGGCTGTGCTTCTCGCCGGACTACAAGAAGCTCTATGTCGCCTCGACCGGCAAAGGTCCCGGCGACACCGGGCCCGGCGGCAAGGGCGACATCCATGTCTTCGATGTCGGCGCCGACAACAAGCTCTCGAACCAGAAGCTGTTCTCGGACTGCATCATCGACGGCATCGGCTGCGGGCCGGACGGGCTGCGCTGCGATGTCGAGGGCAATCTTTGGGCCTCGTCCAATGCCGGGCGCGCGGTGGGCTACAGCGGGGTCTCGGTGTTCAACCCGGCCGGGAAGCTGATCGGTCGGATCAGGCTGCCAGAGATCTGCGGCAACATCTGCTTCGGCGGGCCGAAGCGGAACCGGCTGTTCATGGCCGCGAGCCAGTCGCTCTATGCGGTCTATCTCGGGACGCAAGGGGCCGGACCGGGCTGAAGCCAGGCCGACGCACTAGCCCGAAACCTGCCGTCATCCCGGACAAGCCGCGTAGCGGCGCCGATCCGGGATGACGGCTCGGTTTTGGACGTACCAACTCGGTTACGCGTCAAGGATCGGCGCGAAGCCGCCATGGATCAGGCGCTTGCCGTCGAAGGGCATCTGACGCTGCATCCGCGGATCGGCCATCACCTTCGGCCAGCCGGCGTCGCGGACCGCCTTCGAGGGCCACTCGATCCAGGAGAAGACCACCGTCTCATCGTCGGTCGCCTTCACAGCGCCCTTGAAATCCGTGATCTTTCCATCGGGCACATCCTCGCCCCAGGTATCGACGACGCGTGCGGCTCCGTGTTCACACAAAATCGAGCCGTGGAGCGTCGCGAAGTCGCGATAGGCGTCCTTGTTGCCGGTTGGAACCGGCGCGACCATGCCGTCGATATAGGCCATGCTGTTGCCGGCCCCCTGATGCGCGAGCGAGGCAAAGCCGCCATAGATCATGCGCTTCCCGTCGAAGGGCATGTTGGCGCCCATCTCCTTCATGCGCGGATCGTCCATCATCTTCTGACTGGCGGCGTCGGCTGCTGCCTTGTCCGGATATTCGAGCCAGGAGAAGACGACGACCTCGTCGGGCGTCGCCTTCACGGAGCTTTTGAAGTCGGTGAGCTTGCCTTCGGGCACGTCATCGCCCCAAGCCTCGACCATCCGGGTGGCGCCGAACTCCTTGAAGAACGGCAGGGCGTCCGCGGCGTGTTTGAGATAGGCCTCCTTGTTCGCAGCCGGTACGGCGACGACGAAGCCTTGGACATAGGTCATGTTCTTTCCTCCTGTCTCTATCGAGGCCGGCAGGTTCCTGCGAGGCCAGGTTGATTGCGAAACAGTGTCGACGACCCGACGCCAAACTCAGCCGCAGCAGGACGCCACGGCCGTCAGCGGCAGGGTGGCCGGGGCGGCCGTAGCTAGAGCCGCCACGTCGTAGCGGTCATGGTGGCGCATCCAGTTCATGATCGCCGTTTCGTTCCGGCCCTTGGGCATCATGTCGAGAAAGTTGTAGGTGCCGACCAGCAGGTCGCAGCCGCGTCCGTAGGACGAGTAGGTGTGGAAGATCGCGCCGGTCTCGTCGCGCTGGAACACGCTGAAGCCGGGCATCTCGCCGCCCTCCCCGTCATGCATCGCGTAATTGTATTCGTAGCGGCCCGCAGAGCGCTCGGCCTCGCTCGGCGTGACGCGGAAATCGGAGTTGAAGTCGCTGCCGGCCGAGGAGACCCAGTCGAAGGCCCAGCCCATGCGTTTGCGGAAGGGCTGGAACTCGGCATAGGGCGCTCGCGACACCGCGACGAGGCTGACGTCGTGATGTTTGAGATGGAGGTTCGCGCCATCGAAATGGTCGGCGAGGAAGGAGCAGCCTTCGCAGCCCTCGCTCCAGCCCGGCGCGAACATGAAATGATAGATCAGAAGCTGGCTGTTGGCGCCGAAGAGATCGGCGAGGCTGAGGCGACCGTCGGGGCCCTGGAAGGCGTAGTCCTTCTCGATCCGGACCCAGGGCAGCGCGCGCCGCTCGGCACTGAGCACGTCGCGCTGGCGGGTGAACTCCTTCTCGCGGGCCAGATGCGTCTTGCGGGCGACGAGCCAGTCCTCGCGGGATACGACAGGATGTTGCATCGGTTTTACTCCCTTGCTGTGATGCAGCCTTGCGCTCCGACACAGGAGCCCGGCTGCGTTTCCCCAGTCTTCATCCGGCGCTGGTCTGCGCCCGGCATTCGGCGATCTCTTCGGTCCAGTCTTGCGCATCGCGCCGGCAGAACCGCGTCAGGCGAACAGCTCTTCCAGCTTGACCATCGAGCCGGTCCAGCCATGGGTGTGGCCCTTCACGGCCTGCTCATCGAAGAGCTGTTCGTGAAGCAGCGTCAGGATGGTGACGTCGCCGTCGGGCTTCAGCGTCACCGTGACGCGCGAGACGCGCTCTGGCGTCGTGACCCAGGACCAGCTGAAGACCAGGCGCTCGTTCTCGACGACCTCGTGATAGGTGCCCGAGACCTGATGGCGCTCGCCGGTATTCTCCAGCATGACGACGCGGTAGACGCCGCCGACCCTGACATCGAGTTCGGCTTCCAGCGTCTCGACATTCTCCGGCCCGAACCAGCGGGCGAGCAGCTTCGGGTCGGTCCAGGCGCGATAGATCTCCGCCGGGCTGGCATTCAGCCGGCGCTTCATGGTCAGGCTCGGCGTGGTCGCGGCGGCATCGTTCATCGGTTCGTCCCGCGGTTGTCGAGCCTCAGGGGGCATCCTTGCGCTGCTCGGCCAGCATGGCCTCGAGCGCATCGAGGCGCTGCGTCCAGAAGCGCTGATAGCGTGCGAGCCAGCCCATCGCCTCCTCCATCGGTTCGGCCTTGAGGCGGCACGAGACCGTGCGCCCCTGCTTCTTCCGTTCGACCAGACCGGCATCCGAGAGCACATCGAGATGCTTCATGATCGCCGGCAGCGAGACCGAGAAGGGTTTGGCCAGCTCGCTGATCGACAATCCGTCCTCCCCTTCGAGGCGCGCCAGAAGCGCACGCCGCGTCGGGTCGGACAGAGCCGAGAAGGTGCGGTCCAATTGAGTCTCTTGAAACTTAACCATTGAGTTAAGTTTAAGCGCGCAATCGGCCGTCGTCAAGCCCTGTCCGGCTCAGTCGGCCACGCCCTCGCGCCCGGCGATCGTCATGCAGGTCGCCGTCATCATGGCGCAGAGTTTTTCCGTTCCTCCAGAAACTGCGAAGACCTCCGCCATCGCCAGCGTCAGGGTACGGCCCGCCTTGACCACCCTGCCCTTCGCCACGAGGCGATCGCCTGCCGCAGGTGCCAGCAGGTTGATCTTGAACTCGGCGGTGAGGACCCCGGCTCCCGCCGGCATCACGGTCAGCGCGGCATAGCCGCAGGCGGAATCGGCGATGGTCGCGACCGCGCCGGCATGGACGAAGCCGTGCTGCTGCGAGAGATGCGGCGAGACCGGCATCTCGATCTCGACCTCGCCGGCGGTGACATGAACGAGCCGCGCACCGATCGTCGTCATGAACGCCTGCTTGGCGAAGCTCGCGGCGATCCGTACGGCGATCTCGTCTCGTGTCGGCGCAGGGCTGGCTGTCGGCATGACGAAGTCCTATTCGGCAGCGAGCGGCATGTCGTCGTATCGCGCGACATGCGCCACCGCAGCGCGCAGATCGGCAAGCCCCGCATCGGTACCGACGCAATGCTCGGCCAGATGCCGGCGAAAGGCCCGCGCCCCGCGCCGGCCCGGAAACAGGCCGACGAGATGGCGCGTGAAGGCATGCAGCCGGCCGCCGGCTTCGAGATGGGCGGCGATATGCGGCTCCAGCGCCTCCAGCATGGCGAAGGCATCGGCAACCGGCGCGGCATCGCCGAACAGCTGCGGATCGACGCAAAGCAGGATTTCCGGGTTCTGATAGGCCTCGCGGCCGATCATCACGCCATCGAGACAAGCGAGATGGCCGGCCCAGTCGTCGGGCGCACGGATGCCGCCATTGATCGCGACGACGAGATCGGGGTTTGCTGCTTTGAGCCTGTAGGCACGCCCGTAATCGAGCGGCGGCACCTCGCGGTTCTCCTTGGGCGAGAGGCCCTGCAGCCAGGCCTTCCGGGCATGAACGATCAGGGCATCGACGCCGGCCGCACGTACCGACACCGTCAGCGCATCGAGCGCTTCCTCAGGATCCTGGTCGTCGACGCCAATGCGGCATTTCACAGTGACGGGGATCGCGACAGCGGCCTTCATCGCCGCAACGCAATCGCCGACGAGCGCCGGCTCGCGCATCAGGCAGGCTCCGAAGGCCCCGCCCTGGACGCGGTCGGAGGGGCAGCCGCAGTTCAGATTGATCTCGTCATAGCCGAAATCAGCGCCGATCCGGGCGGCCTGCGCCAAGAGCGCGGGATCGTTGCCGCCGAGTTGCAGAGCGACCGGGTGCTCGATGGCATCAAAGCCGATCAGCCGCTGGCGATCGCCCCGGATCACGGCCTGCGCCGTCACCATCTCGGTATAAAGGCGGGCGCGGCGCGACATCAGGCGATGGACGACGCGGCAATGCCGGTCGGTCCAGTCCATCATGGGGGCGACGGAGAAACGCTGATCCTGTGGTGAAAGGCGGCTCATGCCTGCCCATTATCGCAAAAGGCGCGGCCGCGCATCCCGTCCGCTACGCCGCCACCAGCCCCAGCGCCCGTTCGATCCGCGAACAGCCGGCGCGGGCGCGGGCCTTTTCGTAGCAGCGCTTGAGCTTACCGCTGGCATAGGAGCTGACGACGATGGCGTGGACGTAACTCTTGCGGACCACGGCGGGCGTGTTGACCAGCCGCTCCGAGATGGCGCGCATGATGTCGGCGAGCTGGCGCTTGCGGCCGGTCTCGCTGGCGATCACCTCGCTGGCCAGCAGCAATTCGGCGGCGGCTGCGTTGGCGGCCAGCATCCGCAGATCCTTGCTGCTGATGGCGAGGCCTGAAACGCGCTTGAGATAGGCGTTGATCTCGCTCGCATTGAGCTGCGCCACGGTGCCGTCGTCGCGGCGGTATTGCAGCAACCTGTCTCCAGGCAGCGTCATGATGCGGGTGAGCGCCCTGGCCAGCGTCTGGTCCTCGGTGGCGCAAGAGACGTCCTTGCGACTCTTGCCGCGGAAGGCGAGCTCGATCCGGCTGCCCTTGATCGCGACATGGCGTTTCAGCAAGGTCGAGGCGCCGTGGCTGCCATTGGTCTTGGCATAGGTCTCGTTGCCGACGCGGATGTGACAGCGGTCGATGATCGCGGCGGCGCAGGCGAGCGCCTTCTCGCGCGTCAGGCTCCTGTCCTTGAGGTCGCGGGCGACGGCGGTGCGCAGTTTCGGCAGCGCCGCTATGAGCTGGCTCAGGCGCTTGAGTTTCTTGCGCTCGCGAACCTTGTCCCATTCGGGGTGATAGCGGTGCTGGACACGGCCTGCCTCGTCATGGCCGACCGCCTGGAGATGCGAGCGCGGGTCGGCTGCGATGCGGACATCGACATAGGCGGGAGGGATGGCGAGCGAGCGGATGCGGGCGAGTGTTTCCGTATCCCTGACCGGTTTGCCGTCAGCGTCGCGGTAGGAGAAGCCCTTGCCCGCCTTGCACCGCCGGATCGTCAGCGCGGCGGCGTCCGTTCGTTTGAGACGGATCGGTGCAGCAGGCTTTTCGCGTTTGGCGGCTGTGCTGGGCATGGCGGCGTCCCGATGGATGCGATTTCCTCGCGGGAGATAATCGCGCGAGGGCCATGCGGGTTCCGCCGATGCGACAGGCTGCGACGCCGAGACGTGATTTCAGTACACGTCCGCCTGATAGCGCCCGGCCTTCTTGAGCGCAGCGACATAGGCCACCGCCTCGTCGGCCGAGCGCTTGCCATGCTCGGCGACGACATCGACCATGGCGCGCTCGACATCCTTGGCCATGCGCTTGGCGTCGCCGCAGACGTAGAAATGCGCGCCCTCCTCCAGCCAGGCGAAAAGCTCGGCGCCGCGCTCGCGCATACGGTCCTGGACATAGACCTTAGCCGTATCGTCGCGCGACCAGGCCAGCGTCAGGCCGGTCAACACACCCTCTTCCTTCATCGCGTTGAGCTCGTCCTCGTAGAAGAAATCCGTGGCGCGGCGCTGGTGGCCGAAGAAGAGCCAGTTCCTGCCCGTCGCCCTCGTCGCCTTGCGGTCGTGCAGGAAAGCGCGGAAGGGCGCGATGCCGGTGCCGGGACCGCACATGATGACGGGCGTGTTCGGGTCCTGCGGCAGGCCGAAGCCATGGGCGCGCTGGACATAGACCGGCACCTTGTCGCCGGGCTGGACGCGCTCGCCGAGATAGGTCGAGGCGACGCCCCAGCGCGGGCGGGTGCCGACCTTGTAGCGCACCGTATCCACCGTGAGCGAGATCTGGCCGGGCGTGGCGTTGATCGAGGACGAGATCGAATAAAGACGCGGCTGGAGCGGGTCGAGCGCCTCGACGAAGGCCTCGGGCGAGAGCCTCGCATTGCCGAATTTGTGCAGCGTGCCGAGCACGTCGAGCCGGTCGAGATCACCGTCCGGGTCCTCGCCCGCCGCCAGCCGCTTCGCCTTGGCGCGGGTCTCGCCGCCGGTGACGTAGGAGATGAGCTGGAAGAGTGCGTCGGGTGCTGGGCCGAGCGCGACGTCGGCGACAAGGATATCCCGCAACGTCTTGCCGTTGATGAGCGCATCGGGCCGCGCGCCCAGCAGCGCGATCACGGCGTCTGCCAGACGCGGATCGTTTTGCGCCACGATGCCGAAGGCGTCGCCGACGATGTAGTCGAGACCGCATTCCGAAAGATCGAACTCGACATGCCAGGTTTCCTTTTCGGAACCCTCGCCATTGAGCTTGCGTCGAGACAGGAAGGTCGCCATCGCCGGGTTTTCGCGCGAGCGGCCGACGGGGCCTGCGGGCGCAGCGGGAGCCGCCTCGGTCGAGGGCGCGGCGGGGGCGGAACCGCCCTCCTCCACCAGCGTCTTCAGCATCCGCAGCGTGTCCTTGCCGCCGGGCGCGCAGAGGTTGAGGCGGGGCTCCTTGCCCTCGGCGATCGCGGCCGAATAGGTCTCGCAGACATAGCCGCATTGGCCGCAATCCTGCTGCGCCATCGCCGCGAAGAGCTTGCGCGGCATGGGTTTGCCCTCGGCGAGTTTCATCCGCTCCGGCATCTCCATCGCCGGATCGTGCCAGGGCGCGCCGTCATCGGCCTCGCCCATGACGGCGGCGTTCTCAGCGGGCGAGAGCGCGGTGACGCCGGCATTGTCGAGCGAGAGCAGGCCAGCGAAGAAGCCGTTCAGCCAGGAGCGCTGCTCCTCGCTGAAAGGCGCGGTCTCGGGCAGGACCTGAACGATGGGGGATGGGGTTTGGAGGGTCATCGAACGAACTCGCGTGCCGAGCAGAACGCCGGAGCCACGACAGCCCCCTCCGCCCGCTTGCGGTGGGGAGGGTTGGGGTGGGGGGCAGTGCCGCCTGGTGACGCCGTCGGGATTTGTCCTGCACGCCCCCCCATCCCTAACCCTTCCCCACCGCAAGCGGGGGGAAGGGGACCGGAATCCCTGGCGCCAAACTTCAGAAGGACGCTCATGCCGCCTCTCCCATCTGCGCGACCAACGCCTGCAGCGCCTCGATCTCGTGGCGACGGGCGAAGGAGACGAAGCTTTCCTCGGGCGTGGCGCGATGGGCTTGCCAGGTCCGCAGCACGGCCTCGACCAGTGCCGGCGCCTCCTCGGCCTTGACCTTCTCGCGGAAGGGACGGGCCATGCCGCCGTCGACGCCGTAGCCGCCACCGACGAGGAGGTCGTAGCCGGGCACCGTGTCGCCCTCCTCGTTGATCGGGACCTTGGCGCCGATCAGCCCGATATCGCCGATATAGTGCTGGGCACAAGAGTGGTGGCAGCCGGTCAGGTGGATGTTGACGGGCGTATCCAGCGTGATGCGCGGTTCGCAATGGGCGGCGATGGCGAGCGCGTCCTCCTTGGTGTGGGCGGCGGCGAATTTGCAGCCGGTGGCGCCGGTGCAGGCGATCAACCCGGCGCGCAGGATCGAGGTTTCCGCGGAGAGGCCGATCGCGATCAGATTTGCGACCACATCGTCGACCTTCGCGTCGGGTACGCCGGAGATCAGCAGGTTCTGCCAGACGGTCAGGCGGATATCACCATCGCCGCTCGCCTGCGCGATCGCGGCGATGGTGCGCATCTGGGCGACGGTGAGCTTGCCGACAGGCAGCGCGACGCCGATCCAGTTCAGGCCGGGCTGGGCCTGCCTGTGCACGCCGATATGGGCGAGGCGGTCATAGACCGGGCGCGGCTTCACGAAGGCGGCCTCTAGGCGGATCAACTTGCGATCGAGCTTCTCCTCGACGGCGGCAAGGAATTTGTCGAAACCCCAGGCGTCGAGCACGTATTTCAGGCGCGACTTCGCCCTGTTGGTCCGGTCACCATTGGCGATGAAGACGCGCACGATCGCGTCGGCCACGGCGACTGCGTCCGAGGGAGCGACGATCACGCCGGTGTCGCGGGCGAGATCGTGATGGCCGGTGATGCCGCCGAGCGCGAGGCGATACCAGATGCCGGGCGCGACCGGCTCGCCGTCGAAGCTTGCGCCCTCGATAACGTCGATCGCCTGGAAGCCGATGTCGTTGGTGTCCTCCAGCGTCGCGATCGAACCTGCTCCGTCGAAGGCGACGTTGAATTTTCGCGGGAGCCCATAGAGCGAGCGGTCGTTCAGGATGTGGTGGTGCCAGGCGCGGGCATGGGGACGCGTGTCGAGCAGTTCGAGCGGGTCGATGCCGGCGGTGGCCGAACCCGTGACGTTGCGGATGTTGTCGGCGCCGGAGCCCTTGGCGGTCAGGCCGAGATCCGACAGGCCCTCGATCAGCAGCGGCGCGTTCTCGGCCGAAATTTCACGCACCTGGAGATTGGCGCGGGTGGTGACGTGGCTGTAGGGGCCGCAAAGTTTTTCAGTCAGATCGGCGACGCCCGCAAACTGCCAGGCCTTGAGGATGCCGTTGGGGATGCGCAGGCGGCACATATAGCTGTTCTGCGCCGGGGCCACATAAAACAGGCCGTGATAGCGCCAGCGGAAATTGTCCTCGGGCTTCGGGTAGGTGCCGGCTTCGGCCTGCGTCTTGAAGCGGGCATAGGCGTCAAACGGGTGCTCGGCGGCCTTCCACTTCTCCTGGTCGGCAAGCTTGCCGCCGGCCGCGACGGTTTTTGCCTGAGCTTCCTGATGCTCCCGGTCGGGTCCGGACGGCGCAGCCTTGCCGG
The DNA here is from genome assembly GCF_001562255.1 of Bosea sp. PAMC 26642. NCBI lineage: Bacteria > Pseudomonadati > Pseudomonadota > Alphaproteobacteria > Hyphomicrobiales > Alloboseaceae > Allobosea > Allobosea sp. PAMC 26642. Next base: position 474,820 of record NZ_CP014301.1, on the reverse strand, counting down.
CTCCTGGCGCACCGCCGAGCGGGCCGAGCCCGCGTGCGGTACGGGCAGACTGCATGCCGCTCATGAAGCCTTCGAGATAGCGCTTCTGGTCGGGAGTGAAATCGTCGCTCATGGCTTTGCTTTTCACGATCGGGGAAGGCGACGCCGTCGCCTCCATCCGCCACCGTCATCCCGGGCTTGACCCGGGATCCATCATAGGGCTCGGCAGCGCTCTAGGATGGATCCCGGATCTCCGCTTCGCTGCGTCCGGGATGACGTGGAGGGTGACAAAGAGGGTTCACGCCGCCTCGACGAAGCGGTGGCGTTCGTAGAGGAACTTCAGCACCGCCTCGCGGGCGGCGATGTAGGTGCGGTCGGCGACGAGGTCGAGGCGCTTCCGCGGGCGCTCCAGCCGCACGTCGAGCACCTCGCCGATGCGGGCCGAGGGGCCGTTGGTCATCATCACGATGCGGTCCGAGAGCAGCACGGCCTCGTCGACGTCATGGGTGATCATGATCATGGTGTTTCCCAACGACGCATGGATCTGCATGATCGAATCCTGCAGATGGGCGCGGGTCAGGGCGTCGAGAGCGCCGAAAGGCTCGTCGAGCAGCAGGATCTTGGGTTCCATGGCCAGCCCGCGGGCGATGCCGACGCGCTGCTTCATGCCGCCAGAGATTTCGGCAGGGCGCTTGTCCCTGGCATGGGCCATCTGGACGAGGTCGAGATTGTGCATGATCCAGTCATGCCGCTCGGCCTTGGATTTCTTGCCCCCGAAGACCTTGTTCACGGCGAGCGCGACATTGTCGTAAACGGTCAGCCAGGGCAGCAGCGAATGGTTCTGGAAGACGACGGCGCGCTCGGGGCCCGGATCGCGGACCTCCTTGCCTTCGAGCAGTACGGCGCCGGACGTGATCGGCGTCAGCCCCGCGATGATGTTGAGCAGGGTCGACTTTCCGCAGCCGGAATGGCCGATCACCGAGACGTACTCGCCCTTCTCGATGTCGAGGCTGATGTCCTTGAGGACGTTGGTCGAGGAACCACCGTGCTGGAAGGTCTTCTCGACATGGTCGATCTTGAGATAGCTCATGCTCGCCTCCTCAGTTGGTGATGGTGCCGCGGGTGACGATGGTGCCGACGAAGGCGACGAGACGGTCGAGCACGAAGCCCACCACGCCGATGTAGACGAGCGCCACGATGATGTCGGACAGGCGCGAGGAATTCCACGCATCCCAGATGAAGAAGCCGATGCCGACGCCACCGGTCAGCATCTCGGCCGCGACGATGGCGAGCCAGGACAGGCCGACGCCGATACGCAGGCCGGTGAAGATGTAGGGCGCGGCCGAAGGCACCATGATCTTGTAGAAGAACTCGACCTGGTTCAGCCGCAGCACCTGCGCGACATTGCGATAGTCCTGCGGGATGTTGCGGATGCCCACCGCCGTGTTGATGATCACCGGCCAGATCGCGGTGATGAAGATCACGAAAATCGCCGAGGGCTGGCTGTCCCGGAAGGCCGCGAGGGCCAGTGGCAACCAAGCCAGCGGCGGCACGGTGCGCAGCACCTGGAAGACGGGGTCGAGCCCGCGCATCGCCCAGACCGATTGGCCCACCAGCGTGCCCAGCAGGACGCCGACGATCGCCGCGAGGCTGAAGCCGATGGCGACGCGCTGCAGCGAGACAAGGATGCGCCAGCCGAGACCGATATCCTGAGAGCCGTTCCAGAAGAACGGCTCGGTGATCAGGTCCCTGGCTTCGGCCCAGATCTTGGTCGGCGTCGGCAGCGAGGATTGCGGGCCATGCGCGGCGAGCTGCCAGAACAGCAGGATCAGCGCGACGGTGATCAGCGGCGGCACGACGTTGACGAGCACCGCCCTCAGCCAGGAGGCGAGCCTGTCGCGCGACGGCTTGCCGGCAGCGGCCGGCAGCGACACCACCTTGGCCTCGACGCCCGGCAGGGCGACGATGTTCGCGCCCGTGGCCGCGTTCTTCAAGACAGCCTGACCCATCTCGACACTCCTCTGGTTGATCTGTTCAAAAGCGCTCGTCATGCCGCCACCGTCTCGCGCGACTGCGCGCCGATGCGCCGGATTTCCGGCAGGCATGACCCACAATTCGTGCCCGCCTTGAGTTGGCGGCCGATATCCTCGGGCGTCATCGCGCCACCGCCGGCGAAGGCTGCGCGGATGGCGTTGAGTCCGACGCCGAAGCAGGCGCAGACGGTCGGGCCGGGATCGGCGGCGCCGTCGAGCCTGCGGCCGGCCAGCAGAGCGAGCCGGTTCTCGGGCGCAGCGCCGGTCTCGGCGAAGGCGAGCTTGACCGTGTCCCAGAGCGGGGCGCGTCCGGCGGGCGCGACGAAGAGCGCTGCGAGCAGCACGCCGTTTCGAGTCGCTGCGCAGCGATAAACGCCGCCCTCGCGGTCGATCATCTCGGTCAGCCCGTCCTCGCCGAAGGCGGCGCGGACTTGGCCCATCAGGTCGTCGACCGTGGCGTCGGTGGCGAAAAGCCGGCCTTCGCCACCCTCGACCGCGACTTTCGCCCACCAGCTGCCGGCCGGCAGTGCGAAATTTTCGCGCGAGAGCACGAAGCCCTGTGCCGCATAGGCGACGGGCGCGATCGAAGACGGCGTCGCCTTCAACTCGGGCTGGCCGGAATACGGGTCGCAGGCGGGCTGGACGGCGGCCCCGACGCGCGCATGAGAGGCCGTCTCGGCCGACCAATGGATCGGCGCGAAGAGCGAACCGGGCTGCGCGCCGGGGTCGAACGCGACCTTGAGCACGACCGCGCCATGGGCATTCTCGACGCGGGCGAAGCCGCCATCGGTCAGGCCGAAGCGCGCGGCGTCGCGGGGATGTACGAGGACGCAGGGCTCGCTGACATGGGCCGAAAGCCGCGGGCTCAGCCCCGTGCGCGTCATCGTGTGCCAGTGGTCGCGGACCCGGCCGGTGTTGAGCAGCAGCGGCAATTCGTCGCTCGGCATGGCCGCGAGCGCCGGCACGGCCAGCGGCTGCATCCGGGCGCGGCCGTCCGCCGTGTAGAAGCTGCCATCGGCGAAGAGGCGCGGCGTGCCCTGCGGTCGGCCCGCCGGCACCGGCCATTGCACCGGCTTCAGCACGTCATAGGCGCGGCGGGACAGGTTCGCGTGGCCGCCGATGTCGAAATCGCGCGTGCCGTCGTTTTCGAAGGCGGAAAGCGCGGCATGCTCGGCGTAGATCTGCGAGGCGTCGGTATAGGCAAAGGCCTCGCCGAAGCCGAGGCGCCTTGCGACCTCGCAGACGATCCACCAATCGGGCCTGACCTCGCCCGGCAGCGGCAGAAAAGCGCGCTGGCGCGAGATGCGTCGCTCGGAATTGGTGACCGTGCCGTCCTTCTCGCCCCAGGCGGCGGCGGGCAGGATCAGATGCGGGCCGGCCGCCAACGTGTCGTTGGAGAGCACGTTCTCGGAGACGACGAAGAGTTCGAGGCCTTTGAGCGCAGCGGCGACATGGTCGGCGCGCGGCAGCGAGACGGCGGGGTTGGTCGCCATGACCCAGAGCGCCTTGATGCTTTTTTCCGCCACAGCGTCGAGCATGGCGACGGCTTTCAGTCCCTCGCTCTGCGCCATGTTCGGCGCCTTCCAGAAGCGGCGGACGCGGTCGATCTCGGACGTGGAATAGCCCATATGGGCGGCCAGCATGTTGGCGAGCCCCCCGACCTCGCGGCCGCCCATGGCGTTGGGCTGGCCGGTCAGCGAGAACGGCCCGCCGCCGGGCCGGCCGATGCGGCCGGTGGCGAGGTGGCAATGCAGGATCGCGGCGACCTTGTCCGTGCCCTGGGCCGACTGGTTGACGCCCTGGCTCCAGGCGGTGACGACAGCCGGCGTGCCGGCCCAGAGCGTGTAGAAAGCGGCGAGATCGGCCTCGCTCAGGCCGGTGCGCGCTGCGACCGAGGCGAGATCGGGCGAGATCTCCCGCGCATTTGCCAGCACCTCGTCGAAGCCAGCGGTGTGGCGCGCGAGATAGGTGGCATCGGTCAGGCCGTGATCGGCGAGATGCACCAGCAGGCCGGCGAACAGGACGCTGTCGGAGCCGGGCTTCAGCGCCAGGACCATGTCGGCATCTTCCGCCGTCGCGGTGACGCGCGGGTCGATGACCACCACTTTCGCGCCGCGCTCACTGCGGTTCTGCTGGATGCGCCGGAACAGGACCGGGTGGCACCAGGCGGTGTTTGACCCGACCAGCACGATCAGGTCGGCGCTGTCGAGATCCTCGTAATTGCCGGGCACGGTGTCGGAGCCGAGCACGCGCTTGTGGCCGGCGACCGTGGACGACATGCACAGCCGCGAATTGGTGTCCACATGGGCTGAGCCGATGAAGCCCTTCATCAGCTTGTTGGCAACGTAGTAGTCTTCGGTCAGCAGCTGGCCGGAGAGATAGAAGGCCACGGCTTCCGGGCCGTTCTCCGCGATGATCGACTTCAGGCCGCTGGCGACGACATCGAGCGCCGCATCCCAGCTCACACGGTCGTAGCCGCCCGCCGCGTTGCGCATCATCGGATGCAGAACGCGCTTGCCGAGTCCAAGCGTCTCGCCGAGCGCCGAACCTTTGGAGCAGAGCCGGCCGAGATTGGCGGGATGGGCCGGGTCGCCCGCAATGGCGGCGCCGCCCTTGCCGTCGGGCGTGGCGAGCACGCCGCAGCCGACGCCGCAATAGGGGCAGGTCGTGCGGACGCCTGCGTCGGGAATGCCGGGGCCGGGGCTGGCGTGGTCGACGCGCATGTCAGGCGGCCTCCCTTACAAGGCCGCTTGCACAATAGGGCTCGCCAAAGGGCAGGTCGGCGCGGATCGCCGTGATGTCTTGGCCGGAGCGGATCAGCCCGAGATAAAACAGCGCGCCCTTGGTGTCGCCGACCAGGACGCAGCCCGCGAGCCTGCCCTCGCGCAGGACGAATTTGCGATAGATGCCGGCCGTGCGGTCGCTCAGCAGGACGGTCTCGGCGCCCTCGCCCGCCTCGAACTCGCCGGCCGAGAAAACGCCGACACCGCTGACCTTGAGATTGGTCGCGAGCAGCGAGCCGGCATAGACGGCCGCCTTTCCGGCCAGCCGCGTCGCCAGCACGCGCGCCTGCTCATAGGCCGGCTCGACCAGGCCGTAGACGCTGCCGCGATGCTCGGCGCATTCGCCGATGGCGAAGATGTTCGCATCGTCGCTGCCCATGCCATCATCGACGACGATGCCGCGATTGACCGTCAGGCCAGCCGCCTTGGCCAGATCGGTGTTGGGGCGCACGCCGATGGCGATGACGACGAGGTCGGCGGGGATGATCGTGCCGTCCTCAAGCTCGACGCCCTCAACCTTGTCAGTCCCCACGAAACCTTTGGTCGCGGCGTTGAGGCGCACATTGATGCCGCGGGCGCTGATCGCCGAGGCCAGCAGGGCCGCGCCCTCGGCGTCGAGCTGCCTCTCCATCAGCCGGTCGACGAGATGCAGCAGCGTCACCTCACCGCCGGCCCGCGACAGGCCATAGGCGGCTTCCAGTCCAAGTAGTCCGCCGCCGATGACGACGATGCGGGCGCCGCGCTGCGCATAACTCCGCATCATGCCGACATCGGCAGTGTCGCGGAAGGTCGCGACGCCGGGCAGGTCGCCGCCGGGGAAAGGCGGCTTCAGCGGTTTCGAGCCGGTCGCCAGCACGAGCTTGCCATAAGGGAGGCTCAAGCCGTCCTCCAGCGTCACGGTCTTCGCCGCACGGTCGATGCCGGCCACGGAGCGGCCGTAGATCGTCGAAACACCGCGCGCCCGCCACCAGGCGGCCGGCTTGAGCTCGATGTCGGTCTCCGCAATCTCGCCCGCCAGCAGGGGCGAGAGCAGCACCCGGTTATAGGCAAGCCGGTCCTCAGCCCCGATCACCGCGATAGAATAGCGCCCGAGCGCGCGCTGGCTGAGTTCGTCGACCAGCCGCGTCGCGGCCATTCCCTTGCCCACGATGATCAGCGGCTCGGCCATCGGATCAGGCGACCCGCTTGATCTTGAGGGCCTTCAGGTAGTCCATCGGCGCCGCCGGATCGAACTTCACGCCGTCGAAGAAGGTCTCGACGCCGCGCGAATCACCGGTCGGAGCGCCGGCCACGCCGAGCGTCTTGGCCGCCTCACGCCAGAGATCGGCGCGGTTGGTCTTGTCGACCAGCGCCTTGATGTCGATCGTCGGCTCGAACTTGCCCCAGCGGATATTCTCGGTGACGAACCAGGTGTCGAGGCTCTTCCAGGGATAGGATGAGGAACCGCCCTCGCTCCAGAACTTCATCTGGAGATTGGTGCCCTTCACCTCGCGGCCGTTACCGTAGTTGATATCGCCCTGCAGGCGCTTGTTGATGTCGGTGACCGGCACGTTGAACCACTGCCTCCGGCCGACGATCTCCGACAGTTCCTGCCTGTTTTCCATCTTGTCGGCCCAGATCTGGGCCTCCATCACCGCCATCAGGATGGCCTGCGTCGCCTTCGGGTTCGCATCGACGAAGTCGGCTCGCATTCCGAGTATCTTTTCGGGATGGCGGGACCAGAGCTCTCCCGTCGTCAGCGCCGTATAGCCGATGTTCTGGTTGACGAGCTGCTCGTTCCAGGGCTCGCCGACGCAGAAGCAGTCCATCGTGCCGACCTTCATGTTCGCCACCATCTGCGGCGGCGGCACGGTGATGACCTTGATGTCGGTATCGGGGTCGATGCCGCCGGCAGCGAGCCAGTAGCGGATCCAGAGGTCGTGGGTGCCGCCCGGGAAGGTCATCGCGGCGGTGAGTTCCTTGCCGGCCGCCTTCTTGCGCTCAAAGGCCTGCTTCAGCGGCGAGGAATCCTTCTGGACGTTGAGGTCCTTGTATTCGTTGGAGACCGAGATCGCCTGCCCGTCCTCGTTGAGGTTGAGCAGGGTGTACATCGGCAGCGGCTGGCTGTTCTGCATCACCTTGCCGGTGGTGTAGAGATGCGTCTTCGGACGCAGGATGTGGCCGCCATCGATGCCGTTGGATTTGAAGCCGAGCGCCATGTTGTCGCGCGTCGCACCCCAGGAGGCCTGCTTGGCGATGTCCATGTCGGGCACGCCATGCTTGGCATAAAAGCCCTTCTCCTTGGCGATGATCAGAGGAGCGGCGTCCGTCAGCGCGATGTAGCCGAGGCGCGTGCCCTTGACCTCGGGCCCGGCGCTCTGCGCGAACGCTCCCGACGGCAAGGCGAGCCGGGCAGCACTCAGCAGGGCGGCGGTCCCCGACAGCTGCAGGAGGCGACGGCGGCTCGTGCCGGAGGACTTGGCCTTGGTCTCGATTGTCTGCGTCATCGAAAAGCCTCTTGCTCAGGTTGACATGCGTGTCGGGCCAGCCTCCGAAACCAAAAAACGCCGCGCGAAATGCGCCCAAGGGGCACCTTTCGACAGCGGCGTTGCTGTGCATTCCGGTTCGGAGGATGGCGCGGGCAGCGTTGGCCGCGTTGCGCACTTCCATACAAGGATCGTGCCAAGTCCCGGCAGGGACGGCTTTCCTTGAATTACAATAGTTTAGCTATGTTCCCATCCGGCCCGCCGTTCATGCCGCGCCGCACAATTCAAGCGCAGTCGCACAAAAAAAGCGCAACAGGCAGGCATCAGCCGCTGCTGCCTTCAAACAAGGCAGGCCGATAGATCGCCCTGCCGAGTTCGCTCATCTCCGGCGTGCGGACGGTCTGGCCGGCGTGCGCCATGCCGGCCAAGATCCAATCGGCATGGCTCGGATCGGGTCGCAGCGCAGCCCGGTCGAAGCGGATGAAGCGCTCGACCTGACGAGGCGGGCGGCCCGCCCCCTGAAGGAGACTGAAGCGCAGCACCGGCTCGAGGATGTCGACCGGCAGCGCCAGCCTGTCGGGCGCCGAGAGATGCCGGGCGAAGCCCGGGATATTCGCCGGGTCGCAGGCCCAGTCGCTGGCGCGCAGAATCGCGGCGTTGAGCCTGGAGACCGCTTCGGCCCGCCGCTCGGCATCGTCGGCGCGCCAGGCCAGCACCTTGTCGGGACAATCCCGGCGCAGATCGACGCCGCATAGCACCATCGCGCCAATGCCTGCCGACACCGCCGCCGCGTTCCAGGGCGCGCCGGCGCAGAAGCCATCGACCCGGCCGCTGGTCAGCGCCGCCACCGTCTGTGGCGGCGGCACGACCTCAAAACGCACATCCTCGCCGAGCTCGATCCCGCCCTTGGCCATCCATTCGCGGAGCAGATAGGTGTGGCTGGAAAAGCCGAACACCGCCGCGAAGGTCAAAGGCGGCAGGCCCGACGCCTTGCGGCGCGCGACCATGGCGGCCAAAGCCCTCGCCGAGACAGCCGGGTCGGCCATGTCGCCATCGGCCAGCCGCGCCATTTCCTCGTATCGGCGCACCGAGACGGTGATCGCGCTGCCGTCGAGATTGAGCGCGATCGGCACGGCCATCGGCGCCCTGACGCCGCCGATGCCCAGCGTGGCGGCGATCGCGGCAGGCCCCAGCATATGGGCTGCATCGAGCAGGCGGACATTGAGCTTGTCGCGCAGGTTCGACCAGGAGACCTCACGCACCAGTTCGAGGCTGAGCCCTTCCTGCTCGGCGAAACCCTCGTCCTTCGCAAGAACGACCAGCGCGCAATCGACCAGCGGCATGAAGCCGACGCGGAGATGCAGGGTCATTTCAGCACCTCGAAAGCCGTGATGATGGAGCGGGCGATATCGACGAGCTTGCGCTTCTCGTTCATGGCGCTGCGGCGCAGCAGAGCATAGGCCTCCTCCTCGGAGAGCGATTTCATCCGCATGATGATGCCCTTGGCGCGATCGACGAGCTTGCGCTCCTCAAGCTGGGAGCGGGCCTCGTCGAGTTCCTCGCGCAGCCTGCGGAAGGCGTTGAAGCGGCTGATGCAGGTCTGCAGGATCGGCTGCATACGCTCCTTCTTCAGCCCATCGACGATGTAGGCCGAGACCCCGGCCTCGACGGCGGCCTCGATCGAGGCGGAGTCCGACTGGTCGACGAACATGGTGATCGGCCGCTTCACATGGCGGCTGACCAGGAACATGTCGGCCAGCGCATCGCGGCTGGGATCTTCGAGGTCGATCACGACGACGTCGGGGTCATGCGTCTCGATCGCGGCGACGAGCCCGTTGGTGGCGCCGATGCGCACGAGATCGGTGAAGCCGGCCTCGCGCAGGCCCTCGTCGATGATGGCCGCGCGCACCGGGTTGGCATCGACGATCAGGATTTTCAGGTCCGACCTCATCGGTGACGGCCCATCGGCCTTTCGCAGCGAAGGACGAGTGCGCCTCAGCCCGCCAGCAGCGCGACGCCGGCCAGCACCAGCCCGCCACCAGCGACGCGCGCGACCAGCGGCGCTCGCGCCGCCAGCGTGCCGGCCAGTGCCAGGCCGACGCCGTGCAGAGCCGCCGTCGACAGCACGAAGCCGAGCGCGTAGGCGAGACTGCTCGCGCCTTCGGGCAATTCCGCGCCATGGGCATAGCCGTGGAAGATCGCGAAGAGGGCACAGGCGGCCGTGCCCGCTGCCAGCGGCGGCGTGGCCTTCAGCGCGATGGCGAGGCCGAGGATGACGACAGAGGCGGCGATGCCGATCTCGACGCCGGGAAGGCTGGCGCCCGACATGCCCCAGAGGCCGGCGACGACCATCATGGCGACGAAGGCGAGCGGGTAGGCCACGCGCGCCCTGCCCCCGACCAGCCCGGCCCAGAGGCCGACGGCGACCATGGCGAGGAGATGATCGGGCCCCGTCAGCGGGTGCATCAACCCCGCACTGAGGCCGTGCACGGCACCGACGCCGGTATGCGCCAAGGCCGGCCCGGCGACGCCCGAAAGCGCCAGAACCAGACCCGTGATCGTCTTCGTCCGCATCGTGATCGTCCTTCTCGTCCCGATTTCGTCACGCGGCCGGCGCCGCCCTGAGCCCGCCCGCAGTCTCGATGAAGTCCACCACCACGTCGATCCCCTCGCCCGCCCGGGTGTTGGTGAAGACGAAGGGCCGCTTGCCGCGCATGGTGCGCGAATCCCGGTCCATGACTGCAAGATCCGCGCCTACATGCGGTGCGAGATCGGTCTTGTTGATGACGAGCAGGTCCGAGCGCGTGATGCCGGGCCCGCCCTTACGCGGGATCTTTTCGCCCGCCGCGACGTCGATGACGTAGATCGTGAGATCCGCGAGTTCCGGCGAGAAGGTCGCGGCGAGGTTGTCGCCGCCGGATTCGATCAGGATGATGTCGAGGTTCGGGAATTTTCCGCGCATCTCCTCGACGGCGGCGAGGTTGATCGAGCAGTCCTCGCGGATCGCCGTGTGCGGGCAGCCGCCGGTCTCGACGCCCATGATGCGCTCCTGCGGAAGCGCGCCGGCGACCGTCAGAAGGCGCGCATCCTCCTTGGTGTAGATGTCGTTGGTGATGGCGCAGAGGTCGTATGTGTCGCGCATTCGCTTGCAGAGCACCTCCATCAGCGCGGTCTTGCCGGAGCCGACGGGGCCGCCGATGCCGACGCGGAGCGGGCCGTGGGGAGAGCGTGTCATGAGCGGAACAGCCTCGAATACTGGGTTTCGTGTCTGAGCGATGCGAGATCGGAGCGCAAAGTGCAGCTTCCGAGATCGTCGAGTGAGGCGGCTTCCGCACCTGCCGCCGCTCCATGCAAGGCCGGCACCAATCCGGCCGTGATCCGCTGCCCGTCGGTCTGGCCGATGATGCCGAGCCTGACCGACGCGGAGACGAGGTTGGCCACGAAGGCGAGCCCATACGCCTCCAGCGCCGGGCGCAGCGGGATGTCGTGGCCGGCGCTCGCGACCGCCACCGCGACGGGATAGGCGACGTCCTGCGACCAAGCCGCGCTCAACATGGCGAAGGCCTCGCAGGGCCAGGCGGCGCGGCCGGCGACGACGAAAGCGTTGCCCTGCGTGACGGTCTCCAGCCGCCGCTCGGCGGAATTGGCGAGCGCGAGCGCCAGTTCGGCCGCTTCCCCGAGCGCGGCCGCGTCGCCTGCCTTTGCGGCACGGAAGGCCGTGGCGAACAGGATCAGGTCATTGCGCAGCGAGCCCTGCTCGACGAGCGCGCCCAGCCAGTCACTAAGGGTCGGGGCGTCGTGCAGATCGCCGACCTCATAGGCCCATTCCAGCCCGTGGGAATAGGCGAAGGCGCCAACCGGGAAGGACGGCGACAGCCAGACCATGAGCGGCAGATGCGGGCTCGACATCGCCCGGCGTCAATGATCGTGGACGTGGCTCTTGTGACCATGAGCGTGGCCGTGTGCATGTTCATGATCGTGCTTGTGACCGTGGTCATGGTCGTGCTTGGCGTGATCATGTTTGGCATGGTCGTGGTGACCATGGTCATGCCCGCAGCCGCAGGCGGCTTCATGGGCATGGTCGTGACCGGAATGGTCATGGCCCGCGTGGTCGTGACCGGCATGATCATGCCCATGGTCGTAGGCGCCGCGCTCGGGCTGGAACGGGCGCATAACCGCGCTCATGGCGCAGCCCTGGCCGCGGACCATCTCCGCCAGCACATGGTCGTTCTCGATGTAGAGCGCGTCCGCCGTGATCTCGGCGGGGGTGTGGCGGTTGCCGATATGCCAGGCCAGACGCATCAGCCGCAGCGGGTTATCAGCCCGAATTTCGAGCAGGCTCTGCGGCGCTGCCCTGACGAGCACGAGGCGGCCATCCTCGAGCCTGACGGCGTCGCCGTCGTTGAGGCCGGTCGGCTTGTCGAGATCGAGCAGAATGTCGAGCCCACCATCGCCTTTCAAGGCGAGGCGGCGGCGGGTGCGGTCCTCATGATCGAGCGTCAGCGTCTCGACGACGCGGTCGGCCTTGACCGCAGCCTTGCGAACGACGGAGGTGGCACGCAGCATGATGGAAAACCCGTTGTTGGACGATGGATCAGAGGCGATCGACCGATCGCGGCTCGATCACTTCGACCACCGCAGGGCGCTCGACGCAAGCCCCCGCGATCTCGGCAAAGGCGAGGCGGTGGGGTTTGCGCAGATGCGCATCGACATGCTCGCGCTGCTCCCAACTCTGCAGGAATACGAAATGCCCGGCCTGCGTGACGCTCTCATGCATGTCGTAGGCGATGCAGCCATGCTCCCTGCGGGTCGCGCTGATGCAGTCGCGCGCCGCGGCGATGAAAAGCGTGCGGGCCTCGGCGCGAACCTGGGTTCGCGCGATGACGATGACCGGATCGGACATTCGGCCTGACCTCCTAGGTTCTGGCGCGTTGATCGCCGATTACCGAGGAGATCCGCTCCTGGATGCAAGGCCGCGTTTACTGGGTGAATCGCCGGTTAACACGAGCGCCGACCATTGGCCCAGTGCCGATCGGTGGGCTCAGATGCGCTTGCGCGAATACCCATAGAGCAGAGCGAGGCCGATCCCGAAGGCACCGCCGATCAGAAGGCCGTTCAACAGGCCGAGAGCCGCGAAATTGGCGAAGAGCGGGCGGCCCCGGAGACCCGGTACAAGCAGCCAGTTGCCGATCACCGTGGGGCCGATGATCCCGAAGATGAGGCCCTTGAGCCAGAACTCGCTGCCCGGGATGTGCGGCCAGATGGCTGCGAACAGCATGCCCCAGAGCCCGCCCCAGAACATCTGGCTGAGCAGCGAGGGCACACCAAGCGGCGGAACCGGAATGAACAACCAGGGCCCCGTCGGCAACAGGCCGAGAAGATGCAGGATCATGACCATGCCCTGATGAAAGATCACGACGGAAATCGCCCCGGCCAGAAAACCGATCAGCAGGTTCTTGGGCGCAATGCCGGGTTCGGATGATGTTTGCAGGGTCATAGGGGGTAGCTTTCGACAAGCATTGATCGCGGAGGGAGACTGGCATGGCCAGAGAGGCGCCGCAATCGACGCCTACCGCTCGCTTAGCGGCCCATTCCTTCAGGCAACCTGATCTTGTCGGCCTCCCGGACGAGCGCGGCAGCGCGCCGATCGAAAATCTCCTGCGACTTGCGGATTTCGCCGCGATGTTCGAACGCCCAGAGGCCGAGCGCATGGACCGGCTCCCAAAGCGAGCGGCCAAGATCGGTGAGTTCGTAATCGACGCGCGGCGGAATCGTCGGGAAGACGGTGCGGCTGACAAGGCCGTCGCGCTCCAGACCCCGCAGGGTCAGGGTCAGCATCCGCTGCGAGATGCCGTCGACCTGGCGCTTGATGTCGTTGAAGCGACGCGGCCCGTTGCCGAGCAGGCGCACGATCAGGACGCTCCATTTGTCGCCGACGCGGGCGAGAACCGGCGCCACCGAACGGCAGTCCTCGGTCACATGGATGTGCCTCTGTTCCAAAAAAGTGCCTCCTTGTCGCTAGTTAGGCAGGATCGTACTTAGCCTCGGTATCAAACATATACCACGGAGGCTTCTCATGAAACTGCTTCATCTCGATTCCAGCATCCTCTCTGAAAATTCGGTCAGCCGCGAGGTTTCGGCCGCGATCGTGGCGCGCCTGCGCCAGACCGATCCCGGCCTCGACGTGACCTATCGTGACCTCGCCGCCGATCCCGTTCCGCATCTCTCGGGCGCCTATCTGGCCGCCGCGTCCGGAGCGCCCGGCATGGAGGACTTTCGCAGCGAGATCGCAACCGGCGCCGCAATCATGGACGAGTTCCTCGCGGCCGATATCGTCGTGATCGGCGCGCCGATGTATAATTTCTCGATCCCGACGCAGCTCAAGGCCTGGATCGACCGTATCGCGGTTGCCGGCAAAACCTTCCGCTATACCGAGAAGGGTCCTGAAGGACTGGCAGGCGGGAAGCGTCTGATCGTCGCCATCTCGCGCGGCAACAATTATTCGGCCGGCGCACCCGCCGCTCCGAACGACTTCCAGCAGCCCTATCTGCGCGCCGTCTTCAGTTTCCTCGGCGTCACCGATATCGAATTCATAACGGCGGAGGGCATCGCCTTCGGGCCGGAGCAGCGCAAGGCGGCGCTGGCGGGCGCGCGCGAAGCGGCTGCCGTGCTGAAGGCACCGCTGGCGCAGGCTGCGTAAGCTGCAGTTCAGTGCTCCACCCTGCTCAGGGCAGGGCTTCGATCTGCGAGAGAGAGCGCTCGATCGGGCGGGCCCAGCCATCCCGCCCCATCGCACGCGCTTCGTCCAGCGCGTCGTCCAGCGCAAACGGGGCAGCCTGACGCAGAGCCGTCAGCAAGGCAGCGGCCTGAGCCAGATCCTTGCGGCTCTTGGCGAGTTCATGCGCGCCCCGCTTCTGGGCAAGAATGAGCTTGTGAACGGCAAAGCGCGCCGGACGTGGCAACGCGACCGGGATGCGCTGCATGGATCTTAGTAGCACAGATTGATGTTTGTGCTGCTAAGTCTACACGCGTTCAGAACAGGAAATACCTCTGCGCCAGCGGCAATTCCCGCGCCGGTTCGCAGACCAGCAATTCGCCGTCGGCCACCACCGCATAGGTCTCAGGGTCGATCTGGATGTCGGGCGTGGCGTCGTTGTGGATCATGCTCTTCTTGGAGATGCCGCCGCGCGTGTTCTCGACCGCGACCATCTCCTTTTCCGTGCCCAGCCGGTTGCGCAGGCCGTTCGCCATCGCCGCCTGCGAGACGAAGACCAGCGATGTCGAGGTCACGGCCTTGCCGAAGGCGCCGAACATAGGGCGGTAATGCACCGGCTGCGGCGTCGGGATCGAGGCGTTGGGGTCGCCCATCGGGGCGGCCGCGATCATGCCGCCCTTGATGATCAGATCCGGCTTGGTCGCGAAGAACGCTGGCGACCACATCACAAGGTCGGCGAGCTTCCCCACCTCGACCGACCCGATATGGCGGGAGATGCCATGCGAGATCGCCGGGTTGATCGTGTATTTCGCGACATAGCGTTTTGCGCGGAAATTGTCGGCGCCGGTACCGATGTCCTCTGCGAGAGCGCCGCGCTGCACCTTCATCTTGTGGGCGGTCTGCCAGGTGCGGGTGATGACCTCGCCGATGCGGCCCATCGCCTGGCTGTCGGACGACATCATCGAGAGCGCGCCGAGATCGTGCAGGATGTCCTCGGCCGCGATCGTTTCCTTGCGGATGCGGCTCTCGGCGAAGGCGAGATCCTCGGGGATCGTGGGCGACAGATGATGGCAGACCATCAGCATGTCGAGATGTTCGTCCAGCGTATTGACCGTGAAGGGCCGCGTCGGATTGGTCGATGAAGGCAGCACATTGGAGAGCCCTGCGACCTTCATGATATCGGGCGCATGGCCGCCGCCGGCGCCTTCGGTGTGGAAGGCGTGGATAGTCCGGCCTTTGAACGCCGCGATCGTGTCCTCGACGAACCCGCTCTCGTTCAGCGTATCCGTGTGGATCATCACCTGGATATCGTAATCGTCCGCAACCGATAGGCAGTTGTCGATCGCAGCGGGAGTCGTGCCCCAATCCTCGTGCAGCTTGAGCGCGCAGGCGCCGGCCTCGACCATCTCGACCAGCGCGCCAGGCAGCGCGGCATTGCCCTTGCCGGCGAAGGCGAGGTTCATCGGGAAGGCGTCGGCGGCCTTGATCATCTGGCCGAGATGCCAGGGACCCGGCGTGCAGGTCGTCGCCAGCGTACCATGGGCGGGGCCGGTGCCGCCGCCGAGCATGGTGGTCAGCCCGCTCATCAGCGCGTCCTCGATCTGCTGCGGACAGATGTAATGGATGTGGCTGTCGAAACCACCGGCCGTGATGATCTTGCCCTCAGCCGCGATGACCTCGGTGCCGGGGCCGACGATGATGGTCTCGGCGGGGTCGAAATTGCCGAAGCCGGCCTGGATGTCGGGGTTGCCGGCCTTGCCGATGGCGCAGATGCGGCCCGCGCGGATGCCGATATCGGCCTTGACGATGCCCCAATGGTCGAGGATCAGCGCGTTGGTGATGACGGTGTCGACCGCGCCGTCGGCGTTCCTGACCTGGCTCTGGCCCATGCCGTCGCGGATGACCTTGCCGCCGCCGAACTTCACCTCCTCGCCATAGGTGGTGAAATCCCGCTCGACCTTGATGAGAAGCTCGGTGTCGCCGAGCCGCACCGTGTCGCCGGTAGTGGGGCCGAACATCGCGGCATAGGCATTGCGGGGGTAAGGGAAGGGCATGGCTGATCCTACAGTGCAGCTGGTCTGAAGCCGGCCTCAAAGGGGGCCCCACTATCGAACGTCCAAGTCGCGCGGCAGTCTGCCCGCTGATTCAAAAAGCCGATAAGCGCGTCGGAAAATCCATATTTCCCCACCTTCGCCAAAGACAATGCCGCGATGACTTCGTCCCGGCCCTGAATGACATAGGGCGATCCACTCAACAGGCTCTCAAGCGCCGCGTGCAGATATTCCGGCTTTCCCTTGAAACGAGTCCGAATGGTCCAAACGACCTCCATCAGCACAACAAGGTTGATGTAGCCGGCCCTTGCGGGCGTCAATTTTTCAAGCAACTCCCGGGCCATCGGAGATTGGATCGGGTCGTCGTCAAGCAGGACCCGCAGCAGAATGTTCGCATCGAGGCCAATCACGCCGCACGGGGCTTTCGGCGCTTCGACTTGGTTGCCTCGTCATCCGCCACGATCTGGGCGCCGATCGCGTCGTCGTCGCTTTCATAGGCCGGATCCGGGGTCAAATGCGCCAGCAACCCGAAGATCGCCGACGCCGGCAAGTTGCGGGGCCTGAGACAAACTCTTCCATCGTGTGTGTGATAAAATTCAACGGCATCGCCCTCTTCCAACTTCCACTCCCGTCTCAATTCGACGGGCAGCGTCAACTGGCCCTTAGAGCTGATCTTGACCTCGTAGCTCGCCATTCCAACCACCCTCCACATTCCAACTTATGCCAAAATGTAAGGAAAAACTACCGCGCCCTTACAGCTTTCCCATCACCTCCTGGCGGAAGCCATAGACCTCGCGCTTGCCCGCCAGCGCTACCAGGCGCACCTCCCGGGTCTGGCCGGGCTCGAAGCGCACGGCCGTTCCGGCGGGTATGTCGAGGCGGAAGCCGCGCGCCTTGTCGCGCTCGAAGGCGAGCGCCGGATTGGCTTCGTAGAAATGGTAATGCGAGCCGATCTGGATCGGCCGGTCGCCGGTGTTGGCGACGGTCAGGCTCAGGCTTTCGCGGCCCTCGTTCATGATCAGGTCGCCGGGCAGCGTCGTGACCTCGCCGGGCCTCATCGCATCGGCGGCGCCACGGATCGGCTCGTGCACGGTGACGAGTTTCGTGCCGTCGGGAAAGGTCGCCTCGACCTGAACGTCGTGGATCAGCGCAGCGATGCCGTCCATCACCTGATCGGCACCGACGACATGGGCGCCGGCCTCCATCAGGTCGGCGACGGACCTGCCGTCGCGCGCACCCTCGACGACGAAGTCGGTGATCAGCGCGACGGCTTCCGGATAGTTCAGCTTGACGCCGCGCTCGAGTCTGCGCCGCGCCACCATGGCAGCCATGGCGACGAGCAGCTTGTCCTTTTCGCGCGGCGTCAGATTCATGCGTGCACCTTCTTCTCTTCGTTCTCGGCGGTCTCGTCTTCCGAGACCTCCTCCTCGCCGTCCTCGTCGCCTTCGTCTTCCTCGTCCTCGTCTTCCTCGTCTTCGTCGAGTTCGGCGTATTCATAGGCGAAGACGATCTCGCCGGTGGCGGGATCGAAGGTGGCAGAGGTCGAATCGTCGAAGGCCTCGATCAGCATCTCGGCATCGTCAGCGCCATCGACGTCGAAGCGGCGCACCGCCTCATCGCCCTCGCCGCCGAGCACGAGCTCGATCGCCCAGCCCCGCGCGCCGGTATCATAGATGCATTTCAGACCCTGGATCGCCAGCATGATGCTCTCCTCAAGTTGACCAGGTGCGCGGCAGCGCACGGCCGGTCACTTGCACCAGCAGCGTGACGAGGGCGCGACGCAGGGCCTGGGCATCGACCGAGAGCATGCGGATGACGAGGAGGTCGGCGACGATGCCGGCGCCGGCCTCGACGTCGGCGAAGGCGTCCTGCGCCAGCAGGGTTCGCAGGTCGTCGCAGGAGGCAAGGTGACGCGGTCCGGCCGCGACGATCGTCGCCGCAGCACGTGAGCCGGCCCCAATCGCAGGGCGCGCGAGGTGGGCTGCGATGGCGCCTTCCAGC
This sequence comes from Bosea sp. PAMC 26642, assembly GCF_001562255.1. Lineage (NCBI taxonomy): Bacteria > Pseudomonadati > Pseudomonadota > Alphaproteobacteria > Hyphomicrobiales > Alloboseaceae > Allobosea > Allobosea sp. PAMC 26642. The sequence continues at coordinate 456,793 of NZ_CP014301.1, read as the reverse complement.
CGCATATCGTCGGCGAAGATGAGCCGGCCGGCGCGGCGAATGCGCCAGCGATCGCGCAACGAGCCGCGCAGCATCGTCTCGCCCATGGCGGCGCGGCCGAAGAAGACGGATTCGCAACCGATCAGTTCAGAATCCGGAGCGAGATCGATCGTCAGGCTGCGCGACAGCCGGGCGCCCGAGAACAGGATGCTCTCCTGCGGAAGCCAGGCGAGCCTCGCGCTGGCCTCCACCGACAGCGTCGTCTGGATGCGGGTGTCGGAGCCCTGGCTGCGATAGATCTTCTCGGCGGCCTGCGTGGTGATGATCGCGTCGCTGCCGGGGCCGAGCGCCACTTCGACACGCATGGCGTCGCCGCCCGCCATGCCGCCGCCCGTGTTGATCAGCACCGCCTCGCTGGTGGCGTCGAAGGTCGTCGGGAAGCGGGCGCGATAGCCGCCGGACTCGGCGACGTCGAGCCGCTGCGTGCGAGCGCCTACGCGACCGAAGCGCAGCCTGACACCGCCCGCAGCCCTGACATAGGCGGGAAGAAGCGGATCACTGGCGGCCGGGACGGGCGGCGCAAACATGAAGGGTTCCGAAACGAAAAGGCCGCGCCAATGTTCCGCGCGACCGTTTGCCGGGCAAGAGGCTGGCCGGCTAAAGCTGCCTCAATTTCAGGCACACATCAACGGTTCGCTTCCAGGAAGGCTTCGATCTCCGGCCGCGTCGGCGCGCCGGCACGGCCGCCGAAGCGGGTACATTTGATCGCGGCCGCCGCCGAGGCGAAGCGGATCGCCTGGCGCTCGCCCTGCCCTTCCGCCAGCCCCAAAGCGAAGGCGCCGTGCCAGACGTCGCCCGCTCCGAGCGTGTCGACGGTCTCGACCTTGAAGGCCGGGATATGGGCGATCGTACCGTCCTCGACGAAGAGCACGCCCTCCTTGCCCAGGGTCACGGCGAGCCAGGTCGTCGCATCGCGCGAAACCTTCTGCAGCCCCAGGCGCGGATCGTCCTCGCCGGAGAGTTCCCGAAGCGCCTGCTGGCTGAAGGCGACGTGGCTCGCCATGCCGACGAGGTCGGGATGGGGCGGCTTGCGATCGGCATCGAGCACACCTGGGAGACCAGCAGAACGCGCCAGCGCGAGGGCAGCCAGAGCGCCCTCGCCCCAGCGTGTGTCGGCCAGAACCGCGCCAGCGCCTTCCGGCAATCGCTGCGGCAGCCAGTCCGTCGCCACCGGCATGTCGGGATCGGAATAGGAGATCACCATGCGCTCGCCTTCGGCATCGACGAGAATGGCCGATACCGGAGAGCGCAGGCCGGCGACACGGCGCGCGAAGGCGGTTTCGACGCCCTCGGCCGCGAGATCGGCAGCGATCTTGTCGCCGGTCAGGTCGTCCGCGAGCCGCGTCGCCAGCCAGCAACGGCTGCCGAGCCGGGCGATCGCGACGGAAGCGTTGCCGGCGCAGCCCCCGCCGACGACAACGAGGCCCTTCGAGCGATATTTCTCGCCGCGGGTCGGCATGGTCTCGACGCTGTAGACGTAATCGAGCGTGGCGATGCCAAGGCAGAAGACTCCGGCCATCGCCTTAACCGCCGAACCGGTATTCGCTGACCTGTCGGTAGACCTCGCCCGGCCGCAGCACCGTTGAGGGCATATGCGGCAGGTTAGGCGAGTCGGGAACGTGCTGCGGCTCCAGCGCGATGCCCGCGCACGCGCCGTAGCGTTCGCCGTCCAGGCCCGGCACGGGAATTTTCAGCTTGGCGCCGTCATAGACCTGCAGCGCCGGCTCGGTGGTCCAGAGCTGCATCGACAGGCCGCTGCGAGCCGAACGCAAGGTCGCGGCATGGGCGAGTTCGAGCCCCGCTGCGACGCTCGGCTCGCGCCGGTCGCGCCGCAGCATGAAGTTGTGGTCGTACCAGATGCGGGCGCCATCGGCTGCGTGTCGCCGGATCGGTCGGGGTTTGCGGAAGTCGAAGGGCGTGCCGGCAACATGGTCGAGTGCGCCGTCGGGGATCAGGTCGGCATCGACGGGTGTCGTGAGATTGGCGCGCAGTTCGAGTTCGTGGTCGAGGATGTCGGGCGCGTCGTCGAGGCGGAAATAGGAGTGATGCGCGAGGTTGACGATCGTGGCCGCGTCGGTCGTCGCCGAGAGTTCGATGCGCAAGGTCGCGTCACCGACGAGGCTGTAGCGACACCAGACCTGCAAGGTGCCGGGATAGCCAGCATCGCCGTCGGGCGAAACCAGCGCCAGCGTCACGCAGGCGGCATCGTGATGGACAATCGTCCAGGGCAGCTTGCTGAACCCGGCCTCGCCGCCATGCAGCGAGTGACGCCCGTCCTGGTTCAAGGGCGCCTGGTAATCCTTCCCGTCGAGCATGAATCGGCCATGGGCGATGCGGTTGGCATAGCGGCCGGCGATCGCGCCCATATGGGGCGAATGGGTCGGATAATCGGCAAGGTTGTCGAAGCCGAGCACGACACGCTGCGAACCGCCATCAGGCCGCGGCACGACGAGATCGCGCAGCACAGCGCCCCATTCCATGACCTTTGCCTCTGCGCCGGATGGCGAGCGCAGCGTGACCTCGTGGATGGGCGTGCCGTCGGCAAGCGTGCCGAGGAGGGATTTAGAGTTCACGGACAAAACGACTTTCAGGCCCCGTCACGGGCCGACACAGCTTCCCGGCGGGCTGCGAGTTCGGCCGAAACAGCAATGCCGATGGCCTCTTCTTCGGTGCAGCCATCCATCGCCGCCAATCTCGCGATCATGGCGAGAATGACGGGATCATCGACAAAGATGGGTTCTTCTGTCTGCACCGAGTCATCGTCTCACAAACCGATGGCTCGCGCCAGATGATCTCCCCTCACCACACCCCGGTGTTCGGCATGCTCAGCCACGGCTCGGCAGGCGCCTTCGGATCGCCCTTCTGGAGGATCTCGATCGAGATGTTGTCGGGGGAGCGGACGAAGGCCATGTTGCCGTCGCGCGGCGGGCGGTTGATGGTGACGCCAGCCTTCATCAGCTTGTCGCAGGTGGCGTAGATGTCGTCGACCTCATAGGCGAGGTGGCCGAAATTGCGGCCGCCGGTATAGACTTCCGGATCCCAGTTATAGGTCAGTTCAAGGGTCGGGCGGCCGCGGCTGCCCTGCTGCTTCACCGTCTCCTCGTCGTCGGGCGCCGCCAGGAAGACCAGCGTGAAGCGCCCCTTTTCACTTTCGATGCGGCGGGTTTCGACGAGTCCGAATTTGGTCACATAGAAATCCAGCGCGGCGTCGAGATCGGTGACACGCACCATGGTGTGGAGATATCGCATCGGGCAGGCTCCTGTTTCGGTTCCGGGCGGGTTGATCTCGCCTCTAGATCGGGCGACACCCGGCCCTTGCCAAGAGGGGCGAGGCGAGAGGTCCATGACAAGCACGCAGGACGACGGCGCGAGGTTGCCCCCGACTGCCCAGCAGATCGGCGCGATCAAACGGCGCGCCGCGATGCTGTCGGTGATGGCGACGATCCTGCTGACGGGCGCCAAGGGCGTGGCGGCGCTGCTTTCGGGCTCGCTGGCTCTGCTCACCGACGCGCTGCAGGGGCTGGTCGACATCGGCTCGACGCTGTTCACCTGGTTTGCGGTGCACGCCGCCGACAAGCCGGCCGACGACGAGCACCATTACGGCCATGGCAAGCTCGAATCGCTCGCGGCGCTGGTCGAGACCGCGATCCTGTTCACGCTGGCCGGCGCCATCCTTTGGGAAGCCGGCTCGCGGCTGTGGATGGGCATCATCGAGCATGTCGCGGTGACGCCGGTCGTCATCGGGGTGATGCTGCTCTCGATGACGGTCGATGCGCTGCGCTGGCGCTCGCTGGCGCGCGTCGCCAAGGAGACCGGCAGCGAGGCGCTGGCTGGCGAAGCAACGCATTTCTCGGCGGATTTCGTCGGCTCGGCCATGGTGCTCGCTGGCCTGATCGGGGTCTGGGCGGGCGTGCCGCGCGCCGACACTGTCGCCGCTTTCCTGATCGCCGCCTTCACCGCCTATTCGGCCTTCCGGCTCGGCCGGCGGACGATCGACACGCTGATGGACGCGGCACCCGAGGGGGTCGGCGAACGCCTGAACAAGGTGGCTGCGGCCGTGCCGGGCGTCGTCGCCGTCGATTGGATCCGGGTCCGGCCCGCCGGCGGCCGGACTTATGGCGAGATCGGCATCCGCGTTTCGCGCACCCTGCCGCTCGACCGCGTCGTCGCGATCAAGCAGGCCCTGCTCGACGCGGTTGAAAAGGAGCAGCCGGGCGCCGAGCTCACGGTCGCGGCCAACCCGATCCAGGTCGACGACGAGACGGCACTGGAGCGGGTGCTGCTGATCGCGCTCAAGATGAAGATCCCGGTGCATCACGTCACCGTCCATACGATCGGCGAGCGGCTCTCGGTCAGCCTTGATATGGAAGTGGACGCCCATCTGCCGCTCGGCGAGGCGCATGAGATCGCGACGCGCCTGGAGGCGGCGATCCGCGCCGAGTTCGGCGGCGAGACCGAGGTCGAGACCCATATCGAGCCGATGGAGACGGGCCAGCCGGCCGGACATAACGCCGCCTGGGAAACCGTCGAGGACATCGGCAAGGCGCTGGCGAGCGAAGCCGCGAGGCTGGGCGGGCCGATTCACGACATCCACAGCGTGCGCGTGCGCCAGACCGTCAACGGGCTCGTGGTGAACTACCACTGCCGTGTCGATCCCTCGCTGAACGTCGCGACCGTCCATGCGGCGGTCGATGCGATCGAGCGCGCCGTCCGGCTCGCCAGGCCGCAGGTCTGCCGGCTTGTGAGCCATGCCGAACCGATGCAGATGGACGGCTGACGGGCGTGCCGTCATTCCGGGCGACCGCAGGGCGACCCGGAATCCATGCCTGACCATTTCCGACAAGCGTTCCGGCATGGACTCCGGGTCTTCGCTCCGCTCCGCCCGGAATGACGGGGGTGTGTAAAAGAGCGGTGCCGATACGGCGACGTCGCGCGGGCTTCCAGGGACCCTGCGCGCGGGCTACACAAGCCTGCATCGCCATCATCGGCCCGACAATCGATTCCACAGGTTTCCATGCGCGCCGACGATACCCCGCTGATCCGCCTCGAGGATTATCGCCCGTCCGACTGGCTGATCGACACCGTCGATCTCGATATCAGGCTCGATCCGCACAAGACCAAAGTGCGAGCCCTGCTGGCGCTGCGGCCCAATCCGGCAGGCGACGGCGGCGCGCCGCTCGTCCTGGATGGGGACGACCTCGCGCTTGCCGGCATCGCGCTGGACGGAACGCCCCTCGCGCAGGATGCCTACAGCGCCACGCCCGGCTCGCTGACTGTGCACGCACCGCCCGCCCGCGGCTTCACTTTGACGATCGAGACTGTGCTCGCCCCTTCGGCCAACACCAAGCTGATGGGGCTCTACCGCTCCTCGAACGTCTATTGCACGCAGTGCGAGGCGGACGGCTTCCGCCGGATCACCTATTTCCTCGATCGGCCCGACGTGATGTCGGTCTACACCGTGCGTCTCGAGGCGAAGAAGAGCGACGCGCCGGTCCTGCTGTCGAACGGCAATCTCGTCGCGGCCGGCGAAGTGGCCGGGAGCGACCGGCATTTCGCCGTCTGGCACGACCCGCATCCGAAGCCCGCCTATCTTTTCGCGCTGGTGGGCGGCGCACTCGACCATGTCCGCGAGGATTACGTCACCGCCGATGGCCGCAAGGTCGAGCTTGCCGTCTATGTCGAGCCCGGCAAGGCCGGCCGCGCCGGCTGGGCGATGGACTCGCTCGTGCGCTGTATGCGCTGGGACGAGCGCGTCTTCGGCCGCAACTACGATCTCGAAATGTTCAACGTCGTCGCCGTCTCGGACTTCAACATGGGCGCGATGGAGAACAAGGGCCTCAACATCTTCAACGACAAATATGTTCTGGCCGACCCGCAGACCGCGACCGACGGCGACTATGCCTCGATCGAGGCGATCATCGCGCATGAATATTTCCACAACTGGACCGGCAACCGCATCACCTGCCGCGACTGGTTCCAGCTCTGCCTCAAGGAAGGGCTGACCGTCTTCCGCGACCAAGAATTCTCCGCCGACGAGCGCTCGAGGCCGGTGAAGCGGATCGCCGACGTGCGGACCTTGCGCGCGACGCAGTTTTCCGAGGATGCGGGCCCGCTTGCCCACCCCGTGCGGCCGCGCGCCTACAAGGAGATCAACAACTTCTACACGCCGACGGTCTACGAGAAGGGCGCGGAGGTCATCCGTATGCTCAAGGTCCTCATCGGCGAGGACGCCTTCCGCACTGGAATGGATCTCTATTTCATCCGCTGCGACGGGACCGCGGCCACGATCGAGGAATTCCTGGCCTGCTTCGCCGAGGCCTCGGGGCGAGACCTGGGCCATTTCGCGCGCTGGTACGAGCAGGCGGGCACGCCGACCATCGTCGCCTCCGGGCGCTACGACGCGCAGGCGAAGAGCTATACGCTCGATCTCGCGCAAACGACGCCTGCGACGCCCGGCCAGACGGACAAGCAGCCCGTGGTGCTGCCCGTGGTCATCGGTCTCGTCGGCAAGGCCGGCGACCTGCCCCTCAAAACGGCTTCCGAGGCCTATGCCGGCGACGGGCTGATCGTGCTCGACCGGGCGTCGCTCTCGGTGACCTTCGACGATGTGCCCGAGCCGCCGATTCCCTCGCTGCTGCGCGGCTTCTCGGCGCCGGTCAGGCTCGAACTCGATCTCGCCGACGCCGATCTGCTGCGGCTGCTGTCGAGCGACAGCGATTCCTTCAACTGCTGGCAGGCGCTGCAGAGCGTCGCCACCCGCGCCCTCGTCGCGGCAGGGCGCGGCGACGGTGCGACGCTCGCCGCAAGGGCCGACGATATCGCGGGCGCGCTTGGGCCGTTCCTGCGTAGCCAGGCGCTGGCCGATCCGGCATTCGCGGCGCAGGTGCTGCGCCTGCCCGCCATCGCCGACATCGCCCGCGAGATCGGCAGGGATGTCGATCCCGACGCGATCCACACGGCCCATCGCGCACTATCTGCCGCGGTCGGCACGAACCTGCGGGCGACGCTGCTGGAATTGCGCGAGGCGCTTGATACGGGGCAGCGCTACAGTCCCGACGCGGCCTCGGCCGGACGGCGCGCCCTGCGCAACGAGGCGCTCGGGCTGATCGCCATTGCCGAACCGGCGGCGGGCGCAAGGCTGGCGGAACGGCAGTTCGCGGCGGCCGACAACCTGACCGACCGGCTGGCGGCGCTCGCAGCGATGACGCTGATCCCCGGCGAGGATCGCGAGGCGCTGATCGCGCGCTTCGGCGATATCTACAGGGGCGAGCCGCTCGTCCTCGACAAATGGTTGATGGCGCAGGCTCTGATCGCGGAGCACGGCACCCTCGACCGGGTCAAGGGCCTGATGCAGCACCCGGCGTTCTCGCTCGGCAATCCCAACCGGGTGCGCTCGCTGATCGGCGGCTTCGCCGCCAACCTGACCCAGTTCAACCGGCCCGACGGCGCGGGCTATCTCTTCATCGCCGACATGGTGATCGCGCTCGACCGCACCAACCCCCAGATCGCCTCCCGCCTGCTCGGCTCGTTCAAGAGCTGGCGTATGCTGGAACCGGGCCGGAAAGCACTCGCGGAGACCGCGCTGGCGATGGTGGCGCAGACGCCGAACCTGTCGCGCGACGTGGCCGATATCGCCGAGCGGGCGCTTGCCTGAACCCGCCGCCCGACCGACCTGTCGGGAAGATTAACGTTTCATTACCCGCACAAGATTCATTGCAACGCACACTGCAACCTGAAGGCGAATTCTGCGGTGTCGATTCAACTCAAGGCTGGACAAACCGACTCACGCGGATTCAACTGAAACTGATTCGCGGGGATGCGGCACGTCTCCCGATCTGCTGACGGTAAAATTCCGAAGGGGGACGGGCATGTCGCGTGCGAACGCGGGCTGCGCAACCATGCGCGCGGCCACGATTCTGGGTGTCGGACGATCGCTGACGCATCCGCTGTACAGGCGGTTCGAGAGCCTCGAACCGACGATCCGCAAGGTCATTCCGGCGATCGTCGCCAGCTTCATCCTGATCCTGAGCGCCGGCGCCGTCATCCAGACCAATGCGATGCGCGACGATGCGGTGCTCGATGCCATCGGTGATGTGGATCTCGTCTCGGCACTGCTTGCACGAGAACTCGACGTTGCCAGCGCCTCCAATATTTCGCCCGAGACTGTTCTGGCGACACTCGCCGGACGCCATCTTTCCGCCAGCGGCCGCATCGTCCATGTCAGCGCGGCGGACGGACATGTCGTCGCCAGCGAGCCGGTGATCGGCCAGACCCAACGGACACTGGTCGATTTCCTCGGCCAGACCCAGCCGCTGACGGTGTTTGGCGACCGCGCCGGCGTGATGCGCATCACCCTGCCCGGCGGCACCGAAGGTCTCGCCACCGTGCGCAACCTCGCAGCCCCGCTCGGCCAGGTGGCCGTCATCCAGCCCATCGTCAAGGCCCTGGGTGCCTGGGAGCAACGCCGCAATGCCCTGATCGGGCTGTTCGGCACGGCAGGCCTGGTGCTGGCGGCGATCACGCTGGCCTTCCTGCTGCAATCGCGACGCGCACGCGCCGCCGACGAGGACTGCGACTGCGTGCGCGAACGCATCGACACCGCCCTCAATCGCGGCCATTGCGGCCTGTGGGACTGGGATCTGGCGCGCGGGCGGATCTACTGGTCGGATTCGATGTATGCGATGCTCGGCTACGACCGGGCCGGCGACTACATGTCCTTCGGCGAGGTCAACGGCTTCATCCATCCCGAGGATGCCGATCTCTACGCACTCGCCGACGCGATCAGCCGCGGCGAGGCCGACCATCTCGACCAGGAATTCCGCGTCCGCGACGTCAATGGCGGCTGGGTTTGGTTGAAAGCCCGGGCCGAGCTCGTCACCGACCGCCGCAGCAGGTCGCAGCATCTCGTCGGCATCGCGGTCGACATCTCGGAGCAGCGCCGGATGGCCGAGCGCACCGCCACCGCCGATGCGCGGCTGCGCGATGCGGTCGAAGCGATCTCGGAAGCCTTCGTGCTCTGGGACGCCGACCAGCGGCTGGTACTATGCAACGCCAAATACCAGCAGCTCCACCAGCTTTCCCCGGAGCTCGCGCAGGCCGGCATCAGCCATGACGAGGTGATGCAGGTCTCGGCCCAGCCCAATATCGACCGCGAGCCGGTCCGGGCCGTACGCGGGGCGGCGAGCGAGACCTCCTATGAGGCGCGCCTCTCGGACGGGCGCTGGCTCCAGATCAACGGCCGCCGCACCAAGGATGGAGGCTCGGTTTCGGTCGGCACCGACATCACCAAGCTGAAGCAGCAGGAAGAGCGGCTGACCCAGTCGGAGCAGCAGCTCCTGATGCACGTCACCGATCTCAAGGCCTCGCGCCAGAAGCTGGAGGCGCAGGCCCAGCAGCTCGCCGACATGGCCGAGCGCTATCTCGAACAGAAGGCCTCGGCGGAGAGCGCCAACCGCGCCAAGTCCGAATTCCTCGCCAATATGAGCCATGAGCTGCGCACGCCGCTCAACGCCATCATCGGCTTCTCCGAGATCATGGAGAACGGCCTGTTCGGCAATCTCGGCAGCGACCGCTATCTCGACTATGTCCGCGACATCCGATCGAGCGGCGGTTATCTGCTCGGGGTGATCAACGACATTCTCGACATGTCGCGCATCGAATCCGGCCGGATGCGGCTGGAAAAGTCCGATATCACGCTCAACCTCGTCGTCGACGAGGCCGTGCGCAAGGCCCGCGACGAGATCGACCGCAAGAACCTCTCCATCGCCGTCGAGGGGCCGCAGCATCTCCATCTCGAGGCCGACCCGCACGCGCTCTACCAGATCCTCGGCAATCTGCTCGACAACGCCGTCAAGTTCACCCCCGAGGGCGGCCAGATCGCGATCCGGATGCGCCAGGTGCCGAACGCGCTGAACATCTTCATCGAGGATACCGGCATCGGCATCCCCAAGGAGAAGATCGACCGGATCGGACGGCCCTTCGAGCAGGTCGAGGGCGATCTGACACGCAGCTACAAGGGCTCGGGTCTGGGCCTCGCCATTGCGCGTTCGCTGGCGGAGATGCATGGCGGCTCGCTGCGCCTGCGTTCCGCGATCGGCTCCGGCACCATCGTCATGGTCCACCTGCCGCTGAACGGCGGCGCCGGGCGGATCACCGCCAAGGCGGCTTGAGCATCACGCCCGCCGCGCAGCGCCGAGCAGGTGAGTAAAGGTCGACCGGACGCTTGCACGGGTCTCGTCCAGTTCTGCCCGCAGGACCTTCGCATCAGGCCGGCCGACGGCGGTGGCGATGCGCTGCAGGACGCGGGGCGGCACCCGCACAGGGTCGAAGGCGTCCTCGACCGTGAAGCGCTGCCAGAGCTGGACGTCGGCGATAAGCCGATGCGCCTCGGTCAGGCCGGCGGCGTCGGCCTGAGTCAGCAGGCCCACCTCGCGCGCCGCCGCGAAGACGGCAGGCGTATCGCCGGCCAGCAGGCTCGAATGATCGTGGGCGTGAGCCAGAACCAGGAACTGCGCCAGGAAATCGAGATCCGTCAGACCGCCGGCGGCGAGCTTGAGATCCCAGCCATCCTTCTCGCCCTTCTCCTTCGCGATCAGCGCGCGCATCTCCAGCACGGCGGCAGCAACCTTGGCCGGGTTGCGCTTGCGCGACAGGATCGCCGCGATGGCGGCTTCGACCCGCTGCCGCAGGCCGGCATCGCCCGCAACGACGCGGGCGCGGGTCAGCGCCATTTCCTCCCAGATCTCGGCGTCGCCGGCGTGATAGGCTTCGAAGCCGCTGAACTGCGTTGCAACGGGGCTCTTGTTGCCGGTGGGGCGCAGCCTCATGTCGACCTGGTAGAGCGTGCCGCGACGCGTCGGCACCGTCATGGCGGCGATGAGGCGCTGGGTGAAGCGGACATGCCAGGTGACCGGGTCGAGCGCCTTGCCGCCGGTGCTCGGGCCTGCGTCCTCCGGGCGATCGTAGAGCAGGATCAGGTCGAGGTCCGATGATGGCGTCAGTTCGCCCGCCCCGAGCCGCCCGAGCCCGAGCACCACGGCCTCCGCGCCCGCGATCGTGCCATGATCGGCGATGAAGGCGGCCCGCGTATCCGCGAAACCGACACGCAAGCAGGCTTCGGCCACGGCACAGTAGGCCTGCCCTGCGGCCTGCGCCGGATAGACGCCCGACATCAGCCGCGCACCGACGAGAAAGTTCTCCTGCCGGGCGGCGTCGCGCAGGCGGTCGAGTCCGTCCTCGACGCTGGGCGGCGGCGTCCCGACCGCGTTGCGGATGCGGCGCGTCAGGCCCTCGACCTCGAGCGCGGCCTTGGTGAAGGCCGGGTCGATGACGCTGTCGAGGACATGGGGGTGCATCGCGGCGACCTTCGCCAGGCGCGGGGCGCTGCCAAGGATGTCGGCGAAGAGCGTCAGCAGCGAGCCATGCGAGCGCAGCAGCGTCAGCAGTTCGACGGCCGCCGGCATCCGAACGAAGGCATTGTCGAGATGGGCGAGTGCGCCGTCAGGATCGGCGGTGCGGCCGAGCGCGACCAGCAGCGCCGGCGTCAGCTCGGTCAGGACCTCGCGGGCTCTGGAACTCGTGACGGCGGCGCGGCGCCCGAAATGCCAGCCCTTGACGGTCTCGATGGCGGTTCCGGGGTCACGGAAGCCTAGCTTGCGCAAGGTCGTGAGCGTGTCGGCGTCGACCTCCGTGCCGGTGAAGCTGAGCGTACCCGCCTCGTTGGCCAGCGACGGCCCCTCCTCGAAGAGCAGCGCATAATGGCCCTCGACCCGTCTGGCATGGGCGGTCAGGGCCTTGCCGAAGGCGGCGGTCGAGGGATAGCCGCAAAAGCGCGCGAAGGCTTCGAGGTCGTCCTTCTGCTTCGGCAGGGTCTGGGTCTGCTCGTCATGGCGCATCTGGAGGCGATGCTCGATGGTGCGCAGGAAGAGATAGGATGCGGTGAGTTCGTCGCGCGCCTGCGCCGTGATCCAGCCCTCGCGCGTCAGCTCGCCCAGCATCTCCAACGTGCGTGGCCCGCGCAGCGTCGGGCGCCGGCCGCCGAAGACGAGCTGCTGCGTCTGCACGAAGAACTCGATCTCACGGATGCCGCCGCGCCCGAGCTTCACGTTATGGCCGGCCACCGCGATCGTTTCGTGGCCCTTCACCGTCTGGATCTGGCGCTTCATCGCATGGATGTCGGCGATCGTGGCGAAGTCGAAATATTTGCGCCAGATGAAGGGCGCGAGATCGGCGACGAAGCGTGCGCCGAGCGCAAGGTCGCCCGCCACCGGGCGCGCCTTGATCATCGCGGCGCGCTCCCAGTTCTGCCCGACCGTCTCGTAATAGGAATAGGCGCTGGGCAGGGCGACGGCGACATGGGTCGATGCGGGGTCGGGCCGCAGGCGCAGGTCGACCCGGAAGACGTAGCCGTCGGGCGTGCGCTCCTGGATGATGCGGGCGATTGCCTGCGTGATCCTGACGAAGAAGCTCCACGGTTCGGCGACGCCGGCCGCCTCTGCGATCTCCGGGTCGAAGAAGACGACGATGTCGATGTCGGAGGAGTAGTTCAGCTCGCCGGCGCCGTGCTTGCCGAGCGCGAGCACGACGAGACCGGAGCCTGTGCCGGGCGCTGCGGGATCGGGCAGGTCGATCTTGCCCTGCGCCGCAGCCTGCCGAAGGACATGGTCGGTCGCCAGCCGCACGGCGGTGTCGGCCATCGCGGTCAGCGCGGCCGTGACGGTCACGACGTCCCAGACGCCGCCAATATCGGCGAGCGCGATCAGCAGCGCCATCTTCTGCCGGAAGCGGCGCAGCGCCCGCATCAGATCGGCGGTCTCGCCATCGGGACCGCCATGGCGCTCAACCTCGGCGAGGAGGGCGTCGCGACGTTGCGCGGGATCGGCATCGAGCGCGGCGAGCAGCGCCTGGGGATCGAAGCGCATGATCTGCGTCAGGAAGGGCGAATGCGCGACCACGCCCGCGACCAGCGCCGCAGCCTTGGGATGGTCCCCGAACAGGGCCGTCAGCGCCGCTCCGGCCTCCTCGTCGCGCAGCCGCTCGATCAGGTCGCGCGCGAGGATGGTCTCCGTCCGGGCGCGGGCCGGCCGGACGGGAGCCTTCGCAATCGCCTCGCAAAGCCGTTCGCCCATGCGTTCTCCCCGTCCCTCACGCGGAGTGCAGGCCATCAGGGTTCGGCGGCGCTGTCGAGGCCGGTTGCGCGGCGGCGGCCGGCATGTCCACAGGCTTCGACGGGAGCGCCGGCAGCGTGATGACGACGCGCAGGCCCGGCCCATTGTCCTCCAGCCTGAGCTGACCGCCATGGAGGCGCACGACACCCGACGCCAGCGACAGGCCGAGGCCGAAGCCGGGCTTGCTGCGGCTCTGGTCGAGGCGCACGAAGCGTTCCAGCACGCGGCCGCGATCGGCTTCGGGGATGCCCGGGCCATGATCGGCCACGACAAGCTCGACCTCGCTGCCCGCCTGGCGGGCGGCGACGAGCAGGCCGGGCCTGGCGTCGCCTTCGGCCTTGCCGTATTTCAGGGCGTTGTCGATCAGATTGGCGAGCGCCTGGCCGATCAGTTCGCGATTGCCGAGGACGCGCAGGCCCGGTGCGACCTTGGTCGAGAGGGCAAGTCCGGCCTCCTCCGCCGGCGGCTCGTAGAGTTCGGCCATGCCGGAGACGATCTCGGACAGGTCGAGTTCGGCCATGCTGTCGTCGATGCGGCCGGTCTCGAGTCTCGCGATCATCAGCAAGGCGTTGAAGACGCGGATCAGGTTGTCGGCCTCGTCGATCGAGCCGTCGAGCGCTGTGCGCAGTTCATCCTGCGATGTCGCCGTGCGCAACGCCTCCTCGGCGCGGTTGCGCAAGCGCGTCAGCGGCGTCTTGAGATCGTGAGCGATGTTGTCGGAGACCTGCTGCATTCCCGCCATCAGTTCGCCGATGCGATCGAGCATCGCGTTGAGGTTCAGCGCCAGGCGGTCGAGTTCGTCGCCGGTACCGGAAATCGAGAGCCTGCCCTTGAGGTCTCCGGCCATGATGGACTGGGCCGTGTCGGTCATGCCGTCGACGCGCTTGAGGACGCGCCTCGCCACGAACCAGCTGGCGAAGCAGCCGAGGACGAAGACCAGCGCCAGCGACCAGCCCGCCGCGCGCCTGATCACGACGCCGAGCCGCTCGCGTTCCTCGACGTCGCGACCGACGAGCAGCCTGAAGCCCGCCGGCAGCATGAAGACCCGCACGATGGCACGGCTGGGCGTATCGACCTGGTCGCTGGAGCGGGCATAGTCGATTTCGCTTTCGCCGGGGCGGTCGAGCGCGCCGGGTGGCAGCGCCTCGACATTGCCGGCGAGCCGTTCGCCGACCGGCGTGGCGACGAGATAGAGCGAGGCGCCGGGACCGCGCGAGCGCCGCTCGATGACGTTGACCAGCCGGCGGATGCCGCCCAGCCGCTGCTGCTCGGCCAGCCCCTGGATCTCGGCATCGATGGTCGAGCGGATCTGGTCGTCGAGCAGGCGCTTGGCGTTCCACGCGACATAGCCCAGCACGAAACCGGCGAAGAGCGCGAAGATGACGAGATAGACCGCCGTCAGCTTGAAGGCCGTCGTGCGGAAGAGGTTCGGCAGGAAGCGCTGCGCGGGTCGCGGCGCCGCTCGACCCAGCGCTGCCGGCCTCAGCTCAACGGGTTGTGTCACGGACCATATATCCCGCGCCGCGGATGGTGTGGATCATCGGATGCTCGAAGCCCTTGTCGACCTTGGCGCGCAGGCGGCTGACATGCACGTCGATGACATTGGTCTGGGGGTCGAAATGATAGTCCCAGACGTTCTCCAGCAGCATGGTGCGGGTCACGACCTGGCCGGCGTGCTTCATGAGGTATTCGAGCAGACGGAATTCGCGCGGCTGCAGCACCAGCTCTTCATCGACGCGGGTGACGCGGTGGGCAAGCCGGTCCAGTACGAGATCGCCGACGCGATAGGTCGTGGGCTCGGAGGCCGGCGCCGCCCGTCTTCGGGCCAGCACCTCGACGCGGGCGAGCAATTCGGAGAAGGCGTAGGGCTTGGGCAGATAGTCATCGCCTCCCGCCCGCAGACCCTTCACGCGGTCGTCGACCTGGGCGAGCGCCGAGAGGATCAGCGCCGGCGTCATGTCGTTCTGCTCGCGCAGCGAGCGGATCAGCGACAGGCCGTCGAGGCGCGGCAGCATGCGGTCGACGACGAGCACGTCGTAGCCGCCACCCTCGGCCATGCCGTAGCCCTCAAGCCCGTCCGCGGCGTGGTCGGCGATATGCCCGACCTCGCGGAAGGCCTTGGTCAGATAGGCCGCAGCCTCGGCATCATCTTCGACGATCAGGAGTCGCATGACTCAATCTTTATCCGATCAAACATGAAAACGGCAGGCCGGATGCGAGATCCGGCCTGCCGCGGCGAAGGCTGATGTCCCGGCGGGGGCGACTCATACCGAAACACCAGCCAGCCCGCCTCCCTTACGCGGCGGGCTGACGCCCGACCTCGAAGCTCAACTGGCGTTCCTTGCCGTCGCGCCAGACGGTGAGGCTCGTCTTGGTGCCGGGAGCGAACTTGGCGATCTTGCGGGACAGGTCGCGCGCATCGACCACTTTCTCGCCGTTGACGGCGATGATGGTGTCACCGCGCCTGACGCCCGCCTTTGCCGCCGGTCCGTCCTTCTGCGCCTCGGCGACGAGCGCGCCCTTGGCATCCTTGAGGCCGATCGCCTCGGCGACCTCGCCCGTCACGGGCTGGATCTGCACGCCGATGAAGCCGCGCGCGACCGAGCCGTCCTTCTTGAGGGAATCGACGACCTGCTCGACGGTCGAGGCGGGGATGGCGAAGGCTATGCCGACGCTGCCGCCGGACGGCGAGAAGATCGCGGTGTTGACGCCGACGACCTCGCCCTTCTGGTTGAAGGTCGGCCCGCCGGAATTGCCCTTGTTCACCGGCGCATCGATCTGCAGGTAGTCGTCATAGGGGCCCGAGCCGATGTCGCGGCCCTGGGCGGAGACGATGCCCGCGGTCACGGTGCCGCCGAGTCCGAAGGGATTGCCGACCGCCAGCACCCAATCGCCGATGCGCGGCTTGGCCGGGGCAAGCTGGACATACTGGAAGCTGCCGCCGTCCTTGACCTTGAGCAAGGCGAGATCGGTGCGCGGATCGGTGCCGACCACCTTGGCATCGAACGTCTTGCCGTCATCGGTGACGAGTTGAACCTCGACAGCATTCTGGACGACGTGATTGTTGGTCACGACATAGCCGTCCTGGCTGACGAAGAAGCCCGACCCCTGGGACATGCCCTGGCGCGGCTGCGGCCGGCCCTGCCGGGGGCCTTCCTCGCGGAAGAAGCGGCGCAATCCCGGAGGCAGATCCTCCAGATTGTCCTGTCCCTCGTCGTTGGCGGCGACGGCCTGCGTCTTGACGCGGACCGAAACGACCGCCGGCTTCACCTTCTCGACGATGTCGGCGAAGGAGGGAAGCGACGACTGGACGCCCGAAAGCTGGATGGGCTGGGCGAAGGCGGGGTGATCCAACTTGAGCGCGCCGTCGGCGAGGCCGGCCGCCAGGCCGATGCCGAGGGTCGCAGCGCCGGCGATCATGATGCCGCGCTTGAGGATGGACTTTGAGCTGGTCGATGTCGTCATGGCTGAAACCTCGAAAACGGGCCGGGCCTTCCCTGCCGTTGCCGAGGACCATGACGGAGCGCTCCTTACGCGGATTTGGCGCGAAGATGACGATTTCGTAAGGTTGGATTTCTTTCAAGGCGCATAGACCGAGGACGCTGACCGATAATCGTCTGCGGGGAGCAACCGCCGTCATTCCGGGGCTTCGCGCAGCGAAGAGCCCGGAACCCATACGCACTGCGCGTGTCGTATAAAGTGATCAGCTCCGGCGCGTTTTCTGGCGCCACCTGAGTTTATGGGTTCCGGGCTCGACCCTTCGGGCCGCCCCGGAATGACGAAGGTGGTTCAGGCCCAACCCATCCCGCCGCTAGTCCTGCATTAACCTGTCGATGCGCAGGCGCTCGTCGTCGGAGAGCGGCGTGGTGGGGGAGACAGGCGCGGCCATGCGGCGGCTGCGCCGGCCGATATAGGCCAGGCTCGTCATCAGGATCAGGAAGGGCGCGCTCCAGAGGGCTGCCGTCCGCCAGGACAAGGGCGGGCTCAGCAGCACGAACTCGCCATAGCGCGCCACGACGAAATCGCGCACGGCGCCGTCGCTGTCGCCCGTCTGCAGTCGCTCGCGCACAAGGATACGCAGATCGCGCGCGAGCGGGGCATCGGATTCGTCGATCGACTGGTTCTGGCAGACGAGGCAGCGCAACCCACCCGAAATCGCGCGAGCCCGCTGCTCCAGCGCCGCATCGGGGAGGATCTCGTCGGGCTGGACGGCCAGCGCCGGCCCGGCACCGGCAAGCCCTATCAGCATGAAAAGAGCGAAGCGCCGCATCTTTGTCATTCGGCCGGCTGCACAGTGGCAGGCGGGCGCATGGCGCGCTTGGGCGCGGCCAGCCTGAATCGCCGGTCGGAGAGGGAGAGCGCGCCGCCAAACGCCATCACGATCGCGCCGATCCAGATCAGCAGGATCAGCGGCTTGTCGTAGAGCCTGACCGCGATGCCGCCATCGCCCTGCGGCTCGCCCAGGCTGAGATAGGCCTGGCTCAACCCGTCGGTGCGGATGCCGGCCTCGGTCGTCGGCATGGCGCGCGCCGTGTAGATGCGCTTGCCGGCCTCGACCGGCCCGAGCACGCGGTCGCCCGAGAAGAGCTGGAAGCGCGCCACCTCCGCCCGGAAATTCGGGCCGGCTCGCGGCACGATCGATTCCAGCACGATGGTGTAGCGCCCGCTGGTCAGCCGCTCGCCGGGCTTGAGCACGCCGATCGCCTCGGTGCTCCAGGCGGCCGCTGCGATGCCGATGACGCTCAGGCCGACGCCGGCATGGGCGAAGGCGGTGCCCCAGGCCGAGCGCGGCAGCCCCTTGGCTCGCGACAGCATCGCCGAAAAGCCGCTTGCACGCGCTGCGACACGCTCGCCGAGATCGAAGGCCGCGCCGGCCACGAGGAAGACGCCGAGGCCGATGCCGAGCGGCGCCAGAACCGGGCCGCCGCGCATCCAGGCGAGCACGCCGACAGCTGCCAGGATTCCCAGCCCGAAGGCCGCCGCCATGCGTTGAGCCGCGCCGAGCAGGTCACCACGCTTCCAGCCCAGCGACTGGCCGAGCGGCATGACCAGCAGCAGCGGCACCAGCAGGGGCACGAAGGTCGCGTTGAAGAAGGGCGGCCCGACCGAGATCTTGTCCGCCGTCACCATCTCCAGCACCAGCGGATAGAGCGTGCCGATGAGGACCGTGGCGCAGGAGGTCGCGATGAAGACGTTGTTGACGACGAGCGCGCCCTCGCGGGAGACCGGGGCGAACAGCCCGCCCTGCCTGAGCAAGGGCGCGCGCCAGGCGAAGAGCGCCAGCGAGCCGCCGACGAAGAAGATCAGGATCGCCAGGATGAAGAGGCCGCGCTGCGGGTCGCTGGCGAAGGAGTGGACCGAGGTCAGCACGCCGGAGCGGACGATGAAGGTGCCTAGAAGCGAGAGCGAGAAGGTCAGGATCGCAAGCAGGATCGTCCAGACCTTGAGCGCATCGCGCTTCTCCATCACCACGGTCGAATGGATCAAGGCGGTGCCGGCAAGCCATGGCATCAGCGAGGCGTTCTCGACCGGGTCCCAGAACCACCAGCCGCCCCAGCCGAGTTCGTAATAGGCCCAGTAGGAGCCCATCGCGATGCCGAGCGTCAGGAAGACCCAGGCGAGCAGCGTCCAGGGGCGCACGGCGCGGGCCCAGACGGCATCGATCCGCCCATCGATCAGGGCCGCGACCGCGAAGGCGTAGGTTATCGAGAAGCCGACATAGCCGACATAGAGCAGCGGCGGATGGATCGCGAGACCGAGATCCTGCAGGATCGGATTGAGATCCTGCCCCTCGGCCGGGGCCGGCACGAGCCGGCGGAACGGGTTCGAGGTCAGGAGCGTGAAGGCGAGGAAGGCGACCGTGACCATGCCCTGGGCCGCCAGCGTTCCCGCCCGGAGCCGCGCCGGCAGCGAGCGCCGCGACAGCGCGACAAGCGCCCCGAACAGCGTCAGGATCAGCACCCAGAGCAGCATCGAGCCTTCGTGATTGCCCCAGGTCGAGGTCAGCTTGTAGATCAGCGGCTGGGCCGAATGGGAGTTCTCCATGACGTTCGCGACCGAGAAGTCGGAGCGCGCATAGGAGGCGACGAGCGCGCCGAACGACAGGGCGACCAGCAGAAAGCAAGCGATCGCCGCCGTCGAGCCGACGGAGGCGAGCGCGCGATCGTGCCGCGCCACACCCCACAGCGGCACCAGCGCCTGCACGACGGCGACGCCCAGCGCCAGCGCCAGCGCGAAATGGCCGATCTCGACGATCATGCGCGCCTCATGGCGTGGACGGGGTTTTGGTCGGTGGCGTGCCGCCCGGCTGCCAATGGCCCTGCTTCTTCAGCGTGTCGGCGACCTCGCGCGGCATGTAGGTCTCGTCGTGCTTGGCGAGCACCGAATCGGCTTTGAAACTGCCGGCGCCCTCGAAGACTCCTTCGGTGACGACGCCCTGCCCCTCGCGGAACAGATCGGGCAGCAGGCCCTCATAGCGGACCCTGACCGTGGTCTTGCTGTCGGTGATCGAGAAGGCGATGCGCTGGCCCGGGCCGCGTTCGAGCGAACCCGTCTCGACAAGACCGCCGAGCCGCATACGGGTGCCCGGCGCCAGACCCTTCTCGACGATTTCGGTCGGGCCATAGAAGAAGACGATGCTGTCGCGCATCGCCACGAGCACGAGACCCGCGGCCACGCACAACACGAGCCCCGCCGCGCCGATCAGCGCAAGTCGGCGCTGTTTGCGGGTCAGGCGTCGGCGGGCGATCACAGGATGGGGCTGACCCGCGACGCTCATGGCGCGGTCGCCCCGAGGCCGAGTTCGGCGGCCAGCGTATCGATCCGGGCGATTGCATTCACGTCCGGTGCGAGGCGCCGGCGTGCGGTCGAAACGGCCTCGCGTGCGGCCTGCGCCTCGCCCAGCACCGTCTGCGAACGGATCAGCCGCATCCAGTCCTCCAGATCTCCACCACTCTGTTTCAGGCGTTCCGCGAGTCCTGCGACCATGCCGCGGATCGCCGCCTGCTGGTCGGGGGCGGGCAAGCCGGCGATCGCCCGTCCGGCATCGTCAGCCTCGAGCGCCTGCAGACGCTGGCGGACAGCCTCCGCCCAGCCGGCATCTGCCGGCGCATCCTTGAGCAGGTCGCGCAGCGCCGCGATCGCGCCGGGGGCATCGCCGTCCTGCTCCTTGGCGACGGCGAGGAAGTAGCGCGCGCGCGCATTACCGGCATCCCGCCTGACTGCCTCGGCGAAGTTTTCGCGCGCAATAACGGTCACGACGCCTCCTGCGACCAGCGTCTGCGCCTCGCCGAGCCCGGCCAGCGCATCGGAATCCTGTCCATTCTGGCGCAGGATCGCCGAAAAGGCCCGGACCGCCTCTTCATAGCGACCCTGCCGGAGATAGATCGGTGCGAGAACCGACCAGCCGCGCGCATCGTCGGGATTGGCGGCGAGATGGGTCTCGATGCGGGCGAGCGCGACCTCGAAATCCTGCCGGGAGGGGTCGCTCTGCAGGCGCGCCGCGAGCGGCTGGTCGGGCGCGTCGGGCGATCCGAAGGCGCCATAGGTCAGCAGCGCCAGCAACGGCACGCAGGACAGGGCCAGCGCCGAGCTGGCCCGCCGGCGGCGCAGCGAAGATTCCGTCTCCCCGGTCGGGCCATCCTCGGTGCCGGCCGCCCGCAACAGGCGGCGTGCAGCCTCGGCCCTGGCCGCGTCGGCATCGGCGGGTCCGATCAACTTGCGGTCGAGGTCGCGATCGATCTCGCCCAATTGGGCGCGGTACAGGCTGGTCGCATCGGCCGTATCGGCGAAGGCGCCGGGATGCCTGCGCCCCAAAGGCCAGAGCAGCGCGAAAACCGCCGCTCCGGTCATGGCCGCGAAGATGATCCAGATCAGCATTCTGCGTTCTTAGCCAATCACGAGGCTCGCTTCATGTCCGAAGATGGCGACAAAGGGTCACGCGCCGGCTTTGCTCACACCGAGGGCAGCACGAGGCGCGCCCTGAGCCCCCCCAGCGGCGACGGCTGCAGCATGACCTCGCCGCCATAGAGCCTGGCGAGATCCTGCACGATGGAAAGTCCGAGGCCGGAGCCCGGCGTGGTCTCGTCCAGCCTGCGGCCGCGCTTGAGGACGACAGCCATGGCGTCGTCGGGCAATCCCGGCCCGTCATCGTCGATCAGGAGAACGAAACGCCCTTCGCTCGTCTCGGCTGCGGGCACAAACCCGACCTCGACCCGCGAACGCGCCCATTTGAAGGCGTTGTCGAGCAGGTTGCCGAGCATCTCCTCGAAATCCTGCTGCTCGCCGCGAAACTTCACGCCCTGCGGCACGAGATGCGTGCCGACGATGCCGCGCTCCTGTGATATCTTGGTGAAGGTCCGGATCAGTGCGTCGAGCGAGGGCACGACCTCGGTGACGCCGCCGAGCGCGCCCGACAAGGCCGCGGCGCGGGCCCGATCAAGATAATACTGGACCTGATCGCGCATCACTGCGGCTTGGGCCTTCACCGTTTGCGGCAGTTGGCCATCCCCCGTGCCGGCCTCGGCCTCGTTCAGCATCACGCTGAGCGGCGTCTTGAGCGCGTGGGCGAGATTGCCGACCTGCGTGCGGGCGCGCTCCAGGATCTCGCGGTTGGCGTCGATGAGCTGGTTGAGTTCGCCGGCCAGCGGAGCGAGATCGGGCGGGTACTTCCCGACGATGCGCGGCGTCTCGCCAGTGCGCACCATGCCTACGGCGGCGCCGAGCCGCACGAGCGGTCGCAGACCGAAGCGGACCTGGATGATGGTGGAGGCGACGAGCGCCAGCCCCAGAAGCAAAAACGTCATGGTCAGGGCGAAGCGGAAATCGCGGATGTCCCCATCGATCTCGTCGGTCGGAGCCGCGACCGCGACGGTGAACCGGCCGTCCTCACCGACGTCGATCTCGCGTTCGAGAATCCGTAGAGAGCGGTCGTCGGGGCCGGAGATGTAGCTTTCCCGCAGGCCGCGCGCGTTCGGCGCAATCTCCTGGTCGAGCAGCTTCGGCAGCTGCCCGCCGACCAGCGAGCGCGACGCGCGCACGCTCGGCCGCTCGCCGTCCAGACGCATGATCTGCCAGTACCAGCCCGACAGCGGCAGGTCGAAACGTGGCTCGCCGAGGTCGCCGATCGCCTGGCGCTCGGTCTCGGGCGGGGCGGCGAGATCGGCGACGAGTTCCTTGATGTAGACGCTGAGGCGCTCGTCGAAACCGCGCTCGGCCGAGCGGCGGTAGAATGTCGTCAGGCCGAAGCCGGCGAGGATCAGCACCAGCGCGCAGCAGATCGCTGCCGAGATGAACAGCCGCGCGCCGAGCGAATAGCGATGCGACCGGAACGGCATCGGACCGGATCAGACCTTCTCGGGGGCCGCGGCGATGTAACCCAGACCACGGATGGTCTCGATGATGTCGACGCCTAGCTTCTTGCGCAGGCGGCCGACGAAGACCTCGATCGTGTTGGAATCGCGGTCGAAATCCTGGTCGTAGAGATGCTCGACCAGTTCGGTGCGTGAGACCACCCTGCCCTGATGGTGCATCAGATAGGCGAGCAGGCGGTATTCGTGCGAGGTGAGCTTGACCGGATTGCCGTCGACGACGACGCGGCTCGCACGCGTATCGAGGCGGACCGGGCCGCAGATCAGTTCCGAGGTGGCATGTCCCGCCGCGCGGCGCAGCAAGGCCCGCACGCGCGCCAGCAGTTCCTCGATATGGAACGGTTTGACGACATAGTCGTCGGCGCCCGCGTCGAACCCCGAGACCTTGTCGCTCCAGCGGTCGCGCGCCGTCAGGATCAGCACGGGCATCGATTTCCCGACCCGACGCCAGCCCTGCAGAACGGCGACGCCGTCAACCTTGGGCAGGCCGAGATCGAGGATGACGGCGTCGTAGGGCTCGGTCTCGCCGAGATACAGCCCTTCCTCGCCGTCGAACGCCTTGTCGACGGCATAGCCGGCATTCTCCAGCGCGGTGACGATCTGGCGGTTCAGGTCCTTGTCGTCCTCGACGACGAGCAGTCTCACGGTCGGCTTGCTCCTGTGGATGAGATCTTCGGCGACATCCCGGCGGGGACGATCCCGTCAGCGTATCGTCGCGACCTTGCCGGACTGGCCTTCAAGCGTGACCCGCGCAACGCGGCCGTCGCGCTTCAGCGTTGTGACCACATAAACGAATTCGTCGCCCTGGCGACAGAGGCGTATCCGCAATACCTCGCCGGGCGCCGCGTTCCTGGCGTGCAGCGAGGCCTGGGCCGGCTGCATGACGCGGCCATCCGACACCGCCTCGCGCGTCTCGTCGGCCGACAGACAGGAAATCGGCGCCGGATCGTCGATCCTGACGATCGGCAAGGGCGCGGCCAGCAAGGCGACGGCGAGGATCGGTTCGAAGGGCATCATCGACATGCGCTAGTCCCGAACAACTGAACGCGCCATGAATAGGCAACCCGCCGAGGCGTCGGCGCTATCGCAGGTTGTGGCCTGCGCAGAGTATGTCAGCGCACCGCGATCCGTCCACGCCATTCGTGCCCCCTCCCCGCGACCACACTGATTTGTGCGATGACGAGGTCGATATCGGCCTGCGGCGCACCGAAATCTGCGAGTTCGAGCGCAGCGGGGTAGAGCCAGGATGGCGCAGCCGTCTCCGCCTGCCGCAACGGCTCCGTCCCGTTCAGCACGCCGACCACATAGCGCTCGCTGTCCTCGCCGAGCGGCACATCGGCGATGTCCCAGGAATCGCCGTCGATTCGCGTGCGCCTGATCCAGCGCAGTTCGATCCCGGCGACCGTGCGCCGCGCCTGCGGCCGGACGGGAGCGAAGGGGACGAGTGCCGCCCCGGTCACGCTTGCCTCGACCTCGGCCATCGTCGGATCGCCGATATCGCTCTGCACGGGCCCGATCCGGTAACGCCGGACCATGCCCAGATCGGAAACGTCGCTGGTCAGCGGAACGGCGGCACCGTCGAGGACGACCACCCGCGACCCGGCCGGCAGCGTGCGCGATGCCGCCGCCTCGGAGCCGCCTATGCCGCGGACGAAGCCCGACAGCCGGAAGATGCGCTCGCCGATGAGTTCGACGCGCGAGGCCGTGACGATCTCGACCGTGCCGTCGGCATCCAACAAGGCAAGCGCATTGGCCCCACCGAGCTCCGCTTCCGGCGGCACGGAGGAGAGCACGCCGCCGCGCAGCCTGACGTCGAGCGTCGCGTGGCGATCGCTGCGCCAGAGCGGCCCCGGCGGCAGCGCGGTCAGCGTCTCGCCGACGATGGAAGGCGCCTCAATCAAGCTGAGCGGCGAGAACACGCCGGCGTCGTCTGCCTGCCAGACAGCGAGCGCGCCCGGCCAGGGCGACGCGAAGGCTGCCAACGACAGCAAGGGCGGCGGCTGGGTTCGCACGATCGGCAGGGACAGCGGCACGACCATCGGGCGGCCGGGCAATGCCGGAGCGGCGCGCGGGATGCGGGCCGGCCCACGTGCCCCTGCCGTCCGGTAGATCGCCGGCTCGACGGCCCGCGCGCTCGCCTTGCGGCTCGGCCCGTCGCTGATCCGGGTCAGGCGGAACAGCCGATCGCTGCCGTCGATCGCGAGCGAGACGACATCGCCGGGTTCGAGGTCGATGCAGCGTGGCGACAGGTCGAGTTCCAGCGTCTCGCGGCCGGCCCAGACCTCCTGCAGGCGCTGGTCGGCCAGCCTTTGACCCTCGGCCGGGCGCGTCACGATCGCGGTCTCGACACCGATCTCTCGACGGGCGGCGCCCGCGAGCCGGCGCGAGCGCGCGGCCGCCGCGCGATAGTCGCCGTCGCCATCGCTGAAGGAGAGCCGCAGCTCGCGCGGCAATTCGCTTTCCTGGGCGCGGCGCAGTTCGTAGGGGCGCCCCTCGCGATCGAGCAGCAGATCGTCGAGGCCGAGCGCGCGCACAACCTTGCCGCCCCGGCCGCGAAAGACGAGCCGGCCAGCGCTCATCGTCGCATCGAAACCGAAGGCCTGCGCCAGCGAGTCGAGCGCCTGGCGCGCCGACATCGGGCGCTCGATCACATAGCCATCGACGAAGCCGTCCAGCGTTACCTCGTCGGGCGCCGGCAGGCCGAAATCGGCGAGGATGGCGCGCAGCAGGCGGTCGACAGGCGTGCCCTCGATGCGTCCGTTGATCCAGTGCCCGGTGTCGTAATTGGCGCCGTCGGCCCAGATCGCGTTGAGATCGGGGAAGGCCGGGAACGGCCTGGCATCCCAGGTCCAGACGAAGATGCCGGCGGGATCGACCATGCGGATGCCGGTGACGGGATGAACCGGGTTGCGGGCCGGGTCGAAGCCCGCGCGCGCCGGATCGAAACCGGAGATGATAGCCTCCAGCCCGCGCGCCTGCACCAGATCGTCGCGCGCGCCACTGGAGAAATGCGGCCAGGCGTCCTCGGCCGATTTCGGATCGACGAAGGCGTTTGGGGCATTGCCGCCCTTGTCGATCGCCGGCAGCCCGATCTCGGTCAGCCAGATCGGCTTGGCGCCGGGCACGAATGAGGTGGCTGTGGTCTCGACGCCCCCCGCGCGCTCGACATGCGGCTGGCTCCACCAGTTCACGAGGTCCTTGGGGCGGAAGATCCAGGGCTTGTCGTAGGCCCCATCCTCGATCGGCAGCCGGTCCTGCGCGAGGCGTCCGTCAGCATCGTCATAATACCAGTCATAGGCCTCGCCCGAATTCAGGCGCGACCGCAGATAGGCGAGATCGGCCGGTCCGCCGGCGATCGCGGCATCGGCATGGCCGCCGCCGTCGCGCCAGTCCGAAAGCGGCGGATACCAGTCGATGCCGATCGCGTCGATGGCGGGCGAGGCCCAGAGCGGATCGAGCGGAAAGCGGATGTCGTCGCCGTCATCGCGGACATCGGCGCCATACTCCGTCCAGTCGGCGGCATAGGTCAGCTTAGTGTCGGGCAGCAGCGTCCGCACGTCCTGAGCCAGATCGACCAGCCCGTCGACCATGGGATAGCCGGCCTCGCCTCTCACATGCGTCAGGCCGATCAGCTCCGAGCCCAGGACGAAGCCGTGGACGCCGCCTGCCGCCTGAGCCAGCATCGCGGCGTGCATGACGAGGCGGCGATAGCTCCATTCGTCCGGCTTGGCGCAGAGGATCTGTTCGCCTGCAAGCGCCATGTCCGCTGGCGCAACTGTGCCGATGAAGGCGGCGATCTGCGCATCGGCCGCCGCGCTGCCCTCGGCATCAGGCGCGGGGTTGCAGGTGATGCGGCCGCGCCAGGGATAGGCCGGCTGTCCGGCGAGCCCGGTCTGGGGGTCGATGAGGCCGTTGCCAGTCGGGATGTCCATCATAACGAAGGGATAGAGCACGACCTCCAGCCCATAGGCATCGCGCAGGCGCCGGATCAGCGCGATCACGCTCTCGTCGGAGGGCGTGCCGCCGAAGGCCGGACGGCCGTCGACCTGGCTGACGATAAGGGCCGTGGCGCGCGACAGTCCGGCGGCGGACCATTCCGCGCCGATGGTCGGCTTGTGCGGGATCTCGACGCGCGGCGCGAGCGTGCAATGCCCGGCGCGCAGATCGTCGCCGAACCAGGAGACGACGAGCGAGATGCGACGCAGCGCCGGGCAGAGCTCCATCAGATGTCCGAGCGCGGTATCGACATCGGCACCGCCATAGAGCTGGTGGCGGGTCTGGCTGGCGGTGACGCCGGGTTCCGGCTCGTGGCTGACGGCGCGCGTCTCGTAGATGAACTCGCCGGCGCCCGGGATCAGGGTCCCGGCCCGGATCATGCCGCCGAGCCCCTCGACGGCCCGCACCACCTCGAAGGAGAATTGCGGTACGCGATTGCCATAGTCGCCGAGCGAAAAGCGCTCGAACACGACATAGGCGAGGCCGCGATAGGCCGGCGCCGCGCCCGCTTCCTTGGCCGCGATCAATGGGTCGTGCTCCTGGCTCTCATGGCCGTGATGAACACGCATGGCGATCGTCGCGACATCGATCTCGCGGCCATCGGCCCAGATCCGGCGCACGAAGGCGATCGGCCCCTCGCACAGCCCGATCGCGAGATTGGCGTAGTAGCTGTAGGTGGTCTCGGTCGTCTTCTGCGAGCGCCCGCCCTTGCCGCCGGATTTCGTGCGCGAGACGGTGACCTTGATCTCCTCCTCGAAGCGCGTCGCCCAGATCAACTGGCCGCCGAGCCGCGCCCGGCCGTAGAGGCGCGGGACGGCTGCGCCCTCGGTCGAGGCAAGCCCGCCGATCTCCTTCAGGCGCGGCCCCTCGACGGCGCGGCTGCCGCCCTCGCCGCCGAGAAGGGCCTGGTCGATCCGGCTGCCGGCGATGCCGCCGAGCGCCTGCCCGATCGCGCCGCCGATCGGCCCGCCCAGCGCCGTCCCGATCGTGGCGCCGGCGACCTGGAGAAGAAGCGTGGCCATCAGTCTGCGAGCTCCGGAAAGGAAAAGGCGTGGCTGCGATGGCGCCGCCACCAATCCGTGAAGGCGACCTCGCTCACCTGCGCGCCGTCATGAGCGTGGATGATGCGGTCGGGCGCGCTCAGGATGGCGCAGTGCTTGGCCGGCAGATGCGCGCGCCAGCGAAACAGCAAAACGTCGCCGGGCAGGGCCTCGCCGGCGTCGGATAGGGGCCGCAGATGCCGCAAGGCTGCGGCGGCAAGCCTGTCCCCTCCGAGACTTTCTGCCCAGCTCTGCGAATAGGGCGGCGGCAATTCCGGCTCGCTGCCATAAAGATCGCGCCAGATGCCGCGGATCAGCCCGAGGCAGTCGCAGCCGACGCCGCGCAGCGAGGCCTGGTGGTGATAGGGCGTGCCGAGCCAGGCCTGGGCCGCCTCGACGATGCGCGCTTGCGTGACGAGCCCGGCGCTCATCGAAACAGACTCCCGCCGTCGAGTTGCCCGTCTCCCGGTTTCACGCCGCCGATGATGAAGTCGTTGCCGGGGATATGCGGAAAGCCGCGAAAATTGATTCCGTTTGAAAATTTCGATCGGCAGGTCTCGAAGGTCTTGTCGCAGCCGGGCGTCAGCATGAAGGCGTCGCCGACGGCGATCGCGGCGGGCGACGCCTGCCAGAGTTCGATCGCGACGAGCCCATCGGCGCCGGAATGGCGCTTCACCTCCGTGACGAAGCCGAGATTGGCGCCGCTGGTGAAGACCAGCCTCCCGCCGGTGAAATACCCGTCGGCATAGGCGCCCAGCCCCGGCGCGGTCAGCCCGAGCCGGCCGTCGCTCGTTGCGACGACAGCCTCGACCGGAGACAATGCGACGCCGCAGCGCGCATCGCCGAGATCGGCGGCGCAGGAGCGGGTGTAGAGCCGGCCGCGCTCCTCGTCGAATGCCTTTGCGAGCCCTCTCACCTCGGCGGTGAAGCCGGTATCGCCGCGCCGGACCTCGCCGACGAAGCCGGCTTCCAGCAGCAGGCGCTGGTCTGGAGAGGCCCAGTTGACCAGCCAGACCGAAACGCGCGCATCGTCGTAGAGCCCGCGCGACAGATCGGCCTCGTTGAGCCCGCTTGCGGCAAAGGCGCCCGAGACCTCGCCGCCGCCGATGGCGAAGCCGAGTTCGGCCGCGGTTTCGGCCGCCTCAAGTCCGGTGCTGGCGGCGAAGACGATGCCGTCGAAACTCAGGTCGCGGTCGTGATCGGTGAAGCCGAGCACGAGCCCGTCGCGTCGGGTCAGGCTCCAGCAATGGCACAAGGTCGTGGCGGTCCCTTCGAGATGGGCGGCCAGAGCGGTCGGAATGGCGCGCATCGCGGCCTCCTCAGATGATGATCTCGACGACCGGGATCTTGGGGATCTCGCCAGCCTCGAAGGCCGAGAGATCGACCTCGATCATGTCGGTGTCGAAGCGCACAGGAACGTCGAAGGAAAAGCCCGCCGTCACGGCGGCGCCGGACGCCGGAGCGTGTCCCGGCGCGAAGGTGACGCGACCGGTCGCCGGGTCGCAGCTCGCGACATCCGGCAACGCCGTGATGCCCGCGACGGCGACGAGCACGCTGCCGTCAACCGGCTTGGCGATGACGCGCCGGTAGGGCGCCTCTGCCAAGCCATAGTCCTTCGCGAGCTGGAAGATTCGCGTCACGCCGTCGCCGATGCCGAGCGTCTGGTCGGTCGCCGACGGCGTCTGCGAGGGCGGACAGCTCTTGCAGTCGAGCTGGTCGCGCCAGCGGAAGCCGTAGAGCCGACCGCGCCGCTCCTCGAAGAAGTCGATGATCGCCATCAGCGCATCGAGCGTGCGCACGCCGAGCCCGGCATCGTAGCGCCGCCGCGAATGGGCCCAGCGGCTGTTGCGGACCTCGCGACCCGAGGCCAGCGCGACGATCTGCGTCAGCCGCTCCGGCCCGCCCCGCGCACCGCGCGCGATGTCGAGCGGAAACCGAACCTCATGGAAATCGCTCATCGCCGCCGGCCTCCCGTGTCATGGCATGTCCGCGAAAGGGTTCTCACAGTGCGCGGCTGCCACGCGCCACGGCCCGCGCGATCGCGGCCGAGACCTGCGCCTCCGAGCGACGGAAGCTGTCGGCGTCTGGCGTCTGGACCTGGACCGTGACGCTGAGCGGGCGCACCGCCGCACCTCCCGCCCGGACGCCAAGCCTGCCATCGGGTCCGCGCGACAGCGGCATGATCGCCTCGGCGCCCCTCTCGCCCATCAGACCGAGACCACGACCGAGCGGGAAATAGGATGGTGAGGCGACGACCCCGCCATCGGCGAAGGGGACCGGGCGCGCCGCGCCCCCACCTCCACCGAGGCCTCCCAGCGCTCCGGTGAACAGCCCGGTCAGGCTCTTCACGCCCGAACTCAGCAGGCCGGAGAGACTGCTCTGGATCGGCTTCAGCGCGGATTTGAGCAGGCTCTCGGTCATCGACTTGCCGACGCTGCGCAGCACGTCCTCGAAGCGCTTGCCCTCGATGATGCCCTTGGCGAAGGCTGAGGTGATCGATTTGCCAAAGGCATCGGCCGATTTGCTGAGATTTCGAGTCAAGATGTTCATCGCGCGCAGATCGGCGAGACGGGACGAACCCGCGATATCGTCCTCGGCCATGGCAGGCCCCTCCTTTGATCGCAAACGAGCGGCCTCACCCATCGGGGTGCGCCGCCATCAGTTGCTGCAGAACCCCACGCTCCGTCGCGGCGCGACGCGCGGGACGATGGGCCATAAGCGCGGCGCCGATCTCGCGTGGCGTCGCGTTCCAGAACTGGTCGGGGCTCCAGCCCAGCCGTCCGAGGCCGAAGCTCATGACTTCATCCCAAGGAAACGGTACCGCCGCCGAAGGGCTCACCCCGCCGGCGGCAGCGAAGGGCGGCTTGCGTCGCCGGCCTCCGCAGCGGGATCGCCGAAGGTGGCGTCGAGCAGGCGGATCGCCGCCGTGATCGCGCCGTTCAGCCCGTTCTCGAAGGAAAGGCCCGCGACCTGATCGTCGCTGATGCTGCTGCCCGCGCCGCGCAGGCCGGCGGCCAGGATGCGCGTGACGTCGCGGGCCGAGAGCCGACCAGCGACGAATCGCTCGCCGAGCGCCGGCAGGCTGTCGACCGAGAACGCATCTTCCAGTTCGGCGAGTGCGCCAAGCGTCAGGCGCATCGGCAGGGCCTCGCCCTCGACCATGAGGGCGGTCTCGCCCCGGTAGCGATTGACCATGGAAAAGCTCCTCAAAGCGCGGTGAAGGTCAGCAGGCCGGCGGATTCCAGCGACAGGTCGAAGGTGACCTCGCCGTCGTGGTCGCCGCGGTATTCGAGGCTCGAGAGCTGGAACGGCCCCGCGATCGTGCCGAATTCCGGCACGACGACCTGCCAGTTGCGGATCACGCCGTCGAAGAATATCTGGCGCACGAGCGCGTCCGAAGCCTCGTCCTTGAAGATGCCGGCGCCGCTGATGCTGGCGCGCCTGACGCCTGCGCCGGCAAGCAGTTCGCGCCAGCGCCCGGCCGATTCGGCGTGGGTCACGTCGACCGCCTCGGCATTGAAGGCGATCTGGCGGGCCCGCAGGCCCGCGACCGTGACGAACGCACCGCCGGCATCGGCCGCCTTGAGCAGCAGGTCCTTGCCTCTTTGGGCCGACATCGGCACCTCCTTGTCAGATGGGAGCAGAGAGTTTCGGTGACGGCGCGCAGGCGGATCGTGACCGATGCCAGACCCGTTCGGCTCGTGCGCGCCAGCCGCGACGACTGCCAGCGCAGGTTGATCAGGCGGTGCCCGGACAGCGCGAGCGGCGCCTCGTCCAGCGCCAGGACGACGAGCGCGGCCGCTTCCAGCGCGAGGCGCGACGAACTGCTCCGGTCGGCCCAGACGACGAGCGACAGACCCTGCTCGCAGCCCTTGTCGCTGCCGGTGGACCAGTCCTGCGCGTCGACCTCGCCATGGACGACATAGACGCCGCTCGCGGCGCGCGGCGCCTCGTCGTGGACGCACCCGGCGCCGATCAGCGCCGTGAGATCCGTGTCTGCGGTCAGCCGGGTCTGGATCGCCGCGCGGAGGGCGAGGATCGCGTCGCTCATGGCTTGATCTCCTCGACGAGACAGACAAGCCGGCGCCTGCCGCCATCGGGATCGACGACGGCGCGGATCTCGAAGATCCGCTCCTGATCGCGGAAGCGTTGGCTGGCATCGATGCCGGCGCGCCAGCGCAAAGTGATGCGGTGGGTGGCCAGCTGTTCAGGCCGACCCATGCGCCAGCGCTCGTCGCCGGAGAGCCATTCGACCTGGCCCCAGAGCGCCGCAATGGTGGCGAATCCTTGTGTCCTGCCGCCAAGGCCGTCGGGCGTCTCGACCGGGGCCTCGAGAGCGAGACGTCGCTTCAGAATTCCGACCGTGTGGGATGGCGCACTCATCGCTCAGAGCCTCGCCCGGCGGAACGGTGCGACCAGCGCCATGATCTCGGGCGGGAGCGCAGCCGCGTCGCGGCCCGCGACATCGCCGCGCAGTTCGAACCAGCGCGCCGCCAGCCTTAGTACAGCCTGCCGCAGCAGCGCCGGCACATCGGATACGGCCGGCCCGTAGCCGGCCGTGACATCGATCTCGATCGCACCCCGGCTGCGGCCGGGAGCCGGCACGGCGCCTACCGCCCGGACGACAGGCGGGTCGGCCAGCGCATCGAGTTGCAGCGAACCAGGCGATACGGCCTGGGGCTGCCCGAGGCCGTCATAGACCCGCGCGGCGACGATCGCAGCGACCGGCGAAAGCGGCAGCCGCAGTTCTCCGCCCTCCGGCCAGCGGTCGATCACGATCCGCCAGCCCTGAGAGATCAGCATCCGGCCGGACGCCGCCTCGATCATCAGGCGCGCGGCCGTGATCAGCGTGGCGAGAAGCTCGTCTTCATCGGACTGGTCGAGGCGCAGGAAGGCCTTGGCCTCGGCAAGTGGAACCGGCTCGATCGCCGGCGGCGTAAGGGCAAGGGGCGTCATGGTCGCTCCGAATGCGGGTTCAATTGATCGGCTCGGCGCGCTATCAGCCCTCGTGACGAGAGGGAGAACGCGATGAAGATCGGTCACGGGATCGCAGCCGCGCTGTCGGCGCTCGGCCTGCTGCTTGTTGCAGCCCCCGCCGCGGCCGTGGTCGGCGGCCGCGAGGGCGGGCCGGCAGCGACCGCGACTCTGATGGTGCTGAACGCCCGCGGCGGCGTCTGTTCGGCGATCGTATTGTCGTCCCGAGCGATCCTGACGGCGGCGCATTGCGCCGATGGCGGTGTCGATCTCCGGGTCCACTGGAAGGACGGGGCAAACGCGCCGGTGCTGATCGCCCCGGCCGGCATCGCGCTCCATCCCGAATTCGACGCCAAGGCGATCACGACGCGGCGACGCTCGATCGACCTGGCCTTGCTGCGTATGGCCGAGCCGCTGCCGGCCCGCTTCGTGCCGGCCACGCTGATCGACGGTCCGCTGCCGCGCGCCGGCGCCACCGTCATGCTCGCGGGTTATGGCGTTTTGCGCGAGGGCGAGGCCCGCACCACCGGCGCCTATCGCTCCGCCGAACTGGTCGCGGTCGAGCCCTATGGCCCGGGCCGGATCCTGCTCTGGGCTTCAGACGCCGCGACCGGCGGGAAAAAGCCGGGAGCCGGCGCCTGCCAGGGCGATTCAGGCGGCCCGATGCTTGGCGACGACGGCGGGATCGTCGCCGTTACGAGCTGGTCTACCGGCCCTGCCGGCAAGCAATGCGGGCTGCTCAGCCAGGGCGTCGTGGTCGCGCCCCAGCGCACCTGGATCGACAGAACCTTGTCGCAATGGGGCGAAAGCGCGCTCTGGACGACACGCCGCTGATCGGGGGGCTGGACTGGCGCGCCGCAAGCCATAGACTGGCCTTGTCTTCAAACAGGTTCCGGCCATGACATTGCGCGTCCTTCCCCTCGCCTTCGCCGCCATGGCGGCCCTGGCCTCGCCGGCCTTCGCCGTCGTCGGCGGCACGGCCTCGCGCGACGTCTCCGGTGCGCGCGCCTCCACCCTGCGGGTGGAAACCAGCCGCGGCGAATTGTGCTCGGGCGCGGCGATCGGGCCCGAACTCGTGCTGACCGCCGCGCATTGCCTGATGGGCGGCGGCGCGGTCAGCGTCGTCAGCCTCGACCCCCGCTTTCGCGCCCGCCGGCACGCCGTCGTCGCGGTGCTGCCGCATCCGAGCTTCGTGCCCGGCACGACGCCGCGCACCCAGCCGGGAGCCGATCTCGCAGTGCTGCGCCTCTCGGCGCCGCTGCCGCGCGACATCGAGCCCCTGACCCTCGGCGGTGGGATGTGGCAGGGCGAGACCGTCACCATGGCGGGTTTCGGGCTCGCGATCGAGGACAACAAGGGCACGGCGCGCCGCCTGCGCGAGACGCGCCTCGTCAATGCCGGCAACTACACGACCGCCAACACCGTCAAGGTCGCCGTCGATACCGAGGCCAAGGGCGAGACCCCCGGCGCCGGAGCCTGCCGCGGCGATTCCGGCGGGCCGGTGCTGCGCGGCAGAGCCAGTTCCCGCGATCTCGTCGGGATCGTGAGCTGGTCGAGCGGCCCTCTCAATGCCCGCGTGCGACGCATCTGCGGCGGCTTCACCGCGATCACGCCGGTCAGCGACCATCGCGCCTGGATCTCCGAGGCAAGCACCCGGCTGCTGTCCTTCGGCGCCGACGCGCGGGAGGTCGAACGCGAACCTCCGCGCGCCGGCTACAGCTGGTGGTTCTCGCGCTGAGCCTGCTTTCGGCTCAGACCGCGAAGCGCAGGCCCTTGATCGCCGCGAAGTCCTGCACGCCGCCGCCGACCCGCTTGGTGGTGTAGAACAGCACATAGGGTTTCGCGGAATAGGGATCGCGCAGGATGCGCACGCCCGCCCGGTCGACCACCAGATAGCCGCGCTGGAAATCGCCGAAGGTCACGGCGACCGCGTTGTTGGCGATGTTGGGCATGTCCTCGGCCTCGACCAGCGGGAAGCCCATCAGTGTCGCGGGCGCACCCACCGAGGCCGGCGGCTGCCAGAGATAATGCCCGGTCGAGTCCTTGAACTTGCGGATAATGCTCTGCGTCTTGCGGTTCATCACGAAGGAGGCGTTCTGGCGATAGCCGGCCTTCAGCGCATAGACTAGGTCGACCAGGATGTCGGACTGGTTGGCGCCCGGAAAGGCGCCCGCGACGCCGGTGTTGAGCACGCCGATATTGCCCCAGCTCCAGCTGGTCTCGGCCACGAAGGGGTAGGCCAGGAAACCTTTCGGCTTGTCCGTGCCGTCGCCGATGACGAAGGCCGCGCCCTCCTGTTCGGCGAAGGCGCTCTCGACCTCTTCTGCGATCCACTGGTCGATGTTGACGATCGCGTCGTCGAGCAGGGTCTGGGTCGCAGCCGGCATGGCGTAGAGCTCCATCGCCGGGAAGCTGAGCTCGGCCAGCGTCGGCGAGCCGGTCTGCGGCCGCGCCGCGGCCTCCGCGACCCAGCCCGAGGCCGGACCGGTGGTCGAGAACGCCTTCTTGTAGGTCCCCGATGAAATCGTCCGGACGCTGGCGATGCCGCGGATCGGCGAAACGTTGGCCAGGCGCCGCAGGATCTCGCTCTCGACCGTGGAGGGAGCGAGATAGCCGCCGTCGGGGCCCGAGCCCGCCGACAGCGCCTTGCCTTCAAGGCGTTTCAGGCCGCCGGCCTCGCCGCTGCGGATATAGGCGGCGAAGGCGGCCTTGTGCTCGCCCACCAGCGGATCGCGCTTGTCGTCATGGCCGAGCGCCGGGCGGCTGCGATCCAGCACCAGCCGATCGAGGCGGCGCTTCGAATCGTCCAGCGCGGCGTCGATGCGGGCGAGCTTCTCCTCGGTCAGCGGATCGGCGCCGCTGCGGCCCTCGATCTGCGCCAGCCGCTGCTCGTTGGTCGCGCGGTAATTCTCCAGCGTGTAGCGCAGATCGTCGAGCGCCATCGACAAATCAGGGCCTGCGGCCTTTGTCTCGGGAGCGTGTGTCGAAAGGGTCATGGTCTCTCCTCGGGGTGAACGGGGTGTCAGGCGTAGGCGAAGGCGTCACGCGGCAGCGCCTTGACGGCGGAGACGCGGGCCTGCGGCAGCATCGGGAAGGTGACGATCGAGATTTCCCAGAGATCGACCCGCTCCAGCCGCCGCAATCCGGTGCGCGGCTCGGTGCGGGCCTTCTCCGGCCGGAAGCCGATCGAGAGCCCGTCGACCGCGCCTTCGCGCATCAAGGCGTGGATCTCGCGGGCCCGGGCGACGGCGAGCGAGAGTCGGCCGCGCACGAACAGGCCGCGGCTGTCCTCGATCAGCGTTGTCCAGCGGCCGATCGGCTCGGCCGGGTCGTGTTGCCAGAGCATCTTGATGCCGGCCGGGCCGCGCCTGACCAGGCTCTCGCGAAAGGCGCCCTGCTCGACGATGTCCTTGCCGAGATCGGCGATGCGGAACAGGCTGGCATAGCCCTCGAACATGCCGTCGAGGCCGATATGGGAGGGCGGCAAGGGCAGGAACTTCGATTCCCG
This sequence comes from Bosea sp. PAMC 26642, assembly GCF_001562255.1. NCBI lineage: Bacteria > Pseudomonadati > Pseudomonadota > Alphaproteobacteria > Hyphomicrobiales > Alloboseaceae > Allobosea > Allobosea sp. PAMC 26642. The sequence goes on along the minus strand of NZ_CP014301.1, from coordinate 420,702 downwards.
CGCAAAGGGTGTCAGCGGCAGGGCCGCCCTCATCGGGCGCCCTCCCCACCCTTTGTCGGCCGGCCGGAGCCGCCTTCGAGCCGCCCGAGATTTTGGACGAAGCGGCCGAAGGCCTCGATCTTCGGGGGCGGTGTAGCGGGCCTGGGCGGCCGGGCACGTCCCGTACCCGAAGACAGGGATGGCGACGGCGTCTTCTCGCCCGAGCGGGTCATGGCTGGTCTCCTTCATGGCGGGCGTTGAAGCGGTTGAGTTCGCGCACGAACTCATCGAAGCGCCGGTTGGCGGCGGTCAGTTCGCGCATCACGACATAGGCGAAAGCGGACGCCGAGCCGGCCCAGAGCAGCAGCCCGAGATGGCCGACATCGCCCTTGCCGACGAAGGCGGCGAGAAGCTGTTCGAGCGCGTTCATGATCGTTCATCTCCAGTTGCCGGCGCGGCCCGGCCGTAGCCGACGGCCTCGCGTTTCTCGTCTGCGCTGAGGAAGTCGGCCGCGCCGACCCGACGCCAGAGCGATTCCCGCTCATCCGCGAGCGCTTCGACCGCATCGAGATCGGGCTCGAGCGTGAGGTCGTCGCCGAAGGCCGGCCCGAGCCATTGCGCCAGCGATTGCGCGGTGCGGCGGACCAGAGGGATCGCCGTCTGTCGCCAGAAGGCGCGGTTGGCCTCGGCGAAATTCGCGTGGGTGTTGTCGCCGGGCAGGCCGAGCAGCAGCGGCGGCACGCCGAAGGCGAGCGCGATCTCGCGCGCCGCCACGCCCTTGGCCGCAACGAAATCGAGCTCCGCCGGCGTCAGGGACAGAGGCTTCCAGTCGAGTCCGCCTTCCAGCAGCAGTGGCCGGCCGGCATTGCGGGCGCCTTGGAAGCTCTCCTCCAGCTCTCCCTTGAGGCGATCGAACTGCGCCTGCGTCAGGCTGGCGCCATCGGGGCTGTCATAGACCAGCGCGCCCGAGGGTCTGGCAGCATTGTCGAGCAGGGCCTTGTGCCAGTTGCTGGCGGCATTGTGGATGTCGAGCGAGCAGGCCGCCGCCTCGATCGGCGACAGGCCGTAATGGTCGTCGACGGGATGGAACAGTGTCAGATGCAGGATCGGCGGCAACGGGCCATCGTCCTGGCGCAGGCGCACGGTCTGGCCGTCGACGCTGTAGTCATAGGCTTCGGCCCAGCCGTCGCGACCTGGCACGACGCGCATCCGGTCGGGCCGCAGCGCATGGAGTTCGCGCGGCTCGCGACCAAGGCTCGCTACTTCGACATAGGCGTTTCCGGCGACGAGCAGGTGGCCATAGAGCATCTCGCGGAAGGCGATGCCGCCCTGGCGCGGGTTGGGGCTGTCGATCAGCATCAGCGCCGGATGCCCGGGCTCCTCCCGCCCGGCCACCTTGGCGACGAGCGGGGTCTGCGCCGCCGCTTCCGCGATCAGCCGGACGCAGCGATGCACGACCGGGTTGCGCTCATAACCCTCTCGAGCGAGCGCCGCATAATCGCGCGGCGTCCAGACCGGGCGACCGGCCTCGTGCAACGCGATCAACGGCCCGACGCGCGAGCGTTTGCGATCCGGCGCGGCAAGGCCGCGCAGGCTGCGAAGAAAGTCGAGCATGGAGATCTCGCTATTTTGAGTCCGGGACCGGCGGCGGGATGTCGCTACAGCCCTCTCACTCGCGGGCGGCCCTTGGCTGCCAGCATCAGATGCGTCAGTGCCCAGACCAGCGCGTCGAGCCGGTCCGGCGATCGGCCCGAACTCAGTCCTCCCGGCCCGAAATCGCACATCTCGTCCTCCAGCGCCGGGAAGCATCCGGCATGGCGCACCCGGCCCTGCGCATAGAGCGCCGCCACCGGCTCGGCCCGGAGGTACTTGCCGCGCGTCGCCCTGACCGCCATCACCGGCACGCCCGGATCGACCTCGCGGATGACGGAGGTCGCCATTTCGCCGCCCTGGTTGACCTCGACGACCAGCGCATCGGCCTCATGGCGGCGATAGAGCGCCACGGCCTTCGCCGCCCATTCATGCGGACGGCAGCCGGAGACCGTGCCGTCTTCCAGCACATGCCCGACGCCGTCCCTGTCGATGCCGGCAACCACCAGCCCGCAGGAATCGGCCCGCTGCGAGGACGAGGCCGGCGGATCGACGGCGACCACGATGCGCGCCAGCCCCGGCGCCTCCGTCTCGCGGCAGGCCTCGATCGTCGCCCGCGTCCAGAGTGCGTCGGCGCTTTCCTCGACAAGTTCGCCATCGAGTTCCTGCCGGCCCAGCCACGTGCCGCCATAGGTCTGCGTCACGCTGCGGATGAATTCAGCAGCCAGATTGAAGTGGTTTGCGCGGGTTGCTGCGCGGCTGATCGCGACATGCGGATCGGCCAGCAGGCGCTTGATCAGCGGCACGGGACGCGGCGTCGTGGTGACGATCTGGCGCGGCCGGTCGCCGAGGCGAAGCCCGAATTGCAGCATGTCCCAGCACTCCTGAAGGTTCGGCCATTTGGCCAGTTCGTCGGACCAGGCGGCGCCGAATTGCGGGCCGCGCAGGCCTTCGGGATCTTCGGCCGAAAAGGCCTGGGCGATCGCGCCGTTGGGCCATTCGAGCCGGCGCCGCGACGGAAACCAGGTCGGGCGCTCCCAGCGGGTGTGGATCGAGAGCAGGCCGGAAACGCCCTCGATCATGACGTCGCGGACCTGCCCCTGCGTCTCGCCGACTAGGGCGATGCGGTCCGTTTTGATGTCGGCGAAGGGCGGATGGCCCAGCGCCATGCCTTTGACCCATTCGGCGCCGGTGCGGGTCTTGCCGGCGCCGCGCCCGCCGAGGACGAGCCAGATCGGCTTCTGCGGCGGCTCGCCAAGCCGCTGATCGAGCCGGCCAAACAGGCTCCACGCCTCGCCGAGCACCGTCAGGCAATCAGCTTCCAGGTCCGGAAGGAGATGCTGCGGGATCAGCCTTGCCCAACTCTCGGTCGGCAAGCGCATCAAGACGTCGTGCAAGCTCCTTTCGGAGTTCGGCAACGTGGCGCAATCCGTCGGCGGGGTCGGCTTCATCGGTGGGCTTGCCCTCCTGGCTCGCGTTCGCCGCTTCCATGGCAACCAGTTCACGGACGGTGCGGGCGAGCACTGCAAGCGCCTTGGCGTCGGACTCGCTCGCGACGGAGCCCGTCGGCAGATCGTCAAGACGCGCCTCGTGCGCATCGAGATGCCGTTTGGCCGCCCGCCACAGGGTGTTGACCACGGCCTTGCGGCCGACGGTCAGACGTTTGGGTTTCGCAGCCGGCAGCACCGGGGCGTCGTTTTCGTCATCGGACATGTGGAAACCTCGACAGCCAGACATGCGAAAGCCGCCGGCTGAGGGGCTCGGCGGCTTGGCGTCTGGTCACACTTCGTGAGCGTTCCGAATGTCTACCGGATCAGCGTCACGCTGTCAAGATAATATTCCTACAACCTGGAGGTGCGAAGCCGGGGATAAGTCAAACCTCCTCCTTCTCCACCCATTTGATCGTCTGCGCCGGCACGTACTGTTCCATCCGGTCGAGCAAGGTCGCGGGCTGCGTGTCGGTGATCGTCATGGCGCGGTGGGTCTGCTTCAGAAAGCCGGCCTCGACCGTCTGATCGAGAAATGCCGCCAGCGGGTCGTAGAAACCCGCTATGTTCAGGAATGCCAGCGGCTTGGAATGGATGCCAAGCTGGCCCCAGGTCCAGATCTCGAACAGCTCCTCGAAGGTGCCGATGCCGCCGGGCATGGTGATGAAGCCGTCCGAGAGTTCGGCCATGCGCGCCTTGCGAATATGCATGGTCTCGACGATCTCGAGCCGGGTCAGCCCGAAATGGCCGACCTCCTTCTCGCGCAAGGCCCGGGGGATGACGCCATGGACTTCGCCGCCGGCTTCCAGCGCCGCATTGGCGACGATGCCCATCAGGCCGACAGCGCCGCCGCCATAGACTAGGACCAGCCCACGCCGGGCGACCTCGGCGCCCATGGCGCGGGCGCCGTCGGCATAGACGGGATCGTTGCCGGGATTGGACCCGCAGAAGACACAGACAGATTTCATGCCAGCCATTTTCCTTAAAACGCCTTTCTCCTCAGCCCAGAGCCTGCAAGATGCGCGCCCAGGAGCGCTGGCCCTTGTGGAACGAGGACAGGTCGTATTTCTCGTTGGGCGAATGCACGCGGTCGTCATCGAGGCCGAAGCCGACGAGCAGCGTGTCCATGCCGAGCAGGCGCTTGAAATCGCCGACCACGGGAACCGAGCCGCCCGAGCCGATGGTCACGGCCTTGCGGCCCCATTCCTCGGTCAGCGCCGCGCGCGCCTTGGTCAGCGCCGGCGAATCCGAGGGAACCGCGATGGCGGGCGAGGCGCCGTGCGCGATGAACTCCGCCGTCACATCGGCCGGCAGGCGCTCGCGCACGAAGGCCTGGAACGCCGCGGCGATCTTGCCGGGGTCCTGCTTGCCGACGAGGCGGAACGAGATCTTGGCCGAGGCCTTGCCGGCGATGACGGTCTTGGTGCCCTCCCCGGTATAGCCGCCCCAGATGCCGTTAACGTCGCAGGTCGGCCGCGACTGTATCTGCTCGATCAGCATGCGGCCCTTTTCGCCGATCGAGTGCTTCAGGCCGATCTGGCCCAGAAACTCCTCCTCGGTGAGGTTCAGATCGGCCCAATCGGCCTTCTGCTGGTTGGACGGTTCTTCGACGCCCTCATAGAAGCCGGGCAGCGTGATCCGGCCGTCCTCGTCGTGCAGGCCGGCGACGATCTTCGCCAGAACATGCACCGGGTTGGCGGCCGCGCCGCCGAACAGGCCCGAATGCAGGTCGCGATCGGCGCAGGTGATCGTGACCTCCTGATAGACCATGCCGCGCAGCGAGGCGGTGATCGCAGGTGTCTGCCGGTCCCACATGCCGGTGTCGCAGACCAGCGCGAAATCCGCCTTCAGCTCCTCGGCATTCTCACGGACGAAGGCCGGCAGGTTGAGCGAGCCCGATTCCTCCTCGCCCTCGACCATGATGGTGACGCCGACCGGCAGGTCGCCGGTCTCGGCGAGCGTCGCACGCATCGCCTCGACGAAGGTCATGACCTGGCCTTTGTCGTCGCACGCTCCGCGCGCGATGATCGCCCGGCGGCCCGGCTCGATCTCCCTGACCACCGGCTTGAACGGTTCGGTATCCCAGAGATTGAGCGGATCGACCGGCTGGACGTCGTAGTGGCCGTAGAACAGCACATGCGGCGCGCCGGGCCTGGGGCGGTGCGCGAGGACGATCGGCTGGCCCGGCGTTTCGCGCAGGCTCGCCTCGAAGCCGAGCGACTCGAGATCGGCAACGAGCCATTCGGCAGCGCGGCGCGTATCGGCGTTGAAAGCCGGATCGGTGCCGATCGAGGGGATCTCCAGCCAGGACGACAGACGCCCGAGCGCAGCCTCGAGATCGGAATCGAGGCGGGAGAGGATCGCGGGAAGTTTTGACATGGCACTCGGCACAGGCTGGGCTCTCATCGCCTGAGAGCCGATTCAGGTGGCGCCATCATGACAAGGCTTGGCGGCGGCGTCAGCTACCAAGACGGGCATGACGCATTGCGTCGGCTCGACAACCGAGCGCCGTCATTCCGGGCGCGGCGCAGCGAAGACCCGGAATCCATGCCGGAACGCCAATCTAGGCTCAGGCATGGATTCCTGTGTGTTTGATCTGTGTCATGATTTGTGCGGGCGGGAAGCCGTTGGATTCCTGGTGGCAAACACCGTGACCCGGCCAGGCTCCCGCCCGCGTTCCAAGACCCCATCCTGAACAGTTGACCGAGGCCGCTTGCACCGGACCTCGCAGCACAGGGACAGGCCCCATGATCATACACCCCTGCTTCATCGGATGCGATATCGCAAACACCATCTCGACCTGTTCGATGAGGCGAGTGGCACAAGTCTTCGTATCGCCAATACGAGCCCGGCCATCGCGGCCTGGCTGTCGGGGCTGGCCGATCCGGCCGGTAGCCTCATCGCCTTCGAGGCCACCGGCCCCTACGATGCAACCCTGCGCCGTGCGCTGGAACAGGCCGGCTTGCGTTTCGTGCGCCTCAATCCGGCGCGCGCGCGTGACTTCGCCCGCGCCACGGGGCGCCTGGCCAAGACCGATGCGATCGACGCCCGCATGCTCGCCGCCATGGCCCGCAGCCTCGCGCTGGAACCCGACGCACCTGTCGAGCCCGCTCGCAACGCTTTGGCCCAACTGCACAAACGCCGCGACCAGCTCGTCGCGATCCGTGCCGCCGAGCGCGTCCGTCTCAGCGAGGGACAGGACCAAGGCGGCAGCCTGGCGCGCCATCTTGCCTGGCTCGACGACGAGATCGACACGCTCGAGCGCCTCATCAGCGATGCCTTGTGCGCAAACGAGGCCCTGGCCCGCACACAGGCTCTGTTGCGTTCGGCGCCGGGCGTCGGACACGTCACCGCAACCACCCTGATCGCGCTGATGCCAGAACTCGGACATGTCTCGCCAAAGGCGATAGCAGCCTTGGCGGGGCTGGCCCCCTTCAACAACGACAGCGGCCGCCACCGCGGCAAGCGCAGCATCAGGGGCGGGCGCAGCCGCGTCCGGAGCGCCCTCTACATGGCGGCACTGGCAGCCAAGCGAACCTGCCAGCGCTTCAAGGCCTTCTACGACGCCATCCTCGAACGAAGTGCCGCAGCAAAAGTCGCCCTGATCGCCGTCGCCAGAAAACTCCTCACAATCCTCAACGCCATGATCAAGACAAACACAGCCTTCCAGCCATGATCAGGATGCGCAACGACACAGTTGCCGGGTCTCCGCTTCGCTCCGCCCGGAATGACGCCACGCTTTTGCGTAGACTTGCGAACCTTCTCAGCGCCGCCCACCCATCATGCTGCCGAGCACGCCGCGCAAAATCGCGCTGCCGACCTGGCGGCCGATAGACGTGGCCGCCGAGCGCGCCGCCGAGGTGATGATCTTCTCGGTCATGCTCTGCGGCAGGGCGCCGCCGCGGCTGCCAGGGCCGGTCTTGGGGCGCGGCGCATTCGCGTTGCCGCCGAGCCAGCCGCCGATCGTATCCATGATCCCGCCGCCGCCCGTGGTCGAGGCCTCGACCGGCGCTTCGCCGTCCGGCGTCAGGTTCTTGCGCTTCATCAGTTCTTCATAGGCCGAATCGCGGTCGACCATCGTGTCGTATTTGCCCTTGAAGCCGGACGCGTTCATCGCCTGCTGGCGGATCTGCGCCGAGCAGGGACCGACCTGAGCCATCGGCGGCGCGATCATCGTGCGCTCGACCATGGTCGGCGTGCCTTTGCCTTCCAGCGTCGAGGTCAGCGCCTCGCCGACGGCGAGCTGGGTGATCGCCTCCTCGGTGCTGAATTTCGGGTTCTGGCGGAAGGTTTCGGCAGCGGCCTTGACCGCCTTCTGGTCGCGCGGGGTGAAGGCGCGCAGCGCGTGCTGGACGCGGTTGCCGAGCTGGGCCAGCACCGTATCGGGGATATCGAGCGGGTTCTGCGTGACGAAATAGACGCCGACGCCTTTCGAGCGGATCAGCCGCACGACCTGCTCGACGGCCGTCAGCAGCGCCTTGGGCGCGCCATTGAACAGCAGATGCGCCTCGTCGAAGAAGAAGACGAGTTTCGGCTTGTCGAGGTCGCCGACTTCGGGAAGCTGCTCGAACAATTCCGAGAGCAGCCAGAGCAGGAAGGTCGCGTAGAGCCGCGGATTGGCCATCAGCTTGTCGGCGGCCATGATGTTGACGATGCCGCGGCCATAGCGGTCGGTCTTCATCAGGTCGGCGATCTCCAGCGCCGGCTCGCCGAAGAACAGGTCACCCTTCTGGTTCTCCAGTACCAGCAGCGAACGCTGGATCGTGCCGACCGTCTGGGAGGTGACGTTGCCATATTTCGTCGTCAGGTCCTTGGCGTTCTCAGCGATGAAGGCAAGGATCGCGCGCAGATCCTTGAGGTCCAGTAGCAAGAGCTTCTGCTCGTCGGCGATGCGGAAGGCGATGTTGAGCACGCCTTCCTGGGTGTCGTTGAGATCGAGCAGCCGCGCCAGCAGCAGCGGCCCCATCTCCGAGATCGTCGCACGGACGGGATGGCCCTGCTCGCCGAACACGTCCCAGAACACGGTGCTGAACTGGTCGGGCTCGTATTTGATGCCGATTTCCTGGGCGCGCTTGACGAAGGGCGGCTTGGAATCGCCTGGCGCCGCGATACCCGACAGATCGCCCTTGATGTCGGCGGCGAAGACCGGGACGCCGTTGCGGGCAAAGCCCTCCGCCATCACCTGCAGCGTCACGGTCTTGCCGGTGCCGGTCGCGCCTGTCACCAGCCCATGGCGGTTGGCGAGCTTGAGCAGCAGATCTTCCTCTTTCCAGCTCTTGCCGATCAGGATCGCGCCGTTGCCGGTGTCCGCTTGCGCCATGATATCCGCCTGTTGTGTTATCGAAAGGTCAGGGGCAAGGGTGTAGCGAAACGCGCTGGCCGGCGGAAGTCCGATCCGGGCTTGATTAGATCGTTGATATGTGAACTATCCGCCGGCACCCGCCGAATTGAGAGGACACCACCGATGGACGAACTGATCTCCCGCATCATCGCGGCCTCGGGCCTCAATGAAGAGCTCGCTCGCAAGGCGATCGGCATCATCCTCGCATTCCTGCAGAAGGAAGGCCCTCCCGCCGAGATCAGCCAGTTGATGGCGGCGCTGCCGGGCGCGCAGGAACTTGCCGACGCCGAGGGCGGCGCCAAGGGCGGGCTGATGGGCATGGTCGGCGGCATGATGGGCGGCGGTGGCGGCGTCATGGCGCTGGGAGGCCAGCTGATGGGCGCCGGCCTTTCGATGGGACAGATCCAGTCGGTCTCGAAGGAGATGTTCGCGGTCGGACGCGAGAAGGCCGGCGAGGACGCGATGGGGTCGATCGTCGGCGCGATCCCGGGCCTCGGCCAGTTCGTCTGAGCCCGGCCTATCTCCCCGTATAATTCGACGCCGCCCTCGCCGGGCGGCGTTTTCGTTTTTTGCGCCCGTTGGCGCACGAGGTCTGCGACGAAGTAGGGATGGCGGTGCACCGACGCCCATGGCAATCAGCGCTTCGCGATTGCACAATGGGCCGGCAGAGGAGCACCCGCGCAGATGAACCCGGCCGCCTTGTCAGACCTGCCTTTCATGGATGCCTTTCCGCAACCCGACATGGCGCAGTGGCGCGCGGCGGTCGATAAGGTTCTCAAGGGCGGCGATTTCGAGAAGCGCCTCGTCTCCCGCAGCGCCGACGGCATCCGGATCGAGCCGCTCTACCCTGCCGCCAGCCCGGCCCGGCGGCCTTCGCGCGACACGAGCGGGCGCTGGGACGTCTGCGCCCGCATCGACCATCCTGAGCCTGAGCAAGCGCGCGAGCTTGCGCTGGCCGATCTGGAGGGCGGTGCAACCGCACTCGTCCTGAGTTTCGCCGGAGCGCGGGCGGCACGCGGCTTCGGCCTCGTCGCCGACGATGTCGCGAGCCTCGAGACAGCACTCGACGGCATCATGCTCGACCTGATCCGGCTCCGGCTCGACCCGGCGCCGCGAGGGCACGCCAACGCGCTGATGCTGGCGGCGCTGGTCGAAACGCGCGGCGTCGCGCCGTCGCTCACTTCAATCGATTTCGGCCTTGATCCGATCGGCGTACTGGCGAGCGATGGCAGCTTGCCCGCTCCATGGCCCGAGATCGGCCGCAGACTGGCTGAAACGATCCGGCACCTGAAGACGCGCGGCTTCGCCGGCCCCTTTGTCACCGCCGATGCCCGCCCCTGGCACGAGGCGGGCGCGAGCGAGGCGCAGGAACTCGGCAGCGTGCTGGCCACCGCAATCGCCTATCTGCGCACACTCGAAGCGCAGGGCATGGCACTGGCTGAGGCGCGCGACGCGATCTCCTTCGTGCTGGTCGCCGATACCGACGAGTTCATGACCATCGCCAAGTTCCGGGCAGCGCGGCTGCTCTGGGAGCGAGTGCAGGTCGCCTGCGGACTGGAGCCGGCTCCCATGGTCCTGAACGCCGAGACGGCGTGGCGCGCGATGACGAGGCGCGACCCGTGGGTCAACATGCTGCGCGGCACGATCGCGACCTTCTCGGCCGGGATCGGCGGCACCGACAGTCTAACCGTCCTGCCCTTCACCGCCGCGCTCGGCCTGCCGGATAGCTTTGCGCGGCGTGTCGCTCGCAACACGCAACTGGTCCTGCTGGAGGAGGCGCAACTGGCCCGCGTTGCCGATCCGGCTGCCGGCGCAGGCGGCTTCGAGGCCCTGACGCAGGCGCTGTGCGAGCAGGCCTGGAGCAAGCTGCAGGATCTGGAGCGCGAGGCGGGCGACGGCCTGCCGGGTATCGTCGCGGCGCTCGCCAACGGCCATGTGCAGGCCGGCCTCGGCCGGGAGCGCGATCTGCGCGCCAAAGTGGTCGCCACGCGACGTGAGCCGCTCACCGGCACCAGCGAATTTCCCAATCTGAAGGAGGCCGATGTGGCGGTACTGGCAGTCGAGCCAGTCGCGCCAGTCGCGCGCGACGACGCAGGCATTTCAGCTCCGGCTAGCGGCTTACGCCTCGAGCCGCTGCCGTCCTGGCGTCTTGCCGAAGCGTTCGAGGCGCTGCGCGACAAAGCCGATGCCGCCGACGAACGGCCGACCGTGTTCCTGGCGACGCTCGGCCCCGTCGCCGATTTCAGTGCGCGCGCCGGTTTTGCCCGCAACCTGTTCGAAGCCGGAGGATTGTCGGCGCCGAGCACGGACGGCTTCGCCAGGGACGGCGCGACGGACATCGCGGCACTGGTCTCGGCCTATCAGGCTTCCGGCGCGAGACTCGCTTGCCTATGCGGCTCGGACGCGGGCTACGAGGCCGAAGCGATCGCGGTGGCAGAGGCGCTGGCGGCCGGCGGAGCGACGGTCTGGCTCGCGGGCAGACCGGGCGATCTGGAGGTCCGGCTACGGGAAGCAGGCGTGGGAACGTTTATCCAGGCCGGTTGCGATGCCGTAGTGGTCCTGACAGAAGCGCAGGACGTGGCACTGCCGGCCTTGCCGGATTAGCGCTTTTTTGCTATGAACCTGAAATCAGGCTGGACGTTCGAGTTCCTGAATGCGGCTGTCAAAGCAGAGGCGGGCGCGCTGCCGCGGGATATGCGAGCCAAGCTCTATCGTTATTCCGACCTCATCGAGGATGAAGGCCTTGAGGCTTTGCCCTATGGCTGGGTCAAGCCGCTTGGCGACAAGCTCTGGGAGCTGCGGTTGACGGGCCGCGACGGGATCGCGAGAGCGATCTATCTGGCTGCGACCGGCAAACGGGTCGTCATTCTGCGTGTTTTCCTTAAGAAGACCGAGAAGACGCCGCCGAAGGAACTTCGTATCGCCCGCGAGCGAGCAAGGGACATTCCGTGAAAGCAAGCCAGACACTCAGCGTCCGGGAATGGGGCCTGGAGCAGATGAAAGACCCCGACTTCAAGCGCGAATACGACGCGTTGGAAGAAGAATTCGCCCTGCTCACCTCCCTGCTGCGCGCCCGCACCCGTGCCGGGCTGACGCAGGAGGAACTCGCCACTCGCATGGGCACGACGCAATCGGTCGTCGCTCGGCTCGAAAGCGGCCGGGGCAAGCCTTCGACGCGGACTCTGGAACGCTACGCCAGGGCGACCGGCACGAGGCTCCGGATCACATTGGAAGCCGCCGAGTGAGCACACGCCATCCCATAGCGCTGACCATCGCCGGATCGGATTCGAGCGGCGGTGCCGGCATCCAGGCCGATCTGAAGACCTTCGCGGCGCATCAGGTCTATGGCGCGAGCGTCATCGTGGCGCTGACGGCGCAGAACACGATGGGCGTCAGTGCGATTCATGCCGTGCCGGCCGACTTCGTCACGGCGCAGATCGACGCGGTCTTCGCCGATCTCGACGTGGCGGCAGTCAAGATCGGAATGCTCGCCACAACCGCACTGATCGAAACGGTCGCAGCCGGCCTGAAACGTCACAAGGCACGCAACATCGTGCTGGACCCTGTGATGGTCGCGGCCTCTGGTGCCAAGCTGCTGCAGGACGACGCGGTCGATGCGATCCGGCGCCATCTCTTTCCGCTGGCCGCGCTGGTGACGCCCAATCTGCCGGAGGCCGCGGCGCTGCTTGGAACGAGCATCGCTCAAAGCGAGACGGCCATCGACGATCAGGCGGCGCGGCTGCAGGCGCTCGGCGCAATGAGCGTCCTGATCAAAGGCGGCCATGGAGCGGGCGAAACCAGCAGCGATCTCCTGCTGCTCGCCGGCGGTGAGCGGCGACACTTCAATGCGCCGCGCCACGACACGCAAAACACGCACGGCACCGGCTGCACGCTGTCCTCGGCAATCGCGTCGGGGCTGGCGCATGGGCTCGCCCTGCCCGACGCGGTCGCCCAGGCCAAGACCTACATCACGGCAGCGATCGCGGCGGCCGATCAGGTTCCGGTTGGCCATGGCCATGGACCGGTGCATCATTTCCACCATTGGTGGGGCAAGGCGTGAGCACTGCCCCCAGCAAGACGCGCTCTTCCGATCCGCTCCGCTCCCGGCGAGCCGAGCGGTTACGGCGCGAGATCGGGCTGCTTGAACACATGGACGGCCGCCTCTGGCGCAGGGCGCTCATCGATTCAGGCGTCGCCGTCGCCTTCATGGCCCTGCTTTTGACGCTGACCGCGGCGAAGCTGCATTATTTCATGTATCATCCCGTCGCCGTCATCACGGCGAGCGTTGCGATCGCGGCGCTGGTCTGGTGGCTCGGGCGGTACACGCTCTGGATCCCCGTGATCCTCGTCGCTCTGCTGCTCGCCATCCTGTTCGAGGGCGATCTCGGCGGGCTCGATTTCGGTGGCGACGGCAAGGGCTCGGAGAAACCGGGCCGTCGCCGCAAGCTCGACACGGCGCTGGCCAAACGACGCGCCGCCCTGGCGAAACTGGAGGCACGGCCATGACCGCGATCCCGGATTTCACGACACTGGCTTTCAGCGATGGCCCCACGCCCTCCCCGGCAACGCGTCCGACAGGCGAGGACTGGCTGACGCCGGAGGGCATCCCGGTGAAGCCGCTCTATACGGCAGAAGACCGTGCCGGCCTGCCCTTCGTCGATACGCTGCCGGGCATCGCGCCTTATCTGCGCGGCCCCTACCCGACCATGTATGTCAACCAGCCCTGGACGATCCGGCAATATGCCGGCTTCTCCACCGCGGAGGATTCCAACGCCTTCTACCGGCGCAACCTCGCGGCCGGGCAGAAGGGGCTCTCGGTCGCCTTCGATCTCGCCACCCATCGCGGATATGACAGCGACCATCCGCGCGTCGGCGGCGATGTCGGCATGGCGGGCGTCGCGATCGACTCAATCTACGACATGCGCACGCTGTTCTCCGGCATCCCGCTCGACCAGATGAGCGTGTCGATGACGATGAACGGCGCCGTGCTGCCGGTGCTGGCGCTCTATATCGTCGCTGCCGAAGAACAGGGCGTGCCCGCCGCCAAGCTCTCGGGGACCATCCAGAACGACATCCTCAAGGAATTCATGGTCCGCAACACCTATATCTATCCGCCCTCCCCCTCGATGCGGATCATCGGCGACATCTTCTCCTACACCTCGGCCAACATGCCGAAGTTCAACTCGATCTCGATCTCCGGCTATCACATGCAGGAGGCGGGGGCGACGCAGGATCTGGAGCTGGGCTACACGCTCGCAGACGGCGTCGAATATATCCGCGCCGGCCAGCGCGCGGGACTTGGCGTCGATGCCTTCGCACCGCGCCTGTCGTTCTTCTGGGCGATCGGCATGAACTTCTTCATGGAGGTCGCCAAGCTCAGGGCGGCGCGGCTGATCTGGGCCAAGCTCGTCAAGGATTTCGGCGCTACCTCGGAAAAATCGTTTCCCTTGCGCACGCATTGCCAGACCTCCGGCTGGTCGCTGACGGCGCAGGACGTGTTCAACAACGTGCCGCGCACGATGATCGAGGCGATGGCGGCCACCCAAGGCCACACCCAGTCGCTGCACACCAACGCGCTCGACGAGGCGCTGGCCCTGCCGACCGACTTCTCCGCCCGCATCGCCCGCAACACCCAGATCGTGCTGCAGCAGGAGAGCGGCACGAGCCGGATCATCGATCCCTGGGGCGGCTCCTATTACGTCGAGCGGCTGACGGCCGAGCTCGCGGCCAAAGCCTGGGCTCACATTACCGAGGTCGAGGCGCTGGGCGGCATGGCCAAGGCGATCGAGGCCGGCATCCCCAAACTGCGCATCGAGGAGGCTGCCGCCAAGACGCAGGCGCGCATCGATGGCGGCCAGCAGGGCATCATCGGCGTCAACATGTTCAAGCCCGGCAACGAAGCGTCTATCGACGTACTCAAGGTCGACAACGCCTCGGTGCGGACGCAGCAGCTCGAAAAACTGCGCAGGCTCAAGGCCGAGCGCAACGAGGCCGATGTCCAGTCCGCGCTGACCGCCCTGACTAATGGCGCGAAGGGCGACGCCAACCTGCTCGACCTCGCGGTCAAGGCGGCGCGCGCCAAGGCCACCGTCGGCGAGATTTCCATGGCAATGGAACAGGTCTTCGGCCGCCATCGCGCCGAGATCAAGTCGATCTCGGGCGTCTACAAGCGGGAGGTCGGCACGATGAACCCGACGGTCATGCGCGTGCAGATGATGACGCAGGCCTTCGAGGAGGCCGACGGACGCCGCCCGCGCATCCTCGTCGCCAAGATGGGGCAGGACGGGCACGACCGAGGCCAGAAGGTCATCGCCTCGGCCTTCGCCGATCTCGGCTTCGACGTCGATATCGGGCCCTTGTTCGCCACGCCCGAGGAGGCGGCACGCCAGGCCGTCGAGAACGACGTCCATATCGTCGGCGTTTCGTCGCTGGCCGCCGGCCACCTGACGCTGGTGCCGGAACTGAAGACGGCGCTGACCGATGCCGGCCGCCCCGATATCATGATCGTGGTCGGCGGCGTGATCCCGCCTCAGGATTTCGACGCGTTGATGAAGGCGGGCACCTCGGCGATCTTCCCGCCCGGCACGGTGATCGCGGATGCGGCGGAGAAGCTTCTGGAAGAGCTGAACGGGCGACTGGGCTATGCGCAGCGGACGGCAGCCGAGTGAAGCGTGAGGCTCGGCCCTCACGGGCCGAGCGTTATCCCGTACCAGAAATCAGCTCCCGCAGGCTTCACCGCCAGCCGTAACGATAGGCCGGAGCCGGCGGGGGAGCGCGGAAGCCGTGGCCGTACCCATCATGACGGCGCCAGCGACGCTCGCCCCAATAGCCGTGGAAGGCCGGCGGGGCCGGGCGCCAGCCATAGGACGGGCGGTCCCAGCCGCGCTCGTGGCGGCCGTCATAGGCCTGCGCCGCGTCGGGGGTCATGAAGCTCGCGCCCGCCAGCGCCGCGGCGCCGATGACGAGGGTGGCGAGGCTGGTGGCGGCGAATCTGCGGACCATGGTTCCTGTCCTTGTGTATCGGCGAGAGACATCCCTCGCCTGACACGGACATTCGCATTCCCGATCTGAACGGCGGTTGAGGCCGCCATTCACGCGGCATTTATCCGCGAACGCGGTCCTCGCGCTTCAGGAGCAGCGATGCGGCGATCACGACCGACGCCACGGTCGCGATCATCAGCGTGCAGGCCGCGTTGATCTCGGGCGAGACGCCGAGCCTGACGGCCGAATAGAGCCGCATCGGCAGAGTGGTCGCGCCGGGACCGGTGGTGAAGCTCGCGATCACAAGGTCGTCGAGCGAGAGCGTGAAGGCGAGCATCCACGCTGCGGCCACGCCGGGCACGATCAGCGGCAGGGTCACGGTGGCGAAGGTGACCAGTGGCGTTGCGCCGAGATCCTGCGCGGCCTCCTCCAGCGAGCGGTCGAAGCCGGAAAGCCGCGCTTGGACGACGATGCAGGCGAAGCCCATGCCGAAGGTCGCGTGCGCGACCGTAACCGTCCAGAAGCCGCGCTCGACATCGGCCGCGACGAACATCAGCAGCAGCGACAGGCCCGTGACCACCTCCGGCATGACCAGCGGCGCCAGCACCAGCCCCGAGAACAGGGCTCTACCGGCAAAGCGGCGATGGCGCGCCAGAGCCAGCGCCGCCAGCGTGCCCAGAACCGTTGCCAGCGTCGCCGAGACTGTGGCGAGGCGCAGACTGAGCCAGGCGGCGTCCAGCAGCGGCTGGTTGCCGAGCAGGGCACCGTACCAACGGGTCGAAAAGCCGCCCCACACCGTGACCAGCCGGGAGGCGTTGAAGGAATAAGCCACCAGCGCAACGATCGGCAGATAAAGAAAGGCGAGGCCAGCCGCCAAGGCAAGGACGAGACCGGGACCGAGCCGCCTCATGGCGCCCCTCCCCTTGCCAGCCTCGCGCGCTGCAGCAGCGCCAGAGGCAGGACCAGCACGAGCAGCAGCACGACCGCCACCGCCGAGGCGAGCGGCCAGTCGCGGTTGGAGAAGAACTCCGTCCAGAGCACTTTTCCGATCATCGCCGTATCGGGGCCGCCGAGCAGGTCGGGAATGACGAACTCACCGACAGCCGGGATGAAGACGAGTGCCGTGCCTGCGAGAATGCCCGGCAGCGAGAGCGGCAGCGTCACCGTGAGGAAGGCATGGGAAGGCTTGGCCCCAAGATCTGCTGCGGCTTCGAGCAGCGTCCGGTCGAGCTTCTGCAGGGTCGTGAACAGCGGCAGGACCATGAAGGGCAGGTAGGAATAGACCATGCCGATCAGCACCGCCGCTTCGGTGTTGAGCAGCCGCAGAGGCTCGGATGTGAGGCCGAGCGCCATCAGAGCGCCATCGAGCAGGCCGTCGGGCCGCAGGATGCCGATCCAAGCGTAGACGCGGATCAGGAACGAGGTCCAGAACGGCAGGATGACCGCGACCAGCAGCACACCCTGCCAGCGACGCGGCGCGCTGGCCATGGCATAGGCCAGCGGATAGCCGATCGCGAGCGCGAACAGGGTGGTGAGCCCGGCGATGCGTAGCGACGCGAGGTAGCTGCCCCAATACAGCCCGTCATCGGCCAGCAGCCTGAAGTTTTCGAGATCGAGAGCGGCGAGGAAGTCGCCCAACCCGGAAAAACCCTCGAAATGCGGCGCATAGGGCGGCAGGGCCGTGTCGGCATCCGACAGCGACAGCCGCAGCACGATGGCGAAGGGCGCGAGCGTGAAGGCCAGCAGCCAGAGATAGGGGATGGCAACGGCAAGCCGACGCAGGCGGCCGGTCGTTCCGGTCATGGCGGCAGCACCAGCCCGGCCCCGACGTCCCAGGAGAGCCAGACCTCGTCCTCCCAGCCAAAGGGCCGCGCGATCCGGCGCGTGCGGTTGGCGATGGCGACCTTGAACAGAAGCCCGCCCACGCCGCCGACCATGACCTGGATCATGGTGACGTCGCCGAGATAGCCGATGTCCCAGATGGCGCCACGGATCTTGTTTGCGGCCTGGCCCGGCTCGTCATGGCCGAGCGCGATCTTCTCGGGCCGCAGGCCGACCACGATCGCGTCGCCCGGGCGTTCGGACGGTGCCTCGTCGTCGAGCTCGACGATGCCGGCGAGTCCTGCATCGACCCTGACCCGGTCGCCCGCGATGGCGATCACACGGCCTTCGAGGATATTGATGTCGCCGACGAATTCCGCGACATGACGGTTGGCCGGCTGCTCGTAGATCGCCTCAGGCGTGCCGGTCTGGACGAGCCTGCCATGGTCCATCACCGCGATGCGATCGGCCATGGTCATCGCCTCGTCCTGGTCGTGAGTGACGACCATGAAGGTGGTGCCGAGCTCGCTCTGCAGGTTGACGAGCTCGAACTGCGTCGCCTCGCGCAGCTTGCGGTCGAGCGCGGCCATGGGTTCGTCGAGCAGCAGAAGCTTGGGCTTTCGGGCCAGCGCGCGGGCCAGTGCCACGCGCTGGCGCTGGCCGCCCGAGAGCTGGTCGGGCCGGCGAGCGCCGAGCCCGTCCAGCTTCACCAGTGCCAACATGTCGGCGACGCGGCCCGCCACCTCCGCGCGTGGCAGCCCGGCGCGCTTCAGGCCATAGGCGATGTTGCCGGCGACGCTGAGATGGGGGAACAGCGCATAGGACTGGAACATCATGTTGACCGGCCGCAGATGCGGCGGCATCGCCGTGATGTCCTGCCCGTCGAGCCAGATCGAGCCCTCGTCGGGCGTCTCGAACCCGGCCAGAATCCGCATCAGCGTGGTCTTGCCGCAGCCCGAGGGTCCCAGCAGGGCGAAGAACTCGCGCGGATAGAGCGAGAGGGTCACGCCATCAACCGCCGTCACGCCGCCGAAGCGCCGGGTCACGTCCCTGAACTCCACGAGCGGCCGCACCGAGGGGTCGTTCCAGGGCTGGAAGGCGCGGCGCACGCTGCCGGGCGACGCCTTGCGCGTCGCGCGCGTGCTGGGGCCTCCGGTCTCGCTCACTTGCCGGTCTTGACGCGCGTCCACAGCCGGTTGACCAGCCGCTGCGTCTTCTGATCGTAGGGCGTGATCGTATAGAGCCGCGCCATCACCGCTTCGGTCGGATAGATGCCGGGATTGTCGCGCACGGCCGCTGAGAGCAGCGGCTTCGAGGCTATGTTGCCGTTGGCATACTGGATGAAGTCTGAGTTCTTCGCCGCCATCTCGGGACGGTTGACGAAGTCGATGAACTTCAGCGCCGCTTCGGGATTCCCGGCGTCCTTCGGGATCACGAAGGAATCGAACCACATCAAGGCGCCTTCCTTGGGAATGGCATAGGCGATCTGGACGTTGTTCTTGGCCTCCTCGGCGCGCTTCCTCGCCTGCAGCACATCGCCGGAATAGCCGACCGCCAAGCAGATATCGCCGTTTGCCAGCGCGTTGATGTATTCCGAGGAATGGAATTTCTGGATGTGCGGGCGGATCCTGCGCAGCAGGTCGCCGGCCTTGTTGAGATCGGCCTCGACCTTGGAATCCGGGTTCAGCCCGAGATAGCGCAGAGCGGCTGGAAACATCTCCTCGACCGCATCGAGCACATGCACGCCGCAGTTCGACAGCTTCTTCAGCTGGTCGGGCTCGAACAGGATCTTCCAGGAATCGATCACCGCATCGGGTCCGAGCCGCTCCCTGATCTTGGCGACGTTGTAGCCGATCCCGGTCGTGCCCCACATGTAGTTCACGGCGTAGGCGTTGCCGGGATCGTATTTCGCCAACCGCCCCTGAATCTCCGGCCAGGCGTTCTTGAGGTTGGGCACCTTGGCCGCATCGATCGGCGCATAGAGCCCCAGCGGGATGTGGCGCGGCAGGAAGGAGGCGGTGACCGCGATCAGGTCGTAGCCGGTCTTGCCGGCCAGAAGCTTGGTCTCGACGGTCTCCATCTGGTCGAAGGTGTCGTAGACGACGGCGATCCCGGTCTCCCTGGTGAAGGCGTTCAAAACCTCCGGATCGACATAGTCCGACCAGTTGTAGATCCGCAGTTCCTTGTCCTGCGCCGCCACCCCGCCGGTAAACACAGCGAACCCCAATGCGGCGCCCCAGACGATCCGCTTCAGCCAATCACGCGCCGTCATCGTCCGTCCGATTCCCCTCGTCGCCGTCGCTGCGAAGCTAGCAGCTTGCCCGCGCGCCTCAACCCATTGTGATCGCCCGCAGGCGCAAGACGCCAGCCTCGACCTTTGCGATGCAACAAGCCGGCCACATATTCCTCGCCATGCGCATCGCCCGCCGTATCCTCCTCCTCTTCACCGTGCTGTTCCTATTGCCCGTCGCGACACATGCCGCATGGTGGTCGATGCAGAGCAACGCCAGCGACTGGCGCGGCGCCGACTGGTCGAGCGCCAAGCTGCTGCCGGCCGCCACGATCGAGCCCGAGGCGACCGTGCATGTCTTCGCTGCTCGGGTCGGGCGCTGGCGCGGCGTCTTCGCGCATCATTCCTGGGTGGTGGTGAAGGAGCGCGGCGCCAGCGCCTATACGCGCTTCGACGTGGTCGGCTGGGGTACGCCGGTGCGCGTCAACCATCGCGAGGCCGATGGGCGCTGGTACGGCAACGTGCCTGAACCGGTCGCCGAAATCCGTGGCGAGGCCGCTGAGCGGCTGATCCCGCGCATCCGCGCTGCCGTGAAGTCCTATGCCTATGTCACACCGGGCACCTATTTCGCGTGGCCGGGGCCGAACTCCAACAGCTTCGTTCAGCATGTGCTCGCCGAGGTGCCGGAGCTGGCGCAGGCGCTGCCGCCGACCGCGATCGGCAAGGATTTTCGCGAGAACGGTCTGTTCGCCGGGCTGACCCCGAGCCGCACCGGCGTGCAGGCCTCGCTCTACGGCGTTGCCGGCGTGACGCTGGGTTGGGTCGAGGGGATCGAGCTCAACCTGCTCGGGCTGGTGGCGGGCTTCGACCTGCGCAGCCCGGCGCTCAAGCTGCCGGGGTGGGGGCGGGTGGGGCTTTAGCGCGAGCCATTCTCCGGAGACGTCCCGCCGTCATTCCGGGGCTTCGCGCAGCGAAGAGCCCGGAACCCATAGACACAGGTTGCGCCGGGTCGATAGCGGTCGGAGCTATGTTCGGCTGCGACAGTGGTTATGGGTTCCGGGCTCGACCCTACGGGTCGCCCCGGAATGACGGAGCGGGTGCCGGTTGAAAATTCATCGCGGCAAACGATCCGAGCATGACGCCCGACCCTCACACCACCTCCAGCGCCTGCGCCAGATCCGAGATCAGGTCCTCGATGTTCTCGATGCCGACCGAGATGCGGATCAGGGCGTCGGTGAGGCCGATCTCCTCGCGCAGTTCGCGCGCGACACCCGAATGCGTCATAGCGGCAGGGTGCGAGACCAGCGTCTCCGTACCGCCAAGGCTCACCGCCAGCTTCATGATCTGGAGGTTGTCCAGCAGCGCGAACGCCTCCTTCTCGCCGCCGACGACGTCGAAAGCGAAGGTCGAGCCCGCCGCCGTGCATTGCCGGTCGAAGACCTCCTTGCGCGGGTCGCCGTCCTGCAGATCGCCGAGATAATGCACCTTGGCCACCTTCGGGTGCGCCGAAAGGTATTCCGCGACCAGCTTGGCGTTCTCGTTGGCGCGGCTCATCCGGATGTCGAGGGTTTCCAGCGAGCGCATCAGCATCCAGCAGGAATTCGGATCGAGCTGCGTGCCCAACGACCCGCGCCAGCTCTTGACCTGCCGCACCAGCCCCTCCGAGCCGCTGATCGAACCGCCGACGAGGTCCGAATGGCCGCCGACATATTTCGTCAGTGAGAGCAGCGAGAGGTCGGCGCCCTGCTTCAGCGGCTTCTGGTATTTCGGGCCGAGCATGGTGTTGTCGACCACGACGGGCGGGCGATGGCCCTGCGATGTCTCGAGTTCGTCGGCGATGATCGCGCAGGCGGCGAGATCGACCAGGCCATTGGTCGGATTGGCCGGCGTCTCGACCAGGATCATTCCGACCCGCCCCTTGGCGGCCGCTGCCTTGGCGCTGGCGCGCATCTGGTCGATGTCGAGCCCGTCGGTGAAGCCGAAGGCGGTGACGCCGAAGGCGCCCATCTGGTTCTTCAGCAGGGTCTCGGTGCCACCATAGAGCGGGCGGCTATGCAGGACCGTGTCGCCGGGACGCAGGAAAGCGAAGCAGGTCGTGGCGATCGCGGCCATGCCGCTGGCGAAGACGGCGCATTTCTCCGCCTCGTCCCAGATCGCGAGGCGATCCTCGAGGATTTCCATGTTGGGGTGGTTGAAGCGCGAATAGACCAGGCCCGGCTTCTCGCCCGGCCTGGGCTGGCGCCGGCCCGAAGTGAAATCGAAGAAATCCTTGCCCTGCTGGGCGTTCTCGAAAACGAAGGTCGAGGTCAGGAAGATCGGCGGCTTCAGCGAACCCTCGGACATCGCCGGCGAATAGCCGAAGCCCATCATCAGCGTCTCGGGATGGAGCTTGCGGTTGGCGATCCGGTCCTTGTGGTAGTTGTCGTCGGTCATGGTTTCCTCCGATGCGGCTCGCGGTCGCCTTTACGATAGGCGCATTGCGGCGGCTTTGCTTGCCGACTTCACATGACGGCGCATGGAGCGGAAAGGTCGATCCACCGAAATCGTTCAGTTCATTCAGCCAGCCTGCCAAAATGAAGGCTTTGGAAATTGCCGAACAGGCGCTCAGCCGCGATCCATCGCCCGGCGGACCACCTGCGTAACCTCGCTGTCGGAGAGGAAGAGGTCGTGCCGCAGCATGCTCCAGCCGCGCCCGGAGGTGTCGGCGACGCGCACGCCGAGCGCTTCCAGCCGCGAGCGATCGGCCGCACCAGCCCGTGCGACGCCGCCGGCGATCCGCGCCGAGACGGCGAGCGCCCGGTCGCCGGGATCGATGATCAGCGTCATGCGGCGCGCGAGGGGGCCGAGCCTGGAGACGGTCTGCTCGAAGGCGTCGATGTCGATATCGGGCGACGCGAAGACGAGCGAGCCGATCCGCGCATAAACCTCGGGCGAATCACGCAGTTCGCGCAGGCCTTCCAACGTCAGGAACGTACCCATCGAATGGGCGACGATGTGAATGCGCCCGACCGTCGGGTTGGCGACGAGTGCCTTCAGCGTCTGGACGAAACCGTCGCGCGACCACAGCGCGCTCTCGCGGTCATAGGCATAGTCGAAGAGCTTGCCGCCCGATGGCCAGGTGAAGAGGGCCGTCCTGCCCTGGAATTCCAGCGAATGCGAGAGTTGCGCGGCGCTGCGGACGGCCGATTCGAAGGTCTCGTTGTAGCCATGGACGTAGAGCAACACGTCGCGGCCCGTCGCGGCCTCCGCGAAGGCGCGGGCGGCGTCGCTGGAGGTGCGCTTCTCGACACCGAGCACGGCCCAGTCACCGCTGACCACCGAGGAGACGCGGCCGGAGATGCCGCGGCCCGGTGGCGCGAGCTGCACTTCGGCAAAGGTCAGGGAGCTGCGATCCGAGCCGAAGAAGGGCTCGCGGGCGCCAAGCGACTTGCGGGTCGTGGCGACGAGCAGAGTCGGCTCCTTGCCGAGCGCCGAGGCATCGGCGCGTGTTGGTTCGGTGAAGGGCGAGACGCTGGCCTCGCTCTGGGCGCAGGCCGCGAGCGTGGTCGAAAGCAGTGCGAACAGCACGGAGCGTCGGCAAAGGGATGCGTGCCGTGAATCTGGCATGGGCGGAAACCGTCCGGGTGTCTGGGGTCGGCCGAATTGGCCACGATCCCCTTAAGGACAGGCTAACGCGGCCATATTGGGGCGGAAGGCTATCGCCCGACGACGGCGGCCGGCGTCGTGACGACGAGATCGACGGTCGAACCGACCGTCCCGACGACGCCGCTGGCGATGTCGCCGATCTTGTCGGCGATGCGCGGGCCGGCGATGGCGATGCCGTTATCGGCCTTCAGGCGGGCGCCGATCAGTTGAACGACCTTGGGCGACGCGGCGAATTTCGCATGGTTCAGGCTGTCGCTGGTCGAAATATCCGACAGGTCGATGATTTTGACGCCGAGCTTTTCCAGATCGGCGATGATCTGCGTGTCCTTGGCCGACACCGCACCGAGCCGCGTCTTGTCGCCGGCGAAGCGGCGCGAAAAATCCAGCGCCCGGTCGTCGGCCGAGGCAAAGACCGTCACCGGCCGCCGGATTTCGCGCATCTGCGTCTTGAAGACGTCGATATCGACGTCCGGCGCCGCCAGAATGACGTCGCGCAGCTTGCCGCCAAAAGTGCCGTCTCCCCGGATCGCGGCCTGGCGCAGCGTTTCCAGCGTCAGCATCGTGCCCATCGAATGCGCCAGGATGTCGACTCGGGCGCCGCCGAGATCGCGGGCGATCGCGCGCAGGTTGGTCTCGAGGAAATCGCGGGAATAGAAGGCGCTCTCGCGATCGTAGGGATAGGCGAGCAATTGGCCGCGCGACGGCCAGGTAAACAGCACCGGCACGCCCTTGAAGCCCGAATCATGGACGATCTGGGCGAAGCGATAGGCGGCGTCGGCGAAATTCGTGTTGAAGCCGTGGACGAAGACGAGAACGTCCCGCTCAGAGGCCGGCCGGCTCGCGATCTCGCGCCGGACGCGGGCGACGACCGGCGGCAGATCGAGCCGCTCGACTGAGGTGACCGCGAACTGCGCCGCCGGATCGGCCGCGCTGCCAGTCGAGGGCAGTTCGAGTTCACCGGATTTGTGAGCGCGCGGGACGGTGATGTCGACCTGGGCGAAAGACAGCTTCAGGCCGCGCTCGCCGGTGAAGTATTGCGGCTCGGCGGAGGTTTCGCGCGTCGTCGCGACGAAAATCCGCACCCTTCCGGCCAGATCGTCCGGCTTGACCGTCGATAGCATCAGCGTGCGCGGCGCGCCGCCGCAGGCCGCGAGCGCCAGCGGGACCAGCAACGCCAACAGCAACGCCCGAAACCGCAAACCGCCACGCATCATGGACGCACTCGTCCCATCGAAGACCGCGATGATCAAGATGTATCCGCGACACAGTAACGACGGGATCGCCGCCTTGTCGCGGCACGCGCTGCCTTGCTACTGAAGTGCCATGGCCGAAGCAGCAACCCCGTGGATCTCTCTTGGCGACGCGATCCTCGCCGGGGAGCGGGCGGCGCTGGCGCGCGGCATCACGCTGGCGGAATCGCGCCGGCCCGACCATCGCGAGCAGGCGCGCGCGCTGATCCAGCGGCTGCTTCCGCATACGGGTCGCGCGATCCGGATCGGCATCACCGGAGTTCCCGGCGTCGGCAAATCGACGACGATCGACGCGCTCGGGAGCTTCCTGACAGCAAAGGGCCATAAGGTCGCGGTGCTGGCGGTCGATCCGTCCTCGACCCGAACCGGCGGCTCGATCCTCGGCGACAAGACCCGGATGGCGCGGCTCGCCGTCGATCGCCAAGCCTATATCCGGCCCTCGCCCTCGTCGGGAACGCTGGGCGGCGTCGCGGCGAGGACGCGCGAGACCATGCTGCTCTGCGAGGCGGCGGGCTTCGACGTGGTCCTGGTCGAGACGGTCGGCGTCGGACAATCGGAGACGGCGGTCGCCGACCTCACCGACCTTTTCCTCGTCCTGATGCTGCCCAATGCCGGCGATGAACTGCAAGGCATCAAGAAGGGCATCATCGAGCTCGCCGACATCATCGCCGTCAACAAAGCCGATGGCGCCGGGGCGATGGCGGCGCGCACCGCGGCAGCGCAGTATCAGGCGGCGCTGCACATCCTGGCGCCCGCATCAGTGATCTGGTCGACGCCCGTTCTGACGATCTCCGGCCTGACCGGAGACGGTCTCGACGCGCTCTGGAGCAAGGTCGAGGACCACCATGCCCGGCACGAGGCCAAGGGCCTCGTTGCCGAGAAGCGTCGGCGCCAGGACGTGAAATGGATGTGGGCGATGGTTCAGGACCGGTTGCAGGCGAAGCTTCGGCACGATCCGGTGCTGAAAGCACGCGCGCCGGCGCTTGAGGTGGCTGTCGGCGCAGGCGAACTTGCCGCGACGGTAGCCGCCGACGACATCGCGAATGCGCTGGGATTGTGAGGTCGGACTGATGGACTTGCTCGTCACAGGGTTCGGCCCCTTCCCGCATGTCAGGGTGAATCCGACGACGACGCTCGCAAAAGCCGTCGCGAGCCGGCTCGCCCGGTCAGGCCTCGACGCGCGGGCACTCGTCGTCGAGACGAGCTACAGCGGTGGACTGCCGACGCTGCGCAAGCGTTTGGCAAAAGCGCGGCCCCGGGCCGTCCTGATGCTCGGTCTCGCCGCGCGCGCCCGTTTCGTGAGGGTCGAATTGTTTGCGCGCGGCCATTCCAGCCGGCTGCATCCCGACAAGACCGGCGGCACGCCGGCCGGGCGGCTGCAGGGTGCGCCGGCCCTGCCCCTGCGGACGACAGGCAATCCGCAAGGCGCGCTCGCCATGCTGAGGCGCAGCGGCATCGCAACGCAGCTTTCGGCCTCGGCGGGGCGCTATCTGTGCGATGCCTGCTATGCGGCGGCGCTGTCGGATACGAAAGGGACGGCCACGCCGGTCCTGTTCGTGCATGTGCCGTGGTTGAAACCGGCGCCCGGAACGAGGCCGACGGAGCGCAGCCGGGGCTTTCGCCCAGACGCGGGGACGCTGGCAGATGCGCTCGCCATGATCGGTCGCAGCCTTGTCGTGCAAGGTCGGCGCGAGCAAGCGGCGTTCCGCTAGTCGCGCACAGGCCGAATTCCTACGGCGATTTGTCTCAGGACAATACTACCAGCATGGCACACGCTTTGAAGCGGCGACGCTTGAAGGAGTGTTTCATGGCGTTTTCGCGACGTTCCGTGCTGGGAGCGGCCGTTTTCGGCACAGGGCTGGTCGCGGCGCGTCAGGCGTTCGGCCAGACACTGCCGCGTGCCGGCGCGGCCGTTCCGCTCGGTTCCTTCGGGCTGGACGCGGCGCAATTCGGCCTGCGCGCCGGCGCGACCGAAGATCAGTCCGGCATCCTTCAGAATGCTCTGGTCGAGGCGGCCAAACGGGAGGCACCGCTCGTTATCGCGCCCGGGCGCTACCGTGTCGCACAGATCGTACTGCCGGAGGGCGCGCGGCTCATCGGCATGCCCGGCGCGACGCATCTGGTCGCGGCCCGGGCCGGCCCTCTGCTGATCGGCCGGAGGATCAAGCGGGTCGCGCTGACCGGGCTGGTGCTCGACGGGCTCGACATCGCCACCGCGCAGCGTAGCGCGTTGCTGAGCTTCGACGAGGTGCTCGACGCCGGCGTGAGCGACTGCGAATTCGCCAATGCAGGCTCGGTCGGTCTTTCGTTGAACCGCACGGCGGGCCGCATCCAGTCGAACCGCTTCCGGACGATACGCGATGCGGCGCTGTTCTCGCTCGATTCGCGCGGGCTCTCGATCGAGGGCAACCAGATCGAGGATTGCGGCAATAACGGCATCCAGATCTGGCGCAGCCAGCCAGGCGATGACCAGTCGATCGTCAGGGGCAACCGGATCAACCGCATCCGCTCGGATGCCGGCGGCGACGGCCCCAACGGCAACGGCATCAGCCTGTACAAGGCCGGCGGCATCATCATCGAGGGCAATTCCCTGCGCGACTGCGCGCTGACCTTCATCCGCAACAATTCCGGCTCCGGCGTCCAGATGATCGGCAATCAGGGCCGGCGCTGCGGCGAGGTCGGACTCTATTCGGAATTTGCCTTCGAGGGCGCGATCATCGCCAACAATCTCGTCGAAGACTGCGCGCAGGGCGCCAACATCACAAATCTGGACCATGGCGGTCGGCTCAGCGTCTTTGCCAACAACATCATCCGCAATGCACAGAAGGGGTTCGCCCCCAAGGGCAAGGAGCCGGTCGGCGGCGTCGGCGTGCACGTCGAGGCGGAAGCCAGCATCACCGGCAACGTCATCGAGAACGCCAGCGAGACCGGCATCTCGCTCGGCTGGTCCTGGGCCATGCGCAATCTGGTGGCCACCGGCAACATGGTGCGCAGGACCGGCATCGGCATCTCGGTCTCGCTCGTGCCCAAGGAACGGAACTGCCTGATCGCCAACAACGTCATCGCGGAAGCGAGCAGGGGCGCTGTGGTCGGAACGGAATATGGGAAGGTCGTGACGGGAGATCTGACGAAGGCGGCCGATGCGCGGGCGGCGGGGGTCAGGGTCGAGAACAACGCGATTGGATAATCAGAAGGCCAAGCCCAATATGAAGGCCAAGCGGGTGTCGATCTCCTGCATCTGCTCTGGCGTCAACGACCCGATTACAGCTCCACATTTCTCTCGCGGCACCGCGATCACGCTACTCACCATGACCGCCGAAATCTCACGCAAGCCGTTTGCAGGCGTCGGAGCAACGACGAGCCTTAACGACGGCGCAGGCGATTTGTTGCGCGTAAGCGGGCAGACAAGCACTTTTGGCGTCGCGTCAACCTTGTTGTTCTGAACGACAAGCGCTGGTCTTGGCTTCCCGAAATCGCCTTGGATGGCAATCGTTACAAGATCGCCCCGCTTCATTCGTCGTCGGTCGGCCAGGCTGCCACGGCCTCGATAAACTTCATGACCTCGATTTCGTCCGGATCGTTCCTGATGAGTTCCATGTCTCGCTTCAACTGAGCGAGAAACGCTGGATCGCTGGTATCGAACGTCCAGATGCGCACCTCCTTCAACCCCGCCGCCTTCTTGGCGGCGCGGTAGCGGGCCTGCTTGGTCAGGCCGTCCTTGATCGCGGGGCGCGGCATGGCGATCTCCTTCGAACGCAAAGGTAATGCGCGACCTTTGCGCCGTCAAACCTCCGCCGCCCTCACCCGCCCGACCTCGATGCCGTTCCAGTTCGTCAGCACGCTCTCGCGCAATGGCGAAAAGCCGATCGTTTCCGTTTCGCTCATCGGCAGGAAACGGGCGATCAGCGCGGCCATGACGACCTCGGCGGCGCGGCCGGCACCGTCGTCGCATTTCAGAGCGATGCCGTAGCCCAGTTCCGGGATCGCGCCGCAATAAACGCCCTCGGCGCCCGTCTTGATGAAAATGCGCTCGCGCAAAAGCTCCATCGCGCGGGTGTCGAAGCGGCCGGTGCCCGCGACCATGAAGGGGTGGGCCGCCACGGCCTTGCGGATGCGGGCGGCAGCCTTGGCGCGCTTAGGGCCGAGGCCATGGCCCGTGCCGATGCGGGCAAATCCGAGTGCCAGCGCGCCCAACGGCACGGCGTAGCTCGGGATCGAGCAGCCATCGGTACCCATGCGCTCGCTGGTATGAGCCGCGCCCGTAACCTCCTCCAGCGCGCCGCGCACGGCCTTCTGCACGGCATGGCCAGCGGTGACGTAGCCGGCGGGATCCTCGTCCAGCCCGCAGGCGAGGCAGACGAAGCCGGCATGTTTGCCCGAGCAGTTGTTGTTCAGCGCGCTCGGCTCGGCGCCGGCCCTCGCGATGGCGCGTGCGGCGGCGTCGTTCATCGGCCAATGCGCCCCGCATTCGAGGCAACCGGCATCGCGCCCGGCCTTGCGCAGCATGGCAAGCGCAGTCTCGGCGTGCTGCGGCTCGCCGGAATGCGAAGCGACGGCAAGCGCGATTTCGGGCTCCGTCAGGCCGTAGCGATCGGCCGCGCCGCTCTCGAACAGCGGTAAGGCCTGGATCGCCTTGACGGCCGAGCGCGGAAACACCGGGCGCGCGACATCGCCGAGCGAGAACACCACCGCACCATCGGCATCGACCACGACCGCCGAGCCGCGATGGCGCGATTCGACGACGTTTCCGCGCGTCACCTCGGCGAGAACCGGGTTGTCCATGGCGATCTCCGCTGCCTGTCGCCGCGTTGGGCGGCGCGCCGCCTTGTGGCGTCTGCCACTCGACCTGTCAAAAGCCATGGCGCACACTGCAGCTCGCTGCCATGCAAGGACTTCCGCCCGCAACGCTCCGGGCCACGAACCCGAGACCAGAATGTCGCCGGACTACGAGACCGAATATAACAACCGCGCCCGCGTGCCCGAACATCCCGGCATCATCACCGGTTGGGCGAGCGATGCGGCGGCCTATCGCAACGCCGCCGTCGGCGAATTCGGCGTGCCCTATGGCGCGAGCGAGCGGCAACGCTACGACCTGTTCAAACCGGACACGGCCAAGGGCAACGCGATCGTACTGTTCATCCATGGCGGCTACTGGCAGGCGCTCGATCCGAGCTTCTTCTCGCATATGGCGCGGGGCCTGAACCTGCTCGGGGTTCCGGTGGCGGTCGCCGGCTATGATCTCTGCCCGCAAGTCGAGGTCGGCCACATCGTTTGGGAGATGCAGCAGGCGGCGGCGGCACTATGGCAGCGCTACAACCTGCCCGTGATCGCGGCCGGGCACTCGGCCGGCGGTCACCTCGCCGCCTGCCTGCTCGCCACGGACTGGAAGAATGTCGATCCGGAGCTGCCGGACCATGTGGTGCCCGCAGCCTATGGCATTTCGGGTCTCTACAATCTCAAACCCCTCACCGAGACCAGCGTCAATACGGCCCTGGGGCTGACATTCGAGGCCGCCGAGCGGGAAAGCCCGCTGTTCTGGCCCGCGCCTTCGCGGCTGGTCATGGACGCGGTCGTCGGCGGTACCGAAAGCGAGGAATATCTCAAGCAGAGCCGACGGATCGTCGATGTCTGGGGGCTGGAAGGCGTCCAGACGCGCTATGAGGAGATTGCAGGGGCGAACCATTTCACGGTGGTAGCCGGGCTTGCAGATCCCGAAAGCGGCATGAGCCGCAGGCTGGCGGCGCTGGCCGGCGCTTGATTGCGAGCGCTTGATCTTGAGGGGCCCGAGCCTCTATCAGAGCGGGCAACGGCTTGGAGCTACGCGATGCAGACCTTCTTCGTCGAGATCAAATGCAAGCTCGGCAAAACCTATGAGGTCGCCAGCGAGCTGGCCGACCGCGAGATCGCCTCGGAAATCTATTCGACCGCCGGCAATTACGACATCCTGGCCAAGTTCCATGTCGGGGCCGACGTCGATATCGGCCATTTCGTGGCGCAGAAGGTGCAGTCGATCCCCGAGATCGCCGATACGCACACAATCATCACGTTCAAGGCGTTCTGAGGCGGCGCCTGAGTTTTCACAGCCCATGAGGCCGAGTTCATGCATCGCTTGAGCCCCGAAATCTGAATCGTTTCAAGATTTTGTGGTGCAACGCTGATCCATTTTATTGTTTTGCTAACCATGTTTTGCGAGCAGCCGCGCTGACTTCGAGCGCAAAGGGCGCGCGCCTTGTCAATGGCCGAGCCTAAGCGTGCACCCGCATCCTCCTCAGTTTGATCAAACGAGTTTCGCCGCTCGATGCTTGACGCGGGCGGCCTTTCCGCGCGACCTCGTTGCCTCGATTACGGACGCGAAGGAAGCGTGGGGATGGCTAAGAGCACCTTGTCGGCAGATCTGCGCTCGGGAGCGCTGGTTTACCATCGCAGCCCCCGTCCCGGTAAGATCGAGATTCAGGCGACCAAGCCGCTCGGCAACCAGCGCGATCTCGCGCTCGCCTATTCGCCCGGCGTCGCTGCTGCCTGCGAGGCGATCGTCGACGATCCCGGCCAGGCGGCGGAACTGACCTCGCGCCAGAACCTCGTCGCCGTCATCACCAACGGCACCGCCGTGCTGGGGCTAGGCGACATCGGGCCGCTGGCCTCCAAGCCAGTGATGGAGGGCAAGGCGGTCCTGTTCAAGAAGTTCGCCGGGATCGACTGCTTCGACATCGAGGTCGAGCAGAAGAACATCGAGAAGTTCGTCGAGGTGGTAGCCGCGCTGGAGCCGACCTTCGGCGGCATCAACCTCGAGGACATCAAGGGCCCGGAATGCTTCGAGATCGAGGAGCAGCTCAAGGCCCGGATGCAGATTCCGGTCTTCCATGACGACCAGCACGGCACGGCGATCATCGTCTCGGCGGCGGTCCTGAACGGGCTCGATCTCGCTCAAAAGAAGATCGCTGACGTCAAGATCGTCGTTTCCGGCGCAGGCGCGGCCGCGCTTGCCTGCCTCAACCTGCTGGTCGAACTCGGGGCGCAGCGCAAGAACATTTGGGTCACCGACCTCGAAGGCGTCGTTCACAAGGGCCGCAACACCCTGATGGACCGCTGGAAGGAGATCTACGCGCAGGAGACCGACGCCCGCACGCTCTCGGAGGTGATCGAAGGCGCCGACATCTTTCTGGGGCTATCGGCGGCCGGCGTGCTCAAGCCCGACATGGCCAAGCGCATGGGGCCGAAGCCGCTGATCCTGGCGCTGGCCAATCCCAATCCCGAGATCACGCCCGAAGATGCGCTGGCAGTCAGGCCCGATGCGATGATCTGCACCGGGCGGTCGGACTATCCCAACCAGGTCAACAACGTCCTGTGCTTTCCCTACATCTTCCGCGGCGCGCTCGACGTGCAGGCGACGACGATCAACGAGGCGATGAAGCTTGCGGCCGTGCGCGCCATCGCGGCGCTTGCCCGCGAAGCGACTTCGGACATCGCGGCGCGGGCCTATGGCGGTGAGGCCTCGACCTTCGGGGCGAATTCGCTGATCCCCAACCCGTTCGATCCGCGCCTGATCCTGCGCATCGCTCCCGCCGTCGCGGAAGCCGCAATGGCGACCGGCGTGGCGCGCAAGCCGCTGGTCGATGTCGAGGCCTATCGCGAGGACCTGTCGCGCTTCATCTTCCGCTCGGGCTTCATCATGAAGCCGCTCTTCGCCAAGGCGAAGGCCAACCCCAAGCGCGTGATCTATGCCGAGGGCGAGGACGAGCGCGTGCTGCGCGCAGCCCAGGTCGCACTGGAGGAAGGGCTCGCCATCCCGATCCTGATCGGCCGGCCGAGCGTGATCGAGACCCGCATCCAGCGCTTCGGCCTGTCGATCAAGCCCGGCGTCGATTTCGAGCTGGTGAACCCGGAAGACGATCCGCGCTATCGCGACTATGTCCAGACCTATCTCGACATCGCCGGCCGGCGCGGCATCACGCCGGAGGCGGCGCGGTCACTCGTTCGCACCAACAACACCGTGATCGCGGCGCTCACCGTGGTGCGCGGCGAGGCGGATGCGATGATCGCGGGGCTGGAGGGGCGCTATCTCTCGCGGCTGCGGCACATCAAGGACATCATCGGCCTGGCGCCCGGCGCGCAGGACATCTCGGCGATGACGCTGATCGTGACCAACAAGGGCGCGTTCTTCCTGGCCGACACCCATGTGAAGGCCGATCCGACCGCCGAGGAGATCGCCGACATGACGGTGCTGGCGGCGAGCCATGTCGCCCGCTTCGGCATCGAGCCCAAGATCGCGCTGCTCTCCCATTCGGATTTCGGCGCGGCCGACACGCCCTCCTCGCTGAAGATGCGCAAGGCGGTCTGCCTGATCCGCGAGCGGGCGCCGGAGCTCGAATGCGACGGCGAGATGGAGGCCGACACCGCGCTGGTCGCGATGGTCCGCGAGCGCGTGCTGCCGTCCTCGCGGCTCAAAGGCGTCGCCAACGTGCTGATCTTCCCCAATCTCGACGCCGCCAACATCGCCTACCAGTTCGCCAAGGTGCTGGCCGACGCGCTGCCCGTCGGGCCGATCCTGATCGGCGCCGCCAAGCCCGCCCATATCCTTACCGGCTCGGTGACGGCGCGCGGCGTGGTCAACATGACGGCGGTCGCGGTGGTCGAGGCGCAGGAGCAGGAGGCGCTGGCGGGTTGAGGACCGACCATTGCCGACGCGGCATCCGCTCTGCCATCATCGGCATCCGATGAATGTCTCGCAGGAGCGATCCCTGTCCTCGATTGTCCGTCTCGCCGTGCTGGGCCTTGCCCTTCTTGCCATGGCCGCGACCGCTTCGCGAGCGCAGGAGCCCCTGCGCGAGGAGAGCACCTTCCTGCGCATCAAGCTCGGCGGTCGCGACGTTCGGCTGGAGGCGCTGATCGTGCGGCCGGCCGCGGCGGCCGGGAAGCTGCCGCTGGCCCTGATCACGCATGGCAAATCGGCCAGCCACATCAGCATGGGCGATCTGCGCGCGGCCTCCTATGCGACGGTGGCGCGCGATCTCGCCCGCCGCGGCTGGCTCGCGGCGGTGGTGATGCGGCGCGGTTTCGGCCAGTCGGACGGGCCGTTCCCGGCCGCCGCCTCCTGCGCCAATCCCGATCTGACGACCCAGTTCAACGGGGACGCCGACGAACTGATCGAGGCCTTGCGAACCCTCCAGCAGCGCCCCGACGTCGATCCCGAGCGGGCCATCGCGCTCGGCGAATCCGCCGGTGGGGCGGCCGTCCTGGCGCTGGCACGGCGCAAGCCCGCCGGTTTGCGCGGCGTGATCAATGTCGCGGGCGGCCTGAACCTCGAAGAGTGCACCGAGAAGGGCCGCGACGCGCTGGTTTCGACCGTGAAGGGCTTTCAGGCCGCGAGCGGCGTGCCTCAGCTCTGGGTCTATGCCAAGAACGACGAACTCTTCCCGCCGCCTCTGGTCGACCGGATGCGGGCGGCGGCGCTCGATGCGGGAGGCGATGTCCGCTTCGTCGAACTGCCCGAGATCAAGCCGCGCGGGCACCTGATCTTCCGCAACGGGCAGGCGCGCTATGTCTGGCTCGCCGAAATGGACGCCTCGCTGCGCGCCTGGAAACTGCCGACATGGTCGCCAGCGCAAGCGCGGCTGCGCTTTGCCAAGCTCGGGCTGACGGCGCGGGCGGGGACGTTCGAGCGCTATTTCGCCGCGCCCGGCGAAAAGGCGATGGCGCTGAGCCCCTCGACAAAGCATTTCCGCTACTGGTTCGGCACCGATAGTCTCGAATTG
Source organism: Bosea sp. PAMC 26642 (assembly GCF_001562255.1). Classification (NCBI taxonomy): domain Bacteria; kingdom Pseudomonadati; phylum Pseudomonadota; class Alphaproteobacteria; order Hyphomicrobiales; family Alloboseaceae; genus Allobosea; species Allobosea sp. PAMC 26642. The sequence goes on along the minus strand of NZ_CP014301.1, from coordinate 386,626 downwards.
GCCCGCGAGAATGCGCTGCGCGAGTGCAAGAAGGCCGCGCCTGATTGCGTCGTCGCCTTCGAAAACGACAGGCCGATGCTGCCGGAATAGCGCCGCGCGCAGCGACGAAGCCGTTCGGAAGGGCTCGCATCGCTGGAAGGGCTCGGCTACGAAGAAAACCCATCCTGATCTCCCCTGCCCCTGCCTTGCGAGAGCCCCGATCCATGAGCCGCACTGTCTACGTCAATGGCGAATACCTCCCCGAGGAAGACGCCAGGATCTCGATCTTCGACCGTGGCTTCATCTTCGCCGACGGCATCTACGAGGTCTCAGCGGTGCTCGGCGGCAAGCTGGTCGATTGCGAGGCGCATCTTGCCCGGCTCGAACGCTCCTGCGGCGAGATCAAGCTACCCTTGCCCTGGTCGAAAGCCGAGCTGATCGCGATCCATGAGGAGCTGATCGCGCGCAACGCGGTCGACGAGGGCGGCGTCTACCTGCAGGTGACGCGTGGCGCGACCGATCGCGATTTCGCCTTCCCGAAGGATATCGCCCCGACGCTGGTGATGTTTACCCAAGAGCGCAACATGAGTTCGGCTCCGGCGGCCAGGACCGGCATCAAGGTGGTGACCTGCCCCGACATCCGCTGGGCGCGCCGCGACATCAAGAGCGTGGCTCTGCTGGCGCAGGTGCTGGCCAAGCAGTTCGCGGCCGAGAACGGCGCGGCCGAGACCTGGATGCTGGAGGGCGACGTCGTCACCGAGGGCGCTTCCTCGACCGCCTGGATCGTCAAGGGCAAGACGCTGATCTCGCGGCCGTTGTCGCAGAAGGTGCTGCCGGGCATCACGCGCAAGGCCGTCCTCGCCTATCTCTCCGAGTCCGGCTACGCCTTCGAGGAGCGCGAGTTCACCCTGAGCGAAGCACTCGACGCGGAAGAGGCCTTCATCACCTCCGCCACCAGTCTCGTCATGCCGGTGGTCTCGATCGACGGCCACACGATCCACAACGGCGCGCCAGGACCGGCCGCGCTTCGGCTGCGCGAGATCTATCTCGATTTCGCCAGGAAGGGCGGGGTTCTGGGCTGAACCGGCGTCATTCCGGGGCTTGGCGCAGCCAAGAGCCGGAACCCATACGCACCGTCGCCCGGTAGCCAGGGACCTGCGTTAGAGTTTTCCGCCCGAAGCGCAGTGGCTATGGGTTCCGGGCTCAAGCGCTTCGCGCTTGCCCCGGAATGACGGGAGCGCCCATCACATAGGTCGCGACGATATTGCTGGCGTCGCCCAGCGTGACCAGCACGAACAACTCCTCGGCCAGATCGCGCGCCGTTTCCAGCCGGTGCGCCATCGCCCGCGTCGCGGCGGGATCGAGCACCACGACATCGGCCTCGTGGCCGGTTTCCAGCGAGCCGATGAGGTGGTCGAGGCCGATAGCCATTGCGTTGCCGCGCGTGATGGCGTGGAGCGCCGCCAGCGCGCTGAGCGACTGCCCCTGCAATTGCAGCACCTTGTAGGCCTCGGCCATGGTTCGCAGCATCGAGTAGGAGGTGCCGCCGCCGATATCGGTCGCGACCGCGACGCGCACGCCCTCGTGGCGGGCGCGGGCCCAGTCGAAGAGCCCAGAGCCTAGAAACAGGTTCGAGGTCGGGCAGAACACCGCCACGGCGCGGGCTTGCGCAAAAGCGCGCCATTCGCGCTTGGTCATGTGGATGCAGTGGCCCATCAGGCTGTTGCGTCCGAGCAGACCGAAATCTTCGTAGATGCCGGTGTAGTCGGCGGACTCGGGATAGAGTTCGCGGGCAAAGGCGATCTCGGCCTGGTTCTCGTTGATATGGGTCTGGACGTGGCAGTCGGGATGTTCCGCCGCCAGCCGCCCGGCGGCCGCAAGCTGCTCCGGCGTCGAGGTGATCGCGAAGCGCGGGCTGATCGCGTAACGCTGGCGGCCCCGTCCGTGCCAGCGCTCGATCAGCGCCTTGCTGTCGGAATAGCCGCTTTCGGGGGTATCGGTCAGCGCCTCGGGCGCGTTACGGTCCATCATCACCTTGCCGGCGACCATGCGGGTGTTGCGGCGCTCGGATTCGGTGAAGAAGGCTTCGGCCGATTGCGGATGAACCGAGCAGAAGGCGACTGCCGTCGTGGTGCCGTTCGCCAGCAATTCGTCGAGCAGGAAGGTGGCGAGCTTTTCGGCATGGCCCTGCTGGCCGAGCTTCTGCTCCTCGACGAAGGTGTATCGGTTCAGCCAGTCCATCAGCTGCGCGCCATAGGAGGCAATCACCTGGGTCTGGGGCATGTGCAGATGCGCGTCGATGAAGCCCGGCATGATCAGATGCGGGCGATGGTCGGCGACATGGGTACCTGCCGGCAGCGTCGGCAGGAGCGCGGAGGCCTCGCCGACCGCCGCGATCAGGCCGCCTTCGATCAGCAGCAGCCCGTCCTCGATGTAGCGATGAGCGGCGTCGCCGGCCGCTTCAGGATCATCGACGAACCAGAGCAGGCGACCGCGCAGGGCCGTCAGGGCTTTCGTTTCGCTCAAGGCTTTCGGCTCCGGCCCAAATTCACGCCATATCTGCACCAAATCAGCGCTTCCGGCCAAGCCTGGAACATGCCTAATCTGCGGGCATGATTTGGACGAACGCCACGATCGCGCAAGGCGGTTTCGCGCTGGAACCACTGACGTCATTCCGGGCGCAGCGAAGCGGAGACCCGGAATCCATCATAGGGCGCGGTGCTCTGCGATGGATTCCGGATCGGCGCGGCTTTGCCGCTTGTCCGGTATGACGGCGGTGGTTGGTGCAGGCGTCGCGGGAACCCATTCGCATGCGTGACACGCTGCGCTTCATCCTCGGAACCGAACCGGTCGAGATCGCGTCCTGCGACCCGACGCTGACGGTGCTCGACTGGCTCAGGCTCGACCGGCGCCTGACCGGGAGCAAGGAGGGCTGCGCCGAGGGCGATTGCGGTGCCTGCACCGTCGTTGTCGGGCGGCTCGATCGCGGCCGGCTGCGCTATGAGGCGATCAATGCCTGCATCCGCTTCCTGCCGACATTGGACGGCTGCCATCTGCTCACTGTCGAGCATCTGAAAGGCGCGGACGGCGCACTGCATCCCGTTCAGCAGGCGCTGGTGGACTGCCATGGCTCGCAATGCGGCTTCTGCACGCCGGGCTTCGTGATGTCGCTTCTAGCGCTCTGGCTGAACGAGAACGCGCCGGACGTGGCCCGCATCGAGGATGCGCTCGCGGGCAATCTCTGCCGCTGCACCGGCTACGAGCCGATCATCAAGGCGGCACAGGCGATGTACCGACGCGGTGGACGGGCGAGCGACCGCCTTGCGCTGGACGCCGCCGAGACAGCCGGGCGGCTTGCCGCGATGGCCGGCGACGAGACGCTGTCGCTGGGCGACGGGATGCGGCGTTTCCTTGCGCCGGGCAGTGTCGAGTCGCTGGCCGAGCTTGTCGTCGCCCATCCCGACGCGACGCTGGTGGCAGGCGCGACCGATGTCGGGCTTTGGGTCACCAAGGGCATGCAGCAGCCGGCGACGGTGATCTATCTCGGCCGCATCGCCGCCCTGCGCGAGATCGCCGACGAAGGCGACCATTTGCGCCTCGGCGCAATGGCGAACCACGTCGATGTCCGCACCGCGCTGACGGCACTCTCACCGCAACTTGACGAATTGATGCGCCGTTTCGGCGGGGAGCAGGTGCGCAATGCCGGCACGATCGGCGGCAACATCGCCAACGGCTCGCCGATCGGCGATTTGCCGCCGGCGCTGATCGCGCTGGACGCGCGTCTGATGCTGCGCAAGGGAACGGAACGGCGCGAAATCCCGCTCGAACGTTTCTTCCTCGACTACCGCAAACAGGACCGGCAGCCGGGCGAATTCGTCGAGGCGGTGCTGGTTCCGAAGCTGCCGGCGGGTGCGCTCTTTCACGTCTCGAAAATCTCGAAACGCTTCGACGAGGATATTTCCGCGGTGTGCGGGGCGTTCTTCGTCAGGCTCGACGCGTCCGGCCCCATCGCAGAGGCTCGCCTCGCCTATGGCGGCTTGGCGGGCATCCCGAAGCGCGCCAAGGCAGCGGAGGCCGCGCTCCTCGGACGGCCATGGGACGAGGCCGCCGTCGCTGCAGCCATCGCCGCCCTGCCCCAGGATTTCACGCCGCTTTCGGACATGCGCGCCTCGGCCCGCTATCGCCTGACCGTCGCCGGAAACCTGCTGCGGCGCTTCCTGATCGAGACCACCGACGCGACCATCGAGACCCGCGTCGCCGGCCTGCTCGTGGAGGCCGCCGATGGCTGACGCGCGCAAGCGGCTGGAGCCGGCGAGCATGGCGGGCCTTGTCGGCGCCGCCGTCACACATGATTCTGCCGCCAAGCATGTCGCGGGCGAGGCGCTCTATATCGACGATGTCGCGAGCCCCGCCGGACTCGTGCACGCCTATCTCGGGCTGAGCACCATCGCGCATGGCAGGCTGGTCTCGCTCGACCTCGATGCGGTACGCACGGCGCCCGGCGTTCTCGCCGTCCTGACCGCCGCCGACATTCCAGGCGCCAACGATATCTCCTCGACGCATCGCCATGACGAGCCGGTTTTCGCGACCGGGACGATCCTGCATCACGGCCAGCCGCTTTTCGCGGTGGTCGCAGAGACACGCGACCAGGCGCGGCGCGCCGCCCTGCTGGCGAGGGCCTGCTATGACGAGAAGGCGCCAGTGCTCGACGTCGCGGCGGCACGCGCGGCGGGCGGCGGGCTCGTCACCGATCCGCTGACGCTCGAACGCGGCGACGTCGCCGCTGCCATGGCCGCGAGCCCGCGCCGGCTCAGGGGCTCGATGGCGATCGGGGGCCAGGACCATTTCTATCTGGAAAGCCAGATCGCGCTCGCCATTCCGGGCGAGGACGAGGACATGACCGTGCTCTCCTCGACGCAGCATCCGTCGGAAGTCCAGCACATGGTCGCAGCCGTACTCGGCGTCGGTTCGCATGCAGTGACGGTCGAGATTCGGCGCATGGGCGGCGGGTTCGGCGGCAAGGAGACGCAATCAAACCTGTTCGCCGTCGTGGCGGCGCTCAGCGCCCGCACGCTGAAGCGGCCGGTCAAGCTTAGGCCCGACCGCGACGACGATATGATCATCACCGGCAAGCGCCACGACTTCGTCTGCGACTACGAGATCGGCTTCGACGATGCCGGCCATATCCTGGCAGTCGATGCGGTCTATGGCGCGCGCTGCGGCTGGAACGCCGATCTGTCGGGGCCGGTGACCGACCGTGCGCTGTTCCACATGGACAATTGCTATTTCTATCCGGCGGTGCGGGCCGTCTCCCAGCCCCTGCTGACCAACACCGTCTCCAACACCGCTTTTCGCGGCTTCGGCGGGCCCCAAGGCATGGTCGGGGCCGAGCGCTTCATTGAGGAGGTCGCCTTCGCGACCGGGCTCGACCCGCTGGAGGTGCGCCGGCGCAACCTCTATGGCGGCAGTTCCTCCAGTGAAGGGCCGGGACGCGACGTCACGCCCTATCACCAGACCGTCGAGGACATGATCGCCGGCGAGGTGATGGCTGAGCTGGAGCGTCGTTGCGACTACACCGCGCGACAGCAGGCGATCCGCGAGGCCAACGCCAAAAGTCCGATCATCAAGCGCGGCATCGCGCTGACGCCGGTCAAGTTCGGCATCTCCTTCACCGCGACCTGGTTCAACCAGGCAGGCGCGCTGGTGCATGTCTATACCGACGGCACGGTCATGCTGAACCATGGCGGCACCGAGATGGGCCAGGGGCTCTATGTGAAGGTGGCGCAGGTGGTGGCGCAGGCCTTCGGGATCGGGCTCGATCAGGTCAAGATCACCGCGACAACCACCGGCAAGGTGCCCAACACCTCGGCGACCGCCGCCTCCTCGGGTTCCGACCTCAACGGCATGGCGGCGCTCGATGCCTGCGAGACGATCAAGGCGCGGCTCGTCGCTTTTGCCGTCAAGAAGTGGAGCGTCGCGGAGAGCGACGTCGTGTTTCTGCCCGGCCGGGTGCGGGTCGGCGCGCATGAGATGAGCTTTACCGAACTGGTGTCCGCCGCCTACATGGCCCGCACCCAGCTCTCGGCGACGGGCTTTTACGCCACGCCGAAGATCCACTGGGACCGCAAGACCGGGCGCGGCCACCCGTTCTATTATTTCGCCTATGGCGCGGCGGCAGCCGAAGTCGCGATCGACACGCTGACCGGGGAGTACAAGGTCGAGCGTGTCGATATCCTGCATGATTGCGGGACATCGCTGAACCCCGCGATCGACAAGGGCCAGATCGAGGGCGGCTTCATTCAGGGCATGGGCTGGCTGACCACCGAGGAGCTGGTCTGGGATGAGAAGGGGCGGCTCAAGACCCATGCGCCCTCGACCTACAAGATCCCGGTGGCCTCGGACCGGCCGCGCATCTTCAATGTCGAACTGCTGGAGAATGCACCCAACCGCGAGCCGACGATCCACCGCTCCAAGGCCGTCGGGGAGCCGCCGCTGATGCTGGCGATCTCGGTTCTGCACGCGCTGTCGGACGCGGTAGCGAGCGTGGGCGGGCACAGGGTTTGTCCGAGGCTCGACACGCCGGCGACGCCGGAGCGGGTGCTGGAGGCGGTGGAGCGGGTGCGGGCGGAGGCGGGGCTATGAACCGTTCCGTCATTGCGAGCGAAGCGAAGCAATCCAGAGGTCTCGCGCACACGTCTGGATTGCTTCGCTGCGCTCGCAATGACGGGCGCGGGGAACCCTCTCCCGGAGGGAGAGAGCAGGGTGAGGGGAAGGCCCTTCGCCGATATGTCCGGGACCTCTGCGCTGCCTCGTGCCGAGACGGGCGCGCAACTGGTCTTACGTCCGTCACCTCACCCCTGCCCCTCTCCTTTCAGGAGAGGGGTTCCCCGCGCTTCACCGGCATGCGCCGCGCGAGGCGGTCATGACGCCCCTCTCCGCCTTCCTCGCGCGCCATCTCACCGACGGCGCCATCCTCGTCGCCGTGACGCAGGCTGAAGGCTCAACGCCCCGTGAAACCGGCGCAGCCATGGCCGTCAGTGCCTCGGCCAGCGCCGGCACGATCGGCGGCGGGCAGCTTGAATTTCACTGCATCGACATCGCCCGCACCATGCTGGCGGAGTGCGCATGCGAGCGCAGCCTCGACATCCCGCTCGGGCCGCAGATGGGGCAGTGCTGCGGCGGGCGGGTTCGGGTCTCGCTCCGGCGGGCGACGCAGGCCGATCTCGCCATGCAGGCAGCGCGCGAGAAGGCCGAGGCCGCCGCCCGGCCCACGGTGCTGATCTACGGGGCGGGGCATACCGGCCGGGCTCTGGCGCAGGCGCTCAGCCCCTTGCCCCTTTCCGTCACGCTGATCGACGACCGCGACGGTGTGATGGACGGACTGCCGGCAGCCGTGACCTGCATCCGCATGGCCGATCCGGTCGAAGCGGTCGAGGCCGCGCCGCCGGGCGCCGCCTTTGTCGTGCTGACGCACAGCCATGCGCTCGACTACCGCCTGACGGAGGCCGCACTGGCGCGCGGCAACGCGGCCTATGTCGGCATGATCGGCTCGGCGACCAAGCGCGCGCGCTTCGAATCTGGCTTCCTGCGCGCCGGCGGCACGCGCGCGGCGCTGGCGCATCTGACCTGCCCGATCGGCGGCGGCGATGTCGCCGACAAGCGCCCCGAAGTGATAGCGGCCTTGACGGCGGCCGAGCTGGTGCGGAGCTTGCTTGGCCGGGATGGCGTAGCGGCTGCAAGCTCCAACGCGGGAGAAACGACGAGACGATGACCGCCCCTGCCCGCCTCGCGCTCGCGCATATCTCCAAGAGCTTTCCGGGCGTGAAGGCGAACGAAGATATCAGCCTCAGCGTCGCGCCCGGCGAGATCCACGCTCTGCTCGGCGAGAACGGGGCCGGCAAGTCGACGCTGGTCAAGATCATCTATGGCGTGCAGCAGGCCGACGAGGGCACCATCGCCTGGGACGGACAGCCTGTCGCGATCCCCTCGCCCAAGGCTGCGCGCAAGCTCGGCATCGGCATGGTCTTCCAGCATTTCTCGCTGTTCGACGCGATGACCGTGATCGAGAACATCGCGCTCGGGCTCGACGAGGCGGTCGACCGCGACGAACTCAAGGCCCGCGTCGCCAAAATCCTCGACAGCTATTCGCTGCCACTCGACCCCGAGCGCGAGGTCCACACGCTCTCGGTGGGGGAGCGCCAGCGCATCGAGATCGTGCGCTGCCTGCTGCAGAAGCCCAAGCTCCTGATCATGGACGAGCCGACCTCGGTGCTGACACCGCAGGAGGTCGACAAGCTGTTTCTGACGCTGCGGCAGATCGCGTCGGAGGGCTGCGCGATCCTCTACATCTCGCACAAGCTGCACGAGATCAAAGCGCTGTGCGAGGCGGCCACGATCCTGCGCGGAGGCAAGGTCGTGGCGACCTGCGATCCCAAGGTCGAGAGCACCAAGCGCATGGCCGAGCTGATGATCGGCGCGGAATTGCGCCAGATCGAACGCAAGCCGGCCGGCGGGACCGGCGCGGTCCGACTCGAGATCAAGGGGCTGTCGCTCGACGGCGAGCCGCCCTTCGGCACCGATCTGGAGGAGGTGACATTCGCGGCGCGGGCCGGCGAAATTCTCGGCATCGCCGGCGTCGCCGGGAACGGGCAATCGGAGCTGCTGACGGCGCTGTCGGGCGAGCGGCTGGCAGGGTCGCCGGGCGCGATCCTGCTCGACGGCAAGGCGATCGGGCTGGAGGGCGCCGGCGCGCGCCGGTCGCTCGGGCTCGCCTGCGTGCCCGAGGAGCGCAACGGCCATGCCGCCGTGCCGGATTTTTCGCTGGCAGACAACGCCGTGCTGACGGCGCGCCACCGCCTGCCGCTCGCGCCGCTCGGCTTCATCAGCCGGGGCGACGTGCAGCGCTTTGCCGACGCTGTGATCAAGCGCTTCGATGTCCGCACCACCGGGCCGGCTGCGCTGGCTCGCTCGCTCTCGGGCGGCAATCTGCAGAAATTCATCATGGGCCGCGAAATCGGCCAGACGCCCTCGGTGCTCGTCGTCTGCCAGCCGACCTGGGGCGTGGATGCGGGCGCGGCCGCCGCGATCCGGCAGGAACTGGTCGATCTGGCGGCGAAAGGCTCGGCCGTGGTGGTGATTTCGCAGGATCTCGACGAGTTGCTGGAGCTCGCCGACCGGCTCTGCGTGATCAACGAGGGCAGGCTGTCTGCCCCGCGCGACGTGGCGAGCCTCGGCATCGACGAGATCGGCCTGATGATGGGCGGCGTGCATGGCGAGGAGGCGCAAGCCCATGCTTGAGTGGCGACGCCGCCGCGAGCCGAGCACGCTGATGCTCTATGCCAGCCCGCTGATCGCGGTGGCGCTGACCATGCTGATCGGCATGATCGTGTTCACGGCGATGGGCTATGACGGCTTCCACGCCGTGCGCGACATTTTTCTGACGCCGTTCCTGGAGCCGCAGCGCTGGGCCGATCTCGGGGTGAAGGCGGCCCCGCTGGTGATGATCGCGCTAGGGCTCGCGATCGGCTTCCGCGCCAATGTCTGGAACATCGGGGCGGAAGGGCAATACGTCATGGGCGCGATCGCCGGCACCGGAGTAGCGCTGGCGACGCACGGCATGACCGGCTGGTGGATTTTGCCCGCCATGGCCGTCGCCGGCATCCTGGGCGGCATGGCCTGGGCCGCGATCCCGGCTTTCCTGCGTGTGAAGCTGCAGGTCAGCGAGATCCTGACCAGCCTGATGCTGACCTATGTCGCGGTGCAGGGCCTGTATTATCTCGTGCGCGGCCCGTGGAAGGATCCCGACGGCTTCAATTTCCCGCAGACGCGGATGTTCAGTGCCGACCAGACGCTGCCGGCGATGGCCGAGGGCTCGCTGGTCCATCTTGGTATCCCGCTGGCGATCGTCATCGCGATCGTCGCATGGCTGGTGATAGAAAAGACGACGGCGGGATATGCGGTGAAGGTCGTCGGCCTCGCGCCCGCTGCCGCGCGCCATGGCGGCTTTTCCGCGAATGCCGTGACCTGGGCCTCGCTGCTGGCGGGTGGCGGGCTTGCGGGGCTCGCGGGACTCTTCGAGGCGGCCGGCCCCTTCGGCCAGCTGACGCCGCAATTCCCGACCGGCTATGGCTTCACGGCGATCATCGTTGCGTTTCTCGGGCGGCTGAACCCGCTCGGCATCGTCTTCGGCGGGATTGTGCTGGCGGCGACCTATGTCGGCGGCGAGATCGCGCAGACCACGGTCAAGCTGCCGCAAGCGGCGACGGGGATGTTCCAGGCGCTGCTGCTGTTCGTGCTGCTCGCGACGGATGTGCTGGTGCGGTATCGCATCGGGTGGAAGGTGCGGGCGGCATGAGGATTCGGACATCCTCCTTTGTCATTCCGGGGCTTCGCGCAGCGAAGAACCCGGAACCCACGACCGGGCGAGACCTCGCGACCGGGCAAGAGGCAGGACGGCGCGATTACTCGGTCGTGGGTTCCGGGTTCGCGCCTCTGGCGCGCCCCGGAATGACAGAGGGCGCACCATGACCTCCGCCATGCTCGTTTCCATTCTGATGACCCTCGTTGCGGCCTCGACGCCGATCCTGCTCGCAGCGCTGGGCGAGCTCGTCGTCGAGAAGTCGGGCGTGCTCAATCTCGGCGTCGAGGGCATGATGCTGTGCGGCGCGGTCGCAGGCTTCGCCGTCGCCTACAGCACCGGCAGCACGGGGCTCGGGCTCGTGGCAGCGGCGCTTGCCGGCGTCGCCACCGCGATGGTCTTCGCCGTCCTGACGCTGTCGCTGACCGCAAACCAGGTCGCGACCGGTCTGGCGCTGACGATCTTCGGTATCGGCGCGTCGTCGCTGATCGGGGCCGGCTTCGTCGGGCGCACCATCGCGCGGCTCGGGCCGGTGTTTCCCGAGGCTCTGTCGGGCCATCCTTTGCTTCGCGCCATGTTCGGCCACGACATCGTCGTCTATCTCTCGCTTCTGCTCGTCCTGGCGGTCAGCCTGTTCCTGCGCAGGACGCGACCGGGGCTGATCCTGCGGGCGGTTGGCGAAAACGACGGCTCCGCCCATGCGATCGGCTATCCGGTGATCGGCATCCGCTATGGCGCGATCGCCTTCGGCGGCGCGCTGGCGGGACTGGGCGGGGCCTATTTCTCGCTGGCGCTGACGCCGATGTGGGCCGACCGGTTGACAGCCGGCCGCGGCTGGATCGCGCTGGCGCTCGTCGTCTTCGCGGCGTGGCGGCCCGGACGGCTGCTGCTGGGGGCCTATCTCTTCGGCGCGGTGATGACGCTGGAGCTCCAGGCGAAGGCCGCGGGCGTGACATGGCTTGCGCCCGAGTTCCTGGCGATGGCGCCCTATCTTGCGACGATCGCGGTTCTGACCATGATGTCGCTTGGACGAAAGAGCGGCCGGCTCGATGCGCCGGCCTGCCTCGGCAAACCCTTCTCGGCGTCCTGACGCCGCCACCACCACACGGGAGACCACGAGCATGACATCCATCATCACCCGCCGCAGGTTCAACTTCGGCGCCGGCGCGGCGGCCGCAACGCTTCCGCTGATCGGCGGCGCCTCGGCGCAGGCGCCGCTCGGCGTCGGCTTCATCTATGTCGGTCCGGTCGGCGACCATGGCTGGACCTGGACGCACGACCAGGGGCGGCTGGCGCTGGAGAAGGAGTTCGGCGCCAAGATCAAGACGAGCTTCATCGAGAACGTCGCCGAGGGGCCCGACGCCGCGCGCGCCATCCGGCAGCTGGCGCAGGCCGGCAACCAGATCATCTTCACGACCTCGTTCGGCTTCATGAATCCGACGATCCAGGTCGCCAAGCAGTTTCCGAAGATCCATTTCGAGCACGCCACAGGCTATCAGCGGGCCGAGAACGTCGCGACCTACAATGCCCGTTTCTATGAGGGCCGGGCCGTGATCGGCACCATCGCCGGTCACATGTCGAAATCGGGTCAGGCCGGCTACATCGCCTCCTTCCCGATCCCCGAGGTGGTGATGGGCATCAACGCCTTCACGCTGGCGGCGCAGAAGGTGAACCCCAACTTCAAGACCAAGGTGATCTGGGCCTCGACCTGGTACGACCCTGCCAAGGAGGCCGACGCCGCCAAGGCTCTGATCGACCAGGGCGCCGACATGATCACCCAGCATACCGATTCAGCCGCGGCCCTGCAGGCGGCCGAGCAGCGCGGCGTCTTTGCCTTCGGCCAGGCCTCGGACATGAAGGCGTTCGCGCCCAAGGCTCATCTCTCGGCGATCGTGGACGACTGGTCGGGCTATTACATCAAGCGCGTCAAGGAGGTCATGGACGGCCAGTGGAAGTCGGGCGACGTCTGGGGCGGCATCAAGGACGGCTTCGTCAAGATCGCGCCTTATAACGACGCGGTGACGCCGGCCGCGCGGGCTGCCGCCGACGAGGTGACGAAGGGGATCGTGGCAGGCACGCTGCATCCCTTCACCGGCGAACTGAAGGACCAGAAGGGCGTCGTCCGGGTCAAGGCCGGGGAAAAAGCCTCCGACGAGATCATGTCCAAGATGGACTGGTATGTGGACGGTGTGCAGGCGTGACGCACCACTGTCATTCCGGGGCTTCGCGAAGCTAAGAACCCGGAACCCACGACCGGGTGAATGTTTTCGTCCGGGCTGATGGATGTCTCGCCCGGTCGTGGGTTCCGGGTTCCCGGCGTTGCCGGGCCTCGGAATGACATCGGGCGGGAACCCGAAATTTCTTGCCCAAGAACCCCTTGCAGATATTTTAAGCTTGAAACAATATGGCCTCATCGCGTGGCCCGGGAGGTTGAGGGACCCCCGCCGCGCTGCCGCTTTCTCGCTCGTCCCGGGAGGACATTCGACATGACATCCAAGTTCGCGCTTTCACTCGGTGCCGGCCTGCTCGCGCTCGCCGCCGGCAGCGCCCAGGCCCAGGAGCCGATCAAGATCGGCGTCGTCAGCGTGCTGACCGGCCCGGCAGCCGCGCTCGGCCAGCAGGTCCGCGACGGCTTCCAGCTCGCGGTCGACAAGAACGGCGGCAAGCTCGGCGGCGTGCCCGTGCAGATCACCGTGATCGACGACGAACTGAAGCCCGACGTCGCGGTCGGCAAGGTCCGCAGCTTCGTCGAGGGCAGCAAGGTCGACTTCGTCGTCGGCCCGGTGTTCTCCAACATCCTCGGCGCCATCGCCAAGCCGGTGCTGGATTCGGGCGCCTTCCTGATCTCGCCGAACGCCGGCCCTTCGACCATGGCCGGCAAGGCCTGCAACCAGAACTTCTTCGTAACCTCCTACCAGAACGACCAGGTCCATGAGGTGCTGGGCAAATACGCGCAGGACCAGGGCTACAAGCGCGCCTACATCATCGCGCCGAACTACCAGGCCGGGAAGGACTCGCTCGCCGGCTTCAAGAACTACTTCAAGGGCGAGATCGTCGACGAGGTCTATGCGCCGCTGACCTCCATGGACTTCGCCTCCGACCTCGCCAAGATCGCCTCGACCAAGCCCGACGTGGTCTTCGCCTTCCTTCCCGGCGGGCTCGGCGTCAATTTCGTCAAGCAGTGGTCGCAGGCAGGCCTTCAGGGCAAGATTCCGTTCCTCTCGGCCTTCACCGTCGATGAATCGACGCTGCCGGCACAGCAGGACGCTGCCGTCGGCCTGTTCGGCGGCATGACCTGGGCGCCGAACATGGACAACCCGCAGACCAAGGCCTTCGTCACGGCCTATGAGGCGGCCTACAAGATCGTGCCGGGCTCCTATGCCCAGCAGGCCTACGACGCCGCCATGCTGATCGACTCCGCGGTCAAGGCGGCCGGCGGCACGGGCGACAAGGACAAGCTGCGCGCCGCGATCAAGAAGGCCGACTTCACCTCGCTGCGCGGCAAGTTCAAGTTCAACACCAACGGCTTCCCGATCCAGGACTTCTATCTGGTGAAGGTCGCGAAGCGGCCGGACGGCAAGTTCCAGACCGAGATCGCCCAGAAGGTGTTCACGGACTATGCCGATCCGCACGCGAAGGATTGCCCGCTGAAGTGAGGCTTCGGCGTAGAGCGCTGCGCTCCCCTTCTCCCCTTGCGGGAGAAGGTGGCTCGGCGCGATCGCGCCGAGACGGATGAGGGGTCGCACAGGTTGAGCCGGTGAGAGCGACGCCCCGCCAACCAGAGAGCGCACGGCAACCCCTCATCCGGCCGCTGCGCGGCCACCTTCTCCCGCAAGGGGAGAAGGGGAGCCCTTTCCCGATACGGTGCGCGAACCCATCCGCCATGACCACCAGCCTCCTCATCGTCCAGACTCTTAACGGGCTCCAGTTCGGCATCCTGCTGTTCCTGGTCGCGGCTGGGCTGACGCTCGTGTTCGGGGTGATGGACTTCATCAATCTGGCGCATGGCGTGCAGTACATGCTCGGCGCCTATCTAGCAGTCACCTTCGTTTCGCTGACCGGCAGCTTCGTGCTGGGGTTGGTGCTGGCGCTCGCGGCGGCCCTGCTGATCGGGCTGGCGCTCGAATTCCTCGTCTTCCGCCATCTTTACGAACGCGATCATCTCGATCAGGTTCTGGCGACCTTCGGACTGATCCTGCTGCTGAACCAAGCGGTCAAGATGGTGTGGGGCGCGGCTCCGCTCTCGGTTCCGGTGCCGGAATTCCTCTCCGGCTCGGTCAGGCTGATGGATGGCATCCTCTACCCGACCTACCGTTTCGCGCTGATCGGGGCGGGGCTGGCGGTCGGCGGGCTGCTCTGGTTCATCGTCGAGAAGACGCGGACGGGAATGCTGCTGCGGGCCGGCGCCTCCAATGCCGCCATGGTCTCGGCGCTCGGCGTCGACATCCGCAAGCTGTTCATGATCGTCTTCGCCTTCGGGACGATGCTGGCGGGCTTTGCCGGGGCGATGGCGGCGCCGATCCTCTCGGTCGAACCCGGTATGGGCGACACGGTGCTGATCCTCGCCTTCGTCGTCATCGTGGTCGGGGGGATCGGCTCGATCCGCGGCGCCTTCGTCGGCGCGCTGATCGTCGGCCTCGTCGACACGCTCGGCCGCTCCTTCATGAACGACCTCCTACGGCTGTTCATGAGCGCACCCTCGGCGCGGGCGACGGGTGCGGCGCTCTCCTCGATGCTGATCTATCTCGTCATGGCGATCGTGCTGTTCGTGCGGCCCGAGGGCCTGCTGCCCGCAAAGGGCCGCTCGTGAGGACGCTCGGCGATGCGCAGGCCCTGGCCTTGCCGGCGCGCAGGCGTCGCCCGCTGACCGCGATCGTGCTGTTCGTCCTGCTCGCCGCGCTGCCGCTGGCCGTCTCGCTCGGGCTGCCCGCGCATTGGCTGACGCTGGTGACGAGGGCGATGATTTTTGCGATCGCGGCGCTGTCGCTCGACCTGATTCTGGGCGTCGGCGGGCTGGTCTCCTTCGGCCATGCCGCCTTCATCGGCATCGGCGCCTATGTCACCGGGATCATGATCACGGAGGGGCAGACCGAGGCCCTGCTGGCACTGCCGGCGATCCTGTTGCTGTGCGCCGTCTTCGCGGCCGTCACAGGGGCCGTCTCGCTGCGGACCCGGGGCGTCGCCTTCATCATGATCACGCTCGCCTTCGGGCAGATGGCGTTCTTCCTGGCGCAGGCGCTCTCGGCCTATGGCGGCGACGATGGCTTGACGCTGTCGGATCGCAGCACGCTGCTCGGCTTCAAGCCGTTCGCGAACCGGACGAGCTTCTTCTACGTTGTGCTGGGGACGCTGGCAGGCTGCTACGCGCTGATCAGCGTCATCGTCGCCTCACGCTTCGGGCGGGTGCTGCGGGCGGCACGGGAGAACGCGACGCGGGTCACGGTGACGGGCTACGATGTCGGGCGCATCCGGCTGATCGCCTACATCATCTCCGGCATGATCGCCGGATTGTCGGGCTTCCTGCTGGCCAACCAGACCGAGTTCGTCAGCCCCGCCTACATGTCCTGGCAGCGCTCGGGCGAGTTGATCTTCATGGTCGTGCTCGGCGGCGTCGGAAGCTTGCACGGCGCGATCATCGGGGCACTGACCTATCTTTTCGCGGAAGAGGTGCTGTCGCACTGGACCGAGCATTGGCGCGTGATCTTCGGGCCGATGATCGTGCTGTTCGTGCTGTTCACCCGCGGCGGCCTCGTCGGCATCATGGGCAAGCTCGGCGGGCGCAGCGATGGCTGAGCCGGTGCTCGCCCTCTCCGGTGTCCGCAAGGCCTTCGGCGCGCTGAAGGTCACCGACGGCGTCAGTTTGTCGGTGGCGCCGGGCGAACTTCATGCGCTGATCGGCCCCAACGGCGCCGGAAAGACGACGCTCGTCCACCAGATTTCGGGGATGCTGCGGCCCGACGCCGGAGAGGTGCGGTTTCGCGGGACCGACATCACCGCCTTCTCGCCGGAAAAGCGCGCGCGGGCCGGATTGGCGCGCACCTTCCAGATCACCTCGACGATCGCATCGCTTTCGGTGCTGGAGAATGTCGCGCTCAGCGTCCAGGCGCGGGCGCCTTCGCCGCTCGCGCTGTTTCGCAACGCGGCGCGCGACGAGGCGCTGAACCGGCCGGCCTGGGCCGCGATCGAGTCCGTCGGGCTGGCGTCGCGTGCCCATGTGCTCGCCGGCCGGCTCTCGCATGGCGAGAAGCGCGCGCTCGAGATCGCCATGGCGCTGACGCTGGAGCCTGCCGCGATCCTGCTCGACGAGCCGCTGGCCGGGGTCGGCCGCGAGGAGGGCGAGCGGCTGATCGAGCTGCTCAAGAGCCTGAAGGGCCGCTATGCCATGCTGCTGGTCGAGCACGATATGGAAGCCGTGTTCGCACTCGCCGACACGGTGACGGTGCTGGTCTATGGCCGGGTCATCGCCTCGGGCGATCCGGCGACGGTGCGGGCCGATCCGGCCGTGCGCGAAGCCTATCTCGGCGAGGAGGGGTGATGAGAAGCGCCAGCCTTGTCATTCCGCGGCTTCGCGAAGCGAGGAACCCGGAACCCACGACCGGGCTCGCCCTTTGTGAGGCCATCGGACCGACTCACCCGGTCGCGGGTTCCGGGTTCGGCCCTGCGGGCCGCCCCGGAATGACGGAACGGGACGCTCCATCATGCTGACCGTCGAGGGGCTGGAAGCCGGCTATGGCGAGGCTCAGATCCTGTTCGGGATCGACCTCACAATCGCCGAGGGCGAGGTGGTGACGCTGCTCGGCCGCAACGGCATGGGCAAGACGACGACCGTGCGCGCCATCATGGGGCTGATCCCGCCCAAGGCGGGCAAGGTCAGCGTGGCGGGACGCGACCTGACGGGTGCTCCCCCGTTCCGCATCGCCCAGGCCGGGATCGGCCTCGTGCCGGAAGGCCGGATGATCTTTCCGACGCTGAGCGTCGAGGAGAACCTGATCGCGACTGCCGCGAGCCGTTTCGGCAAGGCGCGCTGGGACATCGCCCGAATCTACGATTTCTTTCCGCGGCTGAAGGAGCGGCGCGCCAATCGCGGCAACCAGCTTTCGGGCGGCGAGCAGCAGATGCTGGCGATCGGCCGGGCGCTGATGACCAATCCGCGGCTGATCATTCTCGACGAGGCGACCGAGGGTCTTGCGCCGATCATCCGGCAGGAGATCTGGTCGTGCCTGGCGGCGCTCAAGGCCGAGGGCGAATCGATCCTCGTCATCGACAAGAACGTCGATGCGCTGGCGAAGATCGCCGACCGGCATGTGGTGCTGGAGAAGGGCCGCGTCGTCTGGCGCGGCACGAGCGATGATCTGCGCAGCGACGCGGCGGTCAAAGACCGCTTCCTGCATTTCTGACGAGGGACAACGACCATGAAGCCGCTGACAGCAGGAGTCACCAAGGCCAATGAGGGCCTCGACGCCATCTCGTGGAACATCCTGGGCCAGACCTATGTGCCGAAAACGCTGAGCGCCGACTCGTTTTCCTGGCACGCGACATTCCCGCCCGGCACATTCGTGCCGCCGCATATCCACACCACCCAGGATGAGTTTATCTACATGCTGGAAGGCCGGCTCGATCTCGTCCTCGACGGGCAGGAGAGCTTTGCCTCGCCCGGCGATGTGATCCGCCTGCCCCGCAACGTGCCGCACGGGCTGTTCAACAAGAGCGACGCGGCGGTGAAGTGCCTGTTCTGGGTCGCGCCCACCGGGCGGCTTTACGACCTGTTCTGGGGCATCCACTCGATGGCCGAGCAGAACCCGGCCGATGTCGTGGCCCTGTCGGCGAAGCACGAGGTCGACTTCCTGCCGCCGCCGCCCGAGGGGGCGTGAGACGCCACCGGATTAAGCCTAACGCAAACTCAAGGCTGCGCGACCTTCGGCTTTCAGGCACGATACCGTGGACCAAGGCCTGCGGATCTGACGGCAGGCCGAGACAACGGAGCCGTGCGATGATGATCGACCGTCGTGAGACCAGGCGCGAACGGCTGCATTCGCGGGCGAGCATCGTATTCAACGGCCGCCAGTCGATTTTCGCCTGTACGCTGCGCAACCGGTCCGAGACCGGCGCCCTTCTCCGCCTGGCCGACTGGACCGAATTGCCGGCGGTTTTCGAAGTCGATGCGAGGGATGGCGAAACCCTGCGCGTGCGCCAGTGCTGGCGGCGCGGCGACGATGTCGGCGTCGTCTTCATGACGGAGGAGGAGTGCGAACCAAACACTCCAATCGATTTCGCTGCCTTCAGGGCGCTGCGGGCGCGGGTGGCGGCATAAACGCGAAGGCTTGTATATGGATCGAAGATCGGCGGGTGTCCGCTACGACCCGCATTTCTCTGCTCGTCAGGTAACCTTAACGGCTACAAAGCCGCACAACTTCGGAGGTTGCGTGTAGTGTTGCCTAGGTTGCAAAATGCAGCTGCCTGGAGCAAGCGGAGGGCCGCGACATGATGACTGAACGCCGGAATTCTCCGCGCCTTCGCACGTTTCTGGGCGGCCATATCCGCTTCAACAGGAACAACTCGACGCTGGACTGCATGGTCCGCAATCTCTCGGATAACGGCGCCCTGCTGCAGCTCTCCGATGCGGTCGCCCTGCCCCATGCGTTCGAGCTGGAAATCCTCCATCGCGAGCGCTGCTATCCGGCACGCGTGCAGTGGCGCGACGGCCAGCGCATCGGCATCGCCTTCGCGCAGGCTGCTGCAGAAGCGAGCGAGGTCGTACCGCTCGACATTGCGCGCCGGCTCAAGCAATCAGAGCAGGACAATGCCCGGCTGAAGAACCGGATCCGGCAACTGACCGAAGCAGGCTGAGACGCAGCACTACCGCTTCTGCGCGGCCAACTGATCCTTCGCAAACCCGGCCTTGCCGGCATAGGCCTTCGCGATCGCCTCGCGCTTGGCATAGCTCAGCACGCGCTCGACATCATCGAAGCCGTTTGGCGCCAGCGCCTCCACCGCATCGATGACGCGCTCGGGGCCGCCGACGCGGTTCATGGCCACGACCTCGGCAGTCGCAGGCAAGCGGATCGCCTCATAGGCCGCCAGCGCATGGCGCGGATGCTCGGCCCCCACCAGCAGATCGGCAAGGCAGCGCGCATCGAGGATCGCCTGCGAGGCGCCGTTCGAACCGACCGGGTACATCGGATGGGCGGCGTCGCCGAGCAGCGTGACCCGGCCATGGGTCCAACGCGGCAGCGGGTCGCGGTCGCACATCGGATAGTCCCAGAAGCCCGGCGAGGCCTGGATCAGGCCCAGAATATCGACGCCCGGCACGGTGAAGCGGCGGGCATGGGGCAGCACGTCCTCGAGCCGGCCCGGCTTCGACCAGGCCTCCTTCGGCGGCGGCTTTGCCGGATCGCCGGTCCGGATGTTGACGACCCAATTGGTCAGGCGCGTCTGCGGGCTCGATCCGGGCGCGATCGGGTAAAGCACGAGCTTGCCGGCCATGCCGCCGGCGATGATCATGCTCTCGCCGTCGAGGAAGAGCGGCCAGTCGCAGGCGCCGCGCCACATCTGCACGCCATTCCAGCGCGGCGGGCCCTGATGCGGGAAATAATGCGCGCGGACGGCCGAATGGATGCCGTCGGCGGCGACCAGGATGTCGGCCCGGTCGGTCTCGCCGGCCTCTCCGCGACGGGAATCGGCGAAATGCGCGGTGACGCCGCCTTCATCCTGCAGAAAACCCTGCAGGCGTCGGCCGGTGCGCAGCGCGCCTGATCCGAGCCGCTCGACGACGGCGTCACGGATCACGCCCTGCAGCCTGCCGCGGTGAATCGAGAACTGCGGGACCGGCGCTCCGGCATGCAGGCCGCGCGGTTCGCGCCAGACGGTCTGGCCGAAGCGGTTCATGTAGATCAGCTCGCGGGTCCGGATCGCGACCGCATCGAGCGCCGGCAGAAGGCCGAGCTCGGCCAGTTCCCTGATCGCGTGCGGCAGCGTGTTGATGCCGACGCCGACCTCGCGGAGCTCGCCCGACTGTTCGTAGACCGTCGCCGCGATGCCGCGCGCGTGCAGCATCAGCGCCAGCGACAAGCCGCCAATTCCACCGCCGACAATGATGGCCTTCATGCCGGAATCATCCCTCGTCTAATTATTTTAAGCTTGAAATAAGCGATCGAACTTTGTCAATCGCCCCGCCAGTGCCTGGCTTTTCGCGAGCTTTGGTCCCCTGGAGCCGGAACGAAGCCGATTTCTGTGCGTATCTACCGCCATGGCAGTCGTCTTTTGATTACCGTCATGTCAACTGCAACCCCGCGCGGTGCGATTCGAGTGCCCGCGGATCGAGCGATCGTCGGATACACAAATCCCGGCGCCTCGCGAGATACATGACCCAACACCCTCTCAAGGAGGATTTCATGACCAAGAACGAATTGATTGCCGCCATTGCTGAAGAGACCAGCAAGTCCAAGACCGACGTTTCGGCCATCCTGACTTCGCTGGGTGCGATCGTCGCCAAGACGCTGAAGGCCGGCGACGACGTCACGCTCGGCGGCGTCGGCAAGCTATCGGCTGCCAAGCGCGATGCCCGCGAGGCCCGCAACCCGTCCACCGGTGCCATGATCAAGGTTCCGGCCAAGACGGTCGTGAAGTTCAAGGTCACCAAGGACCTCGCCGAAGCCGTCGCGTAAGCGCGGACGCTCGTCGGGCAGCATCCGGCCTTTGCGCCGGTGCTGCTTGACCGCGGCACCGGAGCCCTCACAGTAAGGCGATGTTCCTCCGCCTTTTCACCGATCTGCGCGCCGCCAAGGTTCCCGTCACGCTGCGGGAGTATCTGGCCCTGCTCGAAGGGGTCGAGGCCGACCTTGCCGAGCACCGCGTCGACGAGTTCTACTATCTGGCGCGCACCTGCCTGGTGAAGGACGAGCGGCATCTCGACCGCTTCGACACCGTCTTCGCCCAGGTTTTCAAGGGCATGGAGACGCTTCAGCAGGCGATCGAGCAGGCCGGCATTCCGGAGGAATGGCTGCGCAAGCTCGCCGAGAAATATCTGAGCGATGAGGAAAAGGCGCAACTCCAGGCGCTGGGCTGGGACAAGCTCTGGGAGACGCTGAAACAGCGCCTCGAAGAGCAGAAGGGCCGGCATCAGGGCGGCTCGAAATGGATCGGCACCGCCGGCACCTCGCCCTACGGCGCCTATGGCTACAATCCCGAAGGCGTGCGCATCGGCCAGGACGGAAATCGCAATTTCCGCGCGGTGAAGGTCTGGGACAAGCGCGAGTTCGGGGATTTCGACGACACGCGCGAACTCGGCGTGCGCAATCTTCGCATCGCCCTGCGCCGCCTGCGCAAATTCGCCCGCACCGGCGCCGCCGAGGAACTCGACCTCGACAGTACGATCTCGGAGACGGCGCGGCACGGCTATCTCGACGTGAAGCTGCGGCCCGAGCGGCGCAACGCCGTCAAGGTGCTGCTGTTTCTCGACGTCGGCGGCTCGATGGACTGGCACGTCGAACTGGCCGAAGAGCTGTTTTCGGCGGCGCGGGCCGAATTCAAGCATTTCGAACATTTCTACTTCCACAACTGCCCTTATGAGCGGGTCTGGCGCGAGAACCGCCGCCGGCACGACCAGGTCATCCCGACCTTCGAGCTACTGCGAACCTATCCGGCGGATTATCGCGCGGTCTTCGTCGGCGACGCCTCGATGAGCCCCTATGAGATCGCGATGCCGGGCGGCTCGGTCGAGCACTGGAACGAGGAGGCGGGCTCGGTCTGGATGGAGCGGCTGACCGGGCGCTTCCCAAAATCGGTCTGGCTCAACCCGGTGGAGCAGCATCTGTGGAGCTACACCCAGTCGATCCGCCAGATCGGCTCCCTGATGGGTGGACGCATGTTCCCGCTGACGCTGGACGGGCTGGATGGGGCGATGAAGGTGCTGGCGCGGTAGCGAGACGTACAGGCCCCGCAGGGAGCTTAGGTATATGGGCAAAACGCTTAAGCCGATCCCGACCTTTCAGACCGAGGCGGAGGAACGCACGTTCTGGACGACGCATGATTCCACCGACTATGTCGACTGGACCAAGGCTGTCCGAGTCCGGTTCCCGAACCTGAAGCCATCTTCGACCTTGATCTCCATTCGGCTGCCAAATTCTCTGCTGGACGGGATCAAGATCGCGGCGAACCAGCGCGATGTCACCTACCAGTCTCTGATCAAGATTTGGCTTGCGGAAAAGATGGAGGCATCCAAGGGGTGAACAGCAAATAGCATCGCGCTCCCAATCACCACCACCGGCTAACGGCTCGGCGTGCCCTGGGAAATCGCATCCGCCAGCGCCCCTGAACGCGCACCCAGACCGAACTCCGCAGCGAGTGCTGTTCCTCCAAATCCAGGGGTGATTGCCGTGTTGAGCGATAGGTCAGAAGAGCAACGCCTTCCCCAAGCAGGCTCACCCGAAAATCAGACGCCTTCCTGACGTGTTTCGTCCGTTCCCTGGCAAGCGCAGCTATCGTCTGGTCGCGATCATGGATGCCGCCGGATCGCGCGAACTCGATGAAATCATCGGCCAGCAATTCAGTGACCTTCTCTGGTGATGCGCGCTGATCTGCGGCGAGAAGCTCTTCCTCCTGCATTCTGAGCAAGGTCAGTAGGGCATCAGCTTCCGCGCCAGCATCTTTCCGTTCGCTCATCATTGTCTCGCCTCGACCACCATGACTGAACAAAGCAATTGCGGCTTCGATGGCCAGAGACAAGTGCAAGGCGAGTCGCTAAGGCTCGCCGCGATGCAGTTAGAACCCGACGACACCCCTCCCCCGTCCTGGCGCCAACGGCCGCGCCCGATCGGCTTCGAGATCGCCTACAGGCTCGACGGCGATGCGCTGGAGATCGACACGACGCGGAAGGTCGAGCGGGTCAGGCTTTCGGCGGTCGAGCAGGTGCGCTTCATCTATGCGCCCAGCAATATCAGCACGAAAGGCTTCAAGACCCAATTGCGGCTCAGCGACGGCAAGGTGGTCACATTCGGTAACCTGTCCTGGCGCTCGCTGACCGACCTCGACCACGACGATGCCCGCTACCATGCCTTCGTCACGGCGCTTTCGGCCTGCATAGCCCGCGCCAATCCCAGCGTCCGTTTCGTCAGGGGCAAGCCCTATCCGTTATGGCTGGCACTCGCGCTGGTCGGGGGACTTTCCACCGCCATGCTGGCTTTCTTCACGGTGCGCGCCTTTCTCCAGGGCGCGAACACCGCCGGCTTTCTCGGCCTGGCGCTGGCAGCCGCCTCGTTCTGGCAGGTCTGGCCGATGGTAAAGCTCAACCGCCCGCGCGAACTGGCACATGGCGCAGTGCCCGACGATCTGGTGCCGGGGCGTATATCGGCCTGAACGGCCTACCGCACCACCAGCACCGAGCATTTCGCCCGCCGCACGATAGCCGAGGCGTTCGAGCCGATCACATAGGCGAGCATCCCGGGCTCGTGCGAGCCGATCACGATCAGGTCGGCGCCATGCGCGTCGGCCTCGGCGAGAATCTCGCCATGGACGGAGCCGATCAGCACTTTTGCCGAGACCCGCTCCTCGGGCAGCGGAATTTTGGCTGCGATGGCGGCGAGCTTGGCCTCGGCGTCGTCCTGCTGCTCGGAATCGAAACCGGCCGGCACGAACTCCATATAGGTGACCGGCACCAGCGAGCGGACATAAGCCAGCCGGATCGAACCGCCGGAGATGTCGGCCAGGCCCACCGCCGCATCGATCGCGGGTTTGGCCAGATCGGCTTCGGCGAGATCGACGGGGATCAGAATCGATTTGTACATGGCATCCTCCCGGTGCAGTCGATCGATCTTCGCCCGATCCCGCGGCACATGCCATCGATCAGCGCAAGCCCGACGAAATTAGCGCCTAAGGCGCGCCTGAATTGAGGCAGCTCCCGTCGGCCAGAGACGTGTGAGGGTTTCGCTCACCTGCCTGCGGCAACGGCGACCCGCGATGGGCCGCGGGAGGGATGGTGCTGTCGCGCGGCGGGGCTGGCTGCAGAAGGCGGCGTCAGCCCTGGCGCGCGGGCGTCCTGACGATCAGCCCATCGAGTTCGTCGCGCACCCGGATCTGGCAAGAGAGGCGCGAGGTCGGGCGGACGTCGAAGGCGAAATCGAGCATGTCCTCCTCCATCGACTCGGCGGCACCGGTTTTGGCGGCCCAGGTGTCATCGACATAGACATGGCAAGTGGCGCAGGCGCAGGCGCCGCCGCATTCGGCCTCGATGCCCGGGACGGCGTTGCGCACGGCGACTTCCATGACCGTGGAGCCGGTCTCGCCCTCGACGGTTCGGCTCGTGCCCTGCGCGTCGATGAAGGTGATCTGGGGCATCGTGAACTCCGGCCGGCCTTGAGACGCGCTCCGTTTAGATGATTTCCAGGCCAGGGGGAAAGCGCTTTTCGCCCTCACGCAGCGCTGTCGAAGCGCGAGATCGCGGCGCGCGCCTCGGCCGCCGCCAGTGCAAGCGAATCCATCGCGGTCTCGACGCGGCGCGGATCGGGCTCGGCGAGATGCCGCTCGATCGCGTCGGCAGCGTCGGCGACCTGCCAGGCCCCGATCGCCTGGGCGGCGCCTTTCAACGTATGGGCGGCGTCCATTTTCGCCTTGGCGTCCGCGCCGGCGTGGATCGTGCGCAAATGCCGCACGCATTGCTGGGCGAAAAGAGCCAGAAGCTCCCGCTCCAGAGCGTGATCGCCGCCGGTCTGGCGGGCGAGATGGACGAGATCGATGGCTGTCTGGGGCATTGGACGCTCGTAGCAGTGATGGCTGGGCCGAACCTTGCGCCAGCACTCTGACCGCTTAAGAAGCGCGATCATGGTGAATGAGGCGTTAACGACGTTTGTGAATCATGCAGGCAAACGGGTTCCCATCATCCGTGGGGTCCACTACCCTTCCAATCAGTAAATGATGGGCGCAGTGTCCTCGTCATGTCCGGGTCAGAGGCGGCCCGACCGGCGGCATAAGGCACGGCATTGTTGTTGCGTCTGTCGACAGTAGCGTGGTGAGGCGGCGATCATGACACGGCAAAGCAGGCTCCAGGATCCGACCGAGGCGGCCATGTCCGCGATCGAGGAAGCCTTGCGGCTGGATCAGCCGGGCAAGAGCCCCGACGAGATCACGCTCGCCGACGAGCCGAAACTGCCTTCGACGTCCGACACCGACCTTAAATTCGACCTGCCGCGGGTCGAGCCGGTGATGGCGCAGGAGACGGTCGCCGCGCCGCAGCCAAAGCCGCGTCCTGCCATCGCTCCCGACAAGAGCCGTGTCGCCAATGACGACCGCCGCGATTCCAGCTCTTTGGTCCAGGCCTTCTCGGCGCGACCTTCTGCCAAACCCTACTGGCTCGCGGCGTTCGCATCGGTCGCCTGGCTCGCAGGCGCCGCCTTCGCCGTCGTGGGCCGCTTCGGCTCGTTCTCAGGCGGTATGCCGCAAGGTCTGGCAGGCTTTGGACTCGGCGAATGGGCGCTGCTCGCGATCGCGGTCGGGGCACCGGTGGTGTTCTTCTTCGTTCTGGCGGCGCTCTATCGCCGTACGCAGGAGATGCGACTTGTCGCCCGTGCGATGACGGAGGTCGCGCTGCGGCTGGCGGAGCCGGAGGTGGTCGGCACCGATTCGGTTCTCTCGCTGAGCCAGACCATCCGCCGCGAGGTCGCGGCGATGGGCGACGGCATCGAGCGCGCGGTGGCCCGCGCGGGCGAGCTGGAGACCATCGTGCGTGGCGAGATCGCGACGCTGGAGCGCGCCTATGCCGACAATGAAATCCGCCTGCGTTCGCTGATCGACGAACTGGTGACGCAGCGCGAGGCTGTCGTCGGCAATGCCGAGCGTGTGAAGTTCGCGATCAGCGGCGCGCATGAGAACCTGTCCAAGGATCTCGAAAACGCCAGCCGGACGATCGCCGATGCGGTCTCGCAGGCCGGCGACCGGGTAACCGGGTCGCTCGGTGAAAAGGGCGACCAGATCACGCTCGCTTTGGGACGGGCCGGCGAGCGCATGATCGACGAGATCAGCGGCCGCGGCAACGATCTGGTCGAGCGCTTGCAGAGCACCTCGGGCGACGTCAGCGAGCGGCTATCTGGTGCGAGCGACAATTTGTCGGCGCTGCTCGACGGCCGCGCCAGGGAAATCTCGGCCTCGCTGGAGCGCACGGGCGCCGTGCTGACCGAGGGCCTGACGACCGGAGCCCGCGACGTCACGCGCGCGATCAGCGAGACCGGCACCCAGGTCGCCGACACGCTGACGGCGCGCGTCGAGACGGTCAACGAGACCCTGAGGCTGACGGGCGAAAGCCTGGCACAGGAAATTTCCGCCCGCGGCGCGACCGTGTCCGAGCGCTTCGAGACCAGCAGCCGCGCCATGGTCGAGCTGATCGAAGGCCAGAGTGAGGCCCTGCGCATTCGCCTCGCCGAGACAGGCGAGACCTTGCGCGGCGCCCTGGCGGAGGAAGGCGAGAGCGTCACTACACGGCTCACCGAGGTCGGGCGCGGCGTCAGCGGCCTGCTGAACCGCCAGAACGAGTTGATCGCCTCGCGCCTGCTCGAAGTCGGCAACAGCGTGAACACGCAGATCGGAAGCCAGGGCGAGACGCTCGTCGCGCGCCTGAGCGAGACGACGCGCAGCGTCGAGGATGTGTTGCGCGAGCGCGGCGATTCGATCGTGCTGCGGTTCGACGAGGCCAGCAGAACGCTGGGCGAGACGGTGCAGCGCCATGGCGAGGACCTGACGACGCGCATCACCGATGTCGGTGCGACGGTCCATGGGCTGTTTTCCGAGCAGGCGAGCAATCTTGTGACCCGCCTCTCCGAGACCGGCGAAACCGTGCATGTCCTGCTCGACCAGCAGGCCGAGAAGCTGGTTTCACGGATTGCCGGAGCCGGACAGGATGTCGAAGGCGCGGTCGGCAAGCAGGGCGAGCAGCTGGTCGAGCGCCTGCGGGCGGCAAGCACGGATGTCGAGGGGCTGATCGGCGCGCAGCGCGATGCCCTTGTCACCAGCCTTTCGGAGACCGGCACCAAGGTCGCCGGCCTGCTGGAGGAGCAGACCGGTGCGATGACGGTGAAGGTCTCGCAGGCCGGGCTCGAGATGCAGGACCTGCTCACCGGCCAAAGTCAGGCGCTGGTGAGCCGCGTGTCGGATGTCGGCCGCTCGGTGCATGGCCTGCTGGCGGAACGCAGCGGCGCATTGATCGCGCAGCTCTCCGAGACCGGCGAGGCTGTCCAGGGCAAGATCGCCGCGCAGGGAGATGCGCTGGCCGCCCAGGTGGCGACCGCGGTCGATACCGCGCGCAGCACGCTCGAACAGCAGCATAGCGGCTTCATCACAAGGCTCGGCGAAACCGGCGAACAGGTCGGCGCACTGCTGGGCGAGCAGCGCGAGACCCTGGTCCGTGACCTTTCCGGAACCGGGCGCGACGTGCACGCCCTGCTCGGCGGCCAGCGCGAGATCATGGTCCGTGACCTCGTCAGCACCGGGCGCGACGTCCAGATACTGCTCGGCGAGCAGCGCGAGACCATGGTCCGCGATCTCGTCGCCACCGGCCGCGACGTCCACACCCTGCTCGGAGAGCAGAGCGAGGATCTGGCGCGTCGGATGACGGACGCCACCCGCATCCTCACCGAAACGATCAATGTCGACGGCCGGCATGTCGCCGACCGCGTCGCCGAGGCGACGCAGGAGCTGCGCGACACCTTCACCATCCATGCCGAGGACGCCCGCATCAACCTGGCCGGCACCGGCAAGGAAATCGTGCTTGCCCTGACGCAGCAGGGCGGCCGCGTCAACGAGGCGCTGGCTGCCAACGCCGAGTCGATGCTGCGCTCGGTCGAGACCCGCGCGCAGGCGCTGAGCGAGAGCCTGGCCAGCCGCCATGACGCGCTGAACGCGCTGTTCGATACCCAGGGCCGGGAAATCGAGACCAATCTCGGGCTGCGTCTCGCGGCTTTCGAGGACATCCTGGTCAACCAGGGCGGCACGCTGGTCTCGCGCCTCTCGGCCGACGCGCATCACTTCGCCGACACCGTCACCACCCGCCTTGCGCAGGTCGAGCGACTCTTCGGCGAGGAAGGCAAGGCGCTCGCCGACAATGTCGGGGCCCGCTCGAACGAGGCCGTCGAGATCCTCAGGTCGCGCACGGCGGAAGCCGCTGCCGCGATGGAAAGCCAGATCAAGATCTTCGAGGAGCGCTCCGGCGCCAAGAGCGCCGAGATCGCCAATTCGCTGGATGGGCTGATCGACCGCATCGACGGCAACCTTGGATCGCGTGCCACGGCGCTCAACGAAGCGCTGGTCGAGCGCACGGTCGATATCGCCCGCGTTCTGGCCGAAGGCGGTCGCGAGGTCACCCGCGCGCTCGCGGCCAAGGCCGACGAGATCGGCGAGGTCGTGACCTCCAAGAGCGAGGCGTTGACGCGCACGCTGTCCGACAAGGCAGACGCGATCAACACCACGCTGGGCGGGCGGGCGCTCCAGATCGCCGACACGCTCGACCAGAGCGTCGCGCGCTTCGAGGAGCGCGTCGTCAACCGGCTCGACACCGTGTCGGGCACGCTCGACCTGCGCGGCCAGGAGATCGCGGATTCGCTGGAGAACCGCTCGGAAGCGATCGCGCTGGCGCTCGGCACGCGCACCGCCGAATTGCGCGCTCTCTTCGACGAAAAGGGCGGCAGCATGGTGGCCGCGCTCGGCCAGCGCGGAGACGCGATCGCCGCTGCGCTCGGTGTCCGGACGGAGGAGTTGCGGGCGCTCTTCGACGCGCAGGGGAGCGGCGTCGTCACGGCCCTGGGGCAGAGCGGCGAGACGATCGCCGCCGCACTCGGCGTTCGCACCGAGGAACTGCGCGCGCTCTTCGACGAGAAGGGCAACGGCATCGTCGCTGCTCTCGGCCAACGCGGACAGGCCATCGCCGCCACGCTCAGTGCCCGCACCGCCGAATTGCAGGCCCTCTTCGACGACAAGGGCGGCAGCATGGTCGCCGCACTCGGTCAGCGCGGCGAGGCCATCGCCAACGAGGTCGCTACCGTCGGCGAGACGGTCGTGCGTGCCAT
Source organism: Bosea sp. PAMC 26642 (assembly GCF_001562255.1). Lineage (NCBI taxonomy): Bacteria > Pseudomonadati > Pseudomonadota > Alphaproteobacteria > Hyphomicrobiales > Alloboseaceae > Allobosea > Allobosea sp. PAMC 26642. The sequence goes on along the minus strand of NZ_CP014301.1, from coordinate 357,247 downwards.
CGAAAGCCGCGGATCTTCGATCATCGAGGGCCTGCGCGAAAGCGGCGGGCAGATCACCACCGCGCTCGACAGCTCGTCGAATGGCTTGCGCCAGACGCTGGAAGCGGGAACGCGCCAGTCGGTCGATGCGCTGGTCGACACCAACGAGAAGCTTCGCGGCGAGCTGGGCGGCATGCTCGGGCGCCTCGGCGAGGCCAACCAGCTGATGCAGCAGATCGTGACCGGCGCGAACAAGAACCTCGTCGCGATCGAGGGCGGGCTCTCGACGCGGGTCGGCGAATTGCAGACCGTGCTGTCGACCGTCATGGCCGAAGCGAGCAAGGCCTCGCTGCAGGTCGTCGGCCAGATCGAGCAGTTGAAGGCGTTCTCCGAGGGCACGCTGCGCCAGACCGTCGAGCTGGCGACGCAGCTCGATACTCAGGGCACCTCGCTCGGCGAAACGACGCAAGCCAGTACGGCAGCCTTGCACGCCGCCGCCTCGCGGCTCGAGCAGGTCGAGGCCCGCGTCGGCAAGGCGCTGGCGGAGCGCAAGGACTCGCTCGAGCAGTTGCACGGGCTGATCTCCAACCGAACCGACGATGTCGAATCGATCACCCGCTCCTTCGCGGCCATGATCGACGAATCGCTCAGTTCCGCCGAAGCGCGGGCCCGCCAGATCGGCGGCGTCCTCAGCGACTCGGCCGAGGCGACGACGGGCGCGCTGTCGCAGCAGTTCGAGCTGATCCGCACCGCCACCGGCAAGGAGCGCGAGCGGACGGCCCATGCGCTACGCTCGGCCTATGAGCAGGTGACCAGCGAGGTCGGCAGCGAACTCGCCAAGGTGACGGAGCGCTTCCAGAGCGCCGCGCAGGACATGCGCGCGGTTTCGGCCGACATCCAGCAGGAGCTGGAGGCGACACGCGCCGAGCTGAAGCGCGGCGTGCTCGAACTGCCGCGCGAGACGCAGGAATCGACCGCCGCGATGCGGCGCGTCGTCTCCGAGCAGATCAAGGCGTTGAACGAGCTGACCGAGATCGTGACGCGCTCAGGCCGCAGTTCGGACGTCTCCAAGCCGAACCAGGCCCGCAGCCAGCCAGCCGCGGCCGCAGTGATCCAGTCCGGCCCGGCCTATGTCACGGCGGTGACGCAGGCACCGGCGCCGAGCGCGCCCGCGCCGCTGCTGCGCCCGACCATCGATGCGACGCCCGAGCGTGCCGAACCCGAGCGGAGCCCTGTGGCCGAGACGGTGACGGAGCTGCCGCGCGTCGAGTTCCGCCCATCCGCGCCGCCTGCCCCTCCGGCCGCCCGCCTGACCCCCGAAGCGCCGCGCCGCAACGGACCGACCGAGCCGCAGCCCCCGGCGAAGGCCGGCTGGCTGTCGGACCTGCTGAACCGCGCCTCGCGCGACGAGCGTGCCGCGGAGACCCCCAAGCCGACGGCGCATTCGATCGAGAAGCTCGATTCACTTTCGGTCGACATCGCCCGGATGATCGACCATGACGCGGCCGTCGAGCTGTGGGACCGCTACAAGCGCGGCGAGCGCAACGTCTTCACGCGCCGCCTCTACACGTTGCAGGGCCAGCAGACCTTCGACGAAATCCGGCGCAAATACCGCCGCGACGCCGAGTTCAAGGAGACGGTCGACCGTTATATCGACGAGTTCGAGCGCCTGCTCGCCGAAGCGGCCAAGGACGATCGCGACTCGATGGTGGCCAAGACCTACCTGACCTCGGAGACCGGCAAGGTCTATACGATGCTGGCCCATGCGAGCGGGCGGTTCGAGTAGGCCTCATCCAAAGTCGGGTTGAAAAAAGGTCGCCCTTATGGGCGACCTTCCCTTTTTGAAGCGCCACCTGCGTTCAAGCGATTTCGCCTGCAAACACTTCTTTTGCGGCAAAGAGGCCGTTCAGGGCAGCAGGGAATCCGGCGTAGACGGCCATCTGCATGAGAATTTCAACGATCTCGTCGCGGCTAAGCCCAATATTGAGGCCAGCCTGAATATGGATCTTGAGCTGCGGCGCGGCATTGCCGAGCGCAGCCAATGCGGCGATGGTGGCGATCTCGCGCGCTCTCAAATCGAGACCTGGGCGCGAATAGATGTCGCCGAATGGAAACTCGATCAGGTAGCGGGCAAAGTCGGGAGCAATGTCGGATAGTGCCGCGGCAACGGCCTCCCCGCCATTACCGTCGATCTCGGAGAGTGCCTGCCGGCCGCGCTCGAAGCGGGATGCCGGGATTGGTCGTGGGTGTTGATAAAGCATGGCCTGAAAGTCTCCGTTCTGCGTCGCCATAACCGGCGATCTTGGCATCGAGCACGGAGAGGCTGTCCTGGAGACTGGCGATGCGGGCGCTGACGACGTCACGATGCGCTTCCAGCAGTTCTTGGCGCTGGCTACTCGTCGAATCGCCCTGCGCGCGCAGCTTCCCGTAACGAAGCATGTCCCTGATCGGCATGCCCGTCGTCTTCAGACGGTCCAGGAATTCGATCCAGACCAGGATCGACGGATCGTAGTTGCGCTGCTTTGCGTCGTCACGGTCGGCATAGGGCAGAAGCCCGATCCGCTCGTAATAGCGAATTGTGTAAACGCTCAATCCGCTGCGCTTGGCGAGTTCGCCGATCTTCATGACGGCCTCTCTCGGTTTCGACGCAAGGACAGTTACCGGTTCGAGCGCACTCCAGGTCAAGAGCTAAAATCAAGATCGACGGCGCTGGCTTCACCGCACCCAGCGCACGATCTCTACGAGGACCTGCGAGAGCGCCCTGTCGAGTGCCTGGGCGGCCGCGCCGCCGTCGCCGGCCGTGGCGGGCACGCAGGCGGTGAAGAGGCGGGCGCGCTGGACGCGGCCGGTGCGGTCTCCGACCAGTTTTGCCGTGATCTCGACGACCGCGGAACCGGTTGCGGTGTCGATGTTGAAAGCGCGGATATCGGTGTTGAGCTGCAGCTCCGGCACGATGCGCTCGCCCGGCCTTGCCACCGAGCCGAGCCGGCTGCCGTTCTCGAAGGTCTGGATCAGACGGGTCTGGACGAGCTTGGGAACACGGTCGGCCCACTGAGCGCCGCCGGCGAAGGAGAGCGCGCCAGACGAATCCTTGACGATCACGCGGTCGGAATCGAGCGTCTGGACGGTCGTCGGTTCGGCCACGACGAGCGCCGCGCCGCCACCGACCCGGCCGAAATCGCGCGGGGCCGAAAGATCATAGGTCGTGGGCGTCGGGCCGCTGCAGCCTGCGAGCAGCACGGCGCCGGCAAACAGCAAAGGCATGGCGAACAGGCGGGCGGGACGCGGACGTCCGGTCGGGAACGACATCGTCATGGCGTCAGCGTGATCCGTTGTACTGGGGAAGCGGCGGCTTGCCGCCGAAGATGAATTGTTGGGGGTTGCGCTCGAGATTGCGCAGGGTCCGGGTCAGATCGGTCAGGGTGCGCCGGCCGTCGGTGGCGAGCGTCTCGATATCGCGCAGGCCCGGACCGGTGAAGCGGTTGATCCCAGCGGTGATTTCGGCGGTGCGCTTGTCGAGATTGTCGGCGAGCACGCGGATCGACTGGGCCGCGTTGCTGACCTCGGCAAGCGCGCCCTTCCCTTCCTCGCCCGCGGCGGAGTTCAGGAAAGCCTGCGCGCCCTTCAGCACACCCTCGACCTGATCGGCGGCGCGGTTGAGCTTGTCTGTGATCGAGGCAACGTTATCGACCGTCTTGCCGACCTGGTTGCTGGAGCCGCCCAGCGCCGCGGAGAACTTCTCGATGTTGTCGAGCGTGCTGGCGATCTTGGGTCCGTCCAGCGCCCGGTTGAGACGGTCCGAAACGGCGGCGGCATCGCGGATCGCATTGGTGACGAGTTCGCCGGAATTGCCGAGGATGGCGACGAAGCGATCGACGTTGTTCAAGGTGTTGGAAAGTTGGGTCGAATCGATCGCCGCGTTCAGCTTCTGGCTCAGCGAGGCGACTTCACGCACCGTCCTGGTGACATCCTCGCTGGAATTGCCGAGCGAAGCGGTGAATTTCTCGACGTTGTCGAGCGTGCTGGTGATCTTCTTCTGATCGATCGCGCGCACGACCCCCGACAGGTCCTCGCTCAGCGCACCGAGCTTCTGCGAGAGCGGCGCGATCGTCTCTGCGATCACGCCGGCGCTGCGCATCAGCTTATCGACGCCATCGGAATTGTCGCCGAGGGCGGCCGAGAACTTCTCGACATTGCGCACGGTGTTGCTGATCGAGCCGGCGTTCTCCTTGACCAGCCCCTCGACGCTGCCCAGCATCTCGTCGGCGCGCTTGGCGATGGTACGAACGGTCTCCAGGATATCCTGGAACTCGGAGCGCTCGGCGACGATGACCGGCATGGACTGGCCTGGCTGCGCCACCAGCGCAGGCGCGTCCGGCTCGCCACCCAGAAGCTGCACGGCGACGACGCCGGCAAGGCCCTGCGCCTCGATGCGGGCGCGCGTATCAACCTTGAGCGGGGTGGTGCCATCGACCGAAATCACGGCATAGATGCGGCGCGGATCGTCCGGCTGAAGCTGGATCGTGGAGACCTCGCCGACACGCAGGCCGTTGAAGAGCACGCTCGAGCCGCGTCCGAGCCCCGTGACGGTGCCGCTGAAGATGACGCGCACATTCAGCTTGCTGCCGGCGCCGCCGCTGTTGAACCAGTAGACGAAGCCGAACATCGCCGCCAGGACGGCGAGCGTGAACAATCCGACCAGCGCATAATTCGCACGCGATTCCATCGTCGAAACGCTTCGTCCTTACTTGTCCGACGCAAGCCGGGCGCGAGCCCGCTCGCCGCCGAAATAGGCTTTCAGCCAGGGATGATCGGATGCCAGCATAGTGGCGAGCGGTCCGACCGCGATCACCTTCTTGTCCGCCAAAGCTGCGATGCGGTCGCAGGCGGAATAGAGGCTGTCGAGATCGTGGGTTACCATGAAGACGGTCAGGCCCAAAGTCTGCTTGAGGGTCATGATCAGTTCGTCGAACTCGGCGGCGCCGATCGGATCGAGCCCCGAGGTCGGCTCGTCGAGAAAGACGATCTCGGGATCGAGCGCCAGCGCGCGGGCGAGCGCCGCGCGCTTGATCATGCCGCCGGAGAGTTCGGAGGGCGATTTCTCGGCGGAATCGGGTTTGAGACCGACGAGATCGAGCTTCACCATCGCCATCTCGTCGAGCAGCTTGGGCGAGAGCTCAAGATATTCGCGCATTGGCACCTGGATGTTCTGCTTGACGCTGAGCGCCGAGAACAGCGCGCCATGCTGGAACATCACGCCGAAGCGTCGCTCCATGGCACGGCGCTGGGCCTGATCGAGTGCGTCGACGTCCTCGCCCAGCAGTTCGATCGTGCCGCGGGCCTTGCGGACGAGGCCGAGGATGGTGCGGGTCAGCACCGATTTGCCGGTGCCCGAACCGCCGACGAAGCCCAGGATCTCGCCCCGCATCACGTCAAGGTCGAGCCCCTCCATGATGACCTTGTCGCCGAAGGCGACCTTGAGGTCGCGCACACGGATCACGATTTCGGGATCGGCCGCCTGGTCATGGCCGGTTTGGTCGCGGAGCGTCTGGCCGGGCTCCAGGGCCATTGTGTCGCTCATGATCGGATTACGATCCTCAAAACGCGATGGATGCAAAAAACATGGCAAAGAGGCCATCGACCACGATGACCATGAAGATCGCCTTGACCACCGAGGCCGTGACCTGACGGCCGAGCGATTCTGCCGAGCCCTTGACCGCCAGGCCCTCGATGGAGGCGATCAGGCCGATGACGAAGGCCATGAAAGGGGCTTTGATGAGGCCGGCTGCGAAATGCTTCCAGGTGATGACCGACTGGAGGCGCGCCAGAAAGGTGTCGATGCCGATGCCGCCATAGAGCCAGGCGACGAGAGCCGCGCCCGTCAGGCCCGACATCGACGACAGGAAGGTCAGGATCGGCAGCGAGATCACCAGCGCCAAAATGCGTGGCACGACCAGCACCTCGATCGGGTCGAGCCCCATCACCCGCAGCGCATCGATCTCTTCGCGCATCTTCATCGAGCCGATCTCCGCCGTGAAGGCCGAGCCGGACCGGCCGGCGATCATGATCGAGGTCAGCAGCACGGAGAGTTCGCGCAGGACCAGAATGCCGGTCAGATTGACGACGAAGACCGTGGCGCCGAACTGCTGGAGCTGGAAGATGCCCTGCTGGGCGACGATACAGCCGACCAGAAACGAGATCAGCATGATGATGGGGGCGCCATTGAAGGCGATCAGCTCGATCTGGTTGATCAGGGAGGGTCCGCGAAACCGACGCGGGCCGAGCATGACGCCGGCCGCCCCGACCACCACCTCGCCCAGGAACATCGCACCGGCGACCATGTCGCGCCCGAAGCTCACCACCGAGGCGCCGATATCGACCAGCACGCTGACGACGCCGAAATGAGCGGCCGGTTGCGGGACCTCGTGGTCGCGGACTCCGATCTCGGCAAGCAGGACCGCATGTTCGGGCCGGCTGCTGACGATCTCGACGGCGCCCCCTTGCGTCTCGCGGTCGGCCTTGAGACGATTGAGTACAAAGGCGCCCAGAGTATCGAGCCGCGCGACGGCGGAAAGGTCGAGCGTCGCACGCGACACCTTGCCGACGCGCTCGCCGATCTCCTCGATCAGCTGTTCGACACGCGGGCCACGGTCGGCGCTCCACGAGCCGGCAAGCGTCACGGCAAGCGTGCCCGCATCGTCAAGGAAGACCGCTTGCGGTTCGGCGGTGTCGGGGCTCGCCATGGCAGTCCGTGATCTTTCCCGCGCGGCCAAAAGGTCAAGTCGCGACCCGACCGTTGCAAAACGCCGGCCGATGCGCCCGGTTCCTACCCCTTGCGTCTATATCGCCGGGGCGACCACGCTTTGCAAGCAAGGCGGAGTTCCAGCTCGTCCATCGAAGATTTGTAACCCGGAAGATGCCCTTTTCGGCCGCGTATCGGCGCTTGCAGCACTTCCTTAATCAGTTCGGAACAGGATCAACACGGTGCATCACGGCCGGGGGCATTCGATTCGTCTGGCCATCCAGGGCAGACAGGCATGAGCGAAGCGCGTTCGCTGACCCCGCTGAGCGAAGCGGACTACGAGGTCATCGCGGCCGCCGTGATGGAAACGTCGCGCGGGCGCTGGTTCATGGCCGAATATGCCCGGCGAAACCGCCAGGCCGATACGACCCAGCTGCTGGGTGCGATCAGCCGGATCGAGCGGGCCGTGGGGGCCGCGTCCCAACAGGCAACCGCCACGAACGAACCCGGCCTGCGTGAGGCCGCCGCCCTCATCGTCGATCTGCGAGTCGATCTCGAGCGGGTCAGCGGCAAGGCCGGCGAACCGGCCTCGGGCCTTGCAGCACGGATCGAAGCGGCATCGGCCAGCATCGTGGCTGCGACAGAACATGTCCAGGAGGCCTCCTGGGGCCTGCGCGAAGCGGGATCGAGCGAGGAATTCTGCGACGCGCTCGATCGCAGCGCCACCGAGATCTATGCTGCAACCGCGATTATCGAGGGGGCCGGCTTGCAGATCGGCAAGATCGCCGACACCGTCGCAATGCTCGACAGCAGCCTGCGCGCCATTGCAGACGCGCCTCCCGAGCCGATCATCGGCGACGCCGAGATCGTCCCCTCGCCCGACCTGTTCCTCAACCTGCGGGAGGCTGCACCGCTCAGCAGCTACGAGGACATCGATATCGTCGAGATCGATAGCCGTTCTTCGTCGATCGTACCTGGCGAGCGACCGAGTGCTGCCAAGAGCAGCGCCGACCGCAAGATGGGCACCATGAAGGCGCTGGCCGACGACATCGTCTTCAGCGAGATCGGCAGCCCGCTCCCGGCCGACCCCGCCAAGCCCGCCGAAACTTCGGAGGCGGGCCTGCGCGCCATCGACATGCTGCCACCGGCCGAGAAGCTCGCCTATTTCGCCTGATCGGGCCGTTCGGGGAGCAAGCGCACCATCTTGGCGGGTCGAGCGGTCCGCGGGATTGGCGATCATCACGCTCGCTGCCTCAGGTAAGGCGATGATCTCGTTCAGGCGCTCGCGGATGTGACGCGGTTTCGCCGGGACGTTTGTATCTGGCTGCCGATTGACTGGAATTCGACCGTTAGGGGGGTCAAAAACAAAAGGGGCTCAAGCGACCTTCAAGGCTCGTTCGACCACCTCGGGAGCCTGATCGATCACCTTCAGCAGAGCCCGCGCGGTGCGATCCATGCTCCGGCGGCCCTGCTCCCAATCGCGCAATGTTGCGGCACTCAGGCCAAACTTTCGGGCAAAGGCATCCTGCGACAGCCCCAGCCTCTTGCGAATAGCCACAACGTCGACGATCTCGACCGCGATCGTCCTGGCGGGCTTCTTCTCACCACGAGCCATCGCCAGTGCTTCGCTGGCGCTTTCGATCAGATCCTGGCCGAACGTCGCCATGTCATCGCTCTCCTGTCTTCATCGTCTGCCGGTAGGCCTCGGCAATCTTCGGCAAGGTTTTGGCAAGATTGTTGCGTTCGGCCTTGGTCAGATTGGCTTTTTTCCCCTTGTCGATCAGCGCGAGGAGGAAGAGAGGCACATCGTCCCCGCCAAAGTAATGGATCGTGCGGTATCCGCCACTCTTGCCCTCGCCGCGACCGGCGTGTCGCATCTTACGGGCACCGCCGGTCCCGGCCATCAGATCACCCCCGAGGGGATCGCTCGCGATCGCTACGGCAACGTCCTGAATCTCCTCCTCACCCAAACCAGCCGCTTTGGCCTGCCGTTCGAAAACGGATGTCAACAGGACGGTCTGCATGGATGACAATATACGGCAATGCCGTATTCCTGCAAGCGGGACGGCGTGGGGGAGGCCTTGCGAACTCCGCTACTCCCCCGCCTTCATCTGCCTTGCATAGATGTCCTTGTATTGCTCCCGCAGCAGGTTCTTCTGGACCTTGCCCATAGTGTTGCGCGGCAGATCGTCGACGATGAAGACCTGCTTGGGCAGCTTGAACTTCGCCAGCCGCTGCTCAAGCGTCCGGGCGATCGAGGCAGCGGTGATCGTAGCGCCGGGCTTGACTACCACGACCGCCGTGACGCCCTCGCCGAAATCGGGATGGGGACAGCCGATGACGGCGCTTTCGATTACGCCCTGCATTTCGTCGATCTCGGTCTCGACCTCCTTGGGATAGACATTGTAGCCGCCGGTGATGATCAGGTCCTTGCCACGCCCGACGATGTGGACGTAGCCGGCAGGGTCGATCTTGCCGAGGTCGCCGGTGATGAAGAAGCCGTCGGCGCGGAACTCGGCTGCGGTCTTTTCGGGGTTGCGCCAATAGCCCTTGAAGACGTTGGGGCCCCTGACCTCGATCATGCCGATCTCGTCGGTGCCCAGCACTTTTGCCGTCTCGGGATCGGTGACGCGGGCCGCGATGCCCGGCAGCGGGAAACCGACCGTGCCTGCGACGCGCTCTCCCTCATAGGGGTTGGAGGTGTTCATGTTGGTCTCGGTCATGCCGTAGCGCTCGAGGATGGCGTGGCCGGTGCGCTGGCGCCATTCGCGATGCGTCTCGGCGAGCAGTGGCGCCGAGCCCGAAACGAAGAGGCGCATATGGGCGGTCAATTCCCGCGTCAGGCGCTCGTCCTGCAGCAGCCGGACGTAGAACGTCGGCACGCCCATCATGCAGGTCGCCTGCGGTAGGTACTTGAAGACCTGATCGGGGTCGAATTTCGGCAGCAGGATCATCGAGGCGCCGGAGAACAGCGCGCAATTGGTCGCGACGAAGAGCCCGTGCGTGTGGAAGATCGGCAGCGCGTGCAGCAGCACGTCGTCCTTCGTGAAGCGCCAGTAATCGACCAGCGCCAGCGCGTTCGAGGCGAGGTTGTCGTGACTGAGCATCGCGCCCTTGGAGCGGCCGGTGGTGCCCGAGGTGTAGAGGATGGCGGCGAGATCGTCGGGGCCGCGCTCGATGTCGGCGAAGTCGGTCGCAGCGGCAAGCGCCTTGTCGGAGAGCGTGCCTGCGGAAACGTCCGGCGAGCGCCAGACGCCTAGCGTCTCCAGCTTCGCCCCGGCCTTGTCGGCGTAAGGCCTCAGCGCCTCGGCCTTTGCGGGATCGCAGATGAAGACGGAAGGCTCGGCATCGCCCAGGAAATACTCGATCTCGACCGGCGTATAGGCAGTGTTGAGCGGCAGGAAGATCGCGCCGGCCCGCACCGTGCCGAGATAGAGCATCAGCGCCTCGATCGACTTCTCGACCTGGACCGCGACCCGATCGCCGGGCTTCACGCCGAGCCCGACCAGCGCATCGGCGAAGCGGGCCGAGACATCGACCATGTCGGCATAGGAATAGCGCCGGCCGTCATGGAGCAGCGCGAAAGGCGCATCCGGCGCAGGAATTCGGGCGCGGATCAGGTCGAACAGGTGGTTGCCCATGATTTCGGGTCCTTTCAGGCGTTTCCGGTCTGATGCTTCTTGAATTTCATCTCAGCCCTCATCCTGAGGAGCAAGCGAAGCTTGCGTCTAAAAGGATGCTCCAGAAAGCTCCGGGGATATCTGGAGCATCCTTCGAGACGCCGCTGCGTGGCTCCTCAGGATGAGGGCTGTATTCACATGTTCCTGGCCAAAACCAGCGTCAACTCGCGACCGGCCGCAGCAGTTTCCTCGCAGCCGAGGAGGCGACGACGGTGTTGCGGGTGGCGAAGGCCTCGTGATTGATCTCGATGTCGTCGAGGTCGTAGCGATAATTGACCATCACGCCATGCGACTCGCGCAGGCCCCGCGCCGACATGTTGCCACCGACATTGATACGCTCAAGCCTCGCACCGTTGCCGAGATGGAAGCGCGCCACGGGATCGATGACACGGCCCGACGCGCTGCGGGCGCGCAGAAGATATTGCGCCGCCATCTGGCCGAGCAGTTTGACGCGGCGGGCCTTGGTCGCATCGTCGAGGGTGATCGTCTCGCCGGTCGGCCGGGCGAGTTCGGACAACTCCTCATTGGACATCCGGACCTCGCCGGGATCGGCGACGAAGGCGTCGAGCCAGCGCGCAAAGCCCGGCAGGGGCGAGAGCGTGACGAAGGTGTCGAGGCCCGGCAGCTCACGCTTCAGATCCTCGGCCACCTGCTTGATCAGGAAATTGCCGAAGGAGATACCGCGCAAGCCCTCCTGGCAGTTCGAGATCGAATAGAACACGGCTGTCTTCGCAGCGGCGGCCGGCAGGACCTCACGAGAATCGGTCAGGAGATCGACGATGCCGGCGGGGATGTCGGCCGTCAGCGCGACCTCGACGAAGATCAGCGGCTCGTCGATCAGCTGCGGATGGAAGAAGGCGAAGCAGCGCCTGTCGCCCGGCTCCAGCCTGCGCCGCAGGTCGTCCCAGCCTTGAATCTCATGGACCGCCTCGTAGCGGATGATCTTCTCAAGCACGTTGGCGGGGGTGCGCCAGTCGATGCGGCGCAGCACCAGGAAGCCGCGGTTGAACCAGGAGCCGAAGAGGTGGCGGAAATCGCTGTCGACGGCCTTCAGCTCGGGGTCGGCTTCCATCGCCTCGAACAGGGCCTCGCGCATCCGCACCAGCACATGGGTGCCGCCGGGCGCGAGGTTGAGGCGGCGCAGCAATTCCTGGCGGCGCGGCTCCGAGGCCAGGTGCAGGCTGGCGATGTTGGCGGCGTTGGGATCGGCGCGATAGGCCTCGATTGCATTGCCGAGCCGTTGATGATCGGGACCGAAGCGCTCCTGCAGGATAGTGAAGAAGGCCTGCCGTCCGGCCCGGTCGAGCCGCTCCCAGGCGTCGAGAACGCCCTGCGCCAGCGCCATGCCCGAGGCCTCGCCGCGGCCCGACAGAAGATCCTCGCAGAGCTGGTCGATCGGGCGGCCCTTGCCGCCCCCGAACCGCTCGAAGCCGATGAGCGCCCGGCCGCGATCGGCCACGCTGGTCAGAAGATCGCCGAGAAACGCCATGTCCATGCCTACCCCCTTTCAGCGAGCGGCAGTCTATACGAGTTTCCTGCGGCCGAAACCGTGCGCCATCGACGCAAGCTCAGTTCAGCAGGCTCCACGCTTTCAGAAAGAAGTCGGGCGCGCCGAAATTGCCGGATTTGAGCGCGATCACCATCTCCGGCCCGCCGACCACGCGGGTCCAGGGCACGCCCGGATCGATCTCGGGGCCGATCTCCAGCGTGGCGATGCCCAGACCCTGAACGACAGCGCCAGAGGTTTCGCCGCCGGCGACGAGCAGCTTCGAGACGCCGCCCTGCGCCAGCAAGCGGGCAACCTCTGCGAAGACGCGTTCGACCGTCTCGCCAGCCTTTTCGCGGCCGAGCTTGTCCTGGATGCGCGTGACCTCCGCCGGGTCATCGCTCGAATAGAGCAGGAAAGGCTTTTCCGCCGACTGGGCCAGCGCCCATTGCGCAAGCGTCTCCGCTGTCTGCTCGCCCGAGGTGAGAGCGAGCGGATCGACCTTCAGCGCCGGATAGCCCGCCTCGATCGCCGCCTTGATCTGACCACGCGTCGCCGTCGAGCAGCTACCGGAAATGATGCCGGTGCGGCCTTGCGGGGCGCTCAGGGTCGCGGCCACCGCGCGCTCCGGCAGGAGCCCCGCCTTGCGGAAGTTCTGCGGCAGGCCCATCGCGATGCCGGAGCCGCCGGTCAGCAGGACATGGCCGTCGATCGCGGCGCCCAGTACCAGCAGGTCGTCATTGCTCAGCGCATCGGTGACGGCATAGCGCGCGCCCTGCCCGGCCAGCGCCTCCAGGCGGGCCTTCACGGCATCGACGCCGGCCTGAACCGTCGCGTGGTCGACCAGTCCGACCGTTGCCGTCGTCTGCGCCCCCATCAGCCGCATCAGGTTCGAATCGCGCATCGGCGTCAGCGGGTGGTCCTTCATCGAGCTTTCGTGAAGCGGCACGGCGCCGACGAAGAGATAGCCTTGGTAGATCGAGCGGCCATTGGCGGGAAAAGCCGGGCAGATGATGGCGATCTCCGCGCCCAGCCGCTGCATCAGCGCATCCGCGACCGGCCCGATATTGCCAGTCGGGGTCGAATCGAAGGTCGAGCAGTATTTGAACAGGATCTGCCGTGCTCCCGCCGCCAGCAGCGCTTCGCAGGCGGCCAGCGAATCCGTGACGGCCTCCGCCACGGGATTGGTGCGGGATTTCAGCGCCACGACGACGGCATCGGCGTCGGGCGGCGGGGCACCCCGCTCAGGCGCGCCGATGACCTGCACGGTGCGCATTCCGGCACGGTTGAGCATCAGGGCGACGTCGGTCGCGCCCGTCATGTCATCGGCGATCACACCCAGAAGCATTGGATCGGATTCCGTTCCTGGCCTGTTTCCGGCACGCTTCGGCCTGAAGCGCCGCAGATCCTTGTTAGCAGAGAAGATCGTAGCCGAAAGCCTTCCCGCACCGGAGCAGCTCGACCACAACCGCATATCGACATAGGGCTGGCCGCCTCCTTGCATGTGCCGGCCCGCCATGGCGGCATGTCTGTCGGCTGCAGGCAGCGAAACGGGCGGCATCGACGCCGGCTCGAAACTAGACCACACTGGTACCGAACGGAACAAAATCGCAGGCGATGGGCAGGGCGCCCCGACCATTGCGTCGGAGATGCGGCATCGTTTGCGCCCACAGTCACGCAAGTATGGGGACAATTCAGATGAAGCTCGTCACCGCCCTGGCTTCGGCCACGATCCTGGCACTTTCGGCCCTGCCGACGCTGGCGCAGACGCCGTCGGTCTTACGTATCGGGCTGCAGGAAGACCCCGACATGCTGGATCCGCACAAGGCCCGCACTTTCGTCGGCCGCATCGTCTTCAAGGGCCTGTGCGACAAGTTTTTGGACATCACGCCCGACCTGAAGATCGTCCCCCGGCTGGCGACGGAATGGTCCTTCTCTGAGGACGGCAAGACGTTGACGATGAAGCTGCGGCCCGGCGTCAAGTTCCATGACGGCGAGCCTTTCAACGCCGAGGCCGCCAAGGCCAATCTCGACCGCGCCCGCACCCTGCCCGACTCGCTGCGCCGCTCGGAGCTCGCCTCGGTCGACAGCGTCGAGGTGGTCGATCCGATGACGATCGCACTCAAGCTGAAGCGGCCAGACGCGACGCTGCTGGCGCAACTCACCGACCGGGCGAGCATGATGATGTCGCCGAAATCGCTCTCCGGCGATGTCGCGGCCAAGCCCGTCTGCTCGGGCCCCTACAAGTTCGTCGAGCGCGTGCAGAACGACCGCATCGTGCTGGAAAAGTTCGCGGACTTCTGGGAGGCGGACAAATATGCGTTCGACCGCATCGTCTACCGGGCCATCCCCGACACCACGGTGCGGCTGGCCAATCTACGCTCGGGCGAGCTGGACATGATCGAGCGCCTGGCCGCCACCGACGTGAAATCAGCTCGCGCCGACAAGAGCCTCAAGGTCGTGGACACGCCCGGCATCGGCTATCAGGGCATGACGCTGAACCACAACAATGGCGAGATGGCGAACTCGCCCTTCTCCAAGGACAAGCGCGTGCGCCAGGCGTTCTCGCTGGCGATCGACCGCAACGTCCTGAACGACGTCGTCTTCGAGGGCACGCATCCGCCAAGCATGCAGCCCTTTCCGCCGGCCTCGCCCTATTTCATGAAGGAGCTGGTCGTCACCAAGCGCGACATTCCCAAGGCGAAGGCGCTGCTCAAGGAAGCCGGCGCCGAGCGCGTCAAGCTCGACATGATGGTGACCAACAACCCGGTCGATGCCCAGCTCGGCCAGGTCGTACAGGCGATGGCCTCAGAGGCCGGCTTCGACGTGCAGCTGCGTTCGTCGGAATTCGCCAGCCAGTTGCGCGACCAGCAGCAGGGCAAGTTCCAGCTCAGCCGCGTCGGCTGGTCGGGCCGCGTCGATCCCGACGGCAACATTCACCAGTTCGTCCATTCGACCGGCAGCCAGAACGACGGCAAGTTCAAGAATGCCCGCATCGACGAACTGCTCGACAGGGCCCGCACCGTCTACGACGTCGCCGAGCGCAAGAAGCTCTATGACGAGGCGCAGACGATCATGCAGGACGAGATGCCGCTGATCTATCTCTACAACCAGCCCTGGTTCTTCGCGATGCGCGCCAATGTGTCGGGCTTCGTGGTCAGCCCCGACGGCATGATCCGGCTGGCGGGATTGAAGAAGCAGTGAGGGCAGCTTTTCTCATGCTCGCACAGAGCGGCGCTCACCTGTCCCCTTCCCCCCGCCTGCGGTGGGGAAGGGTTAGGGATGGGGGGGCGTGCAGGAAGAGGCGAAACGGCTCGTCTTGGCGACCCGCCCCCCCACCCCGGCCCTCCCCACCGCAAGCGGGGGGAGGGAGAAGAGCTCCATGCTGACCCTCATCGGACGGCGCATCCTGATCGCGCTGCCGACGCTGTTTCTGGTGTCGATCTTCGTGTTCGCCCTGCAGCGCGCGCTGCCGGGGGATCCGTTCCTGGTCATGGCCGGTGAGGAGCGCGATCCGGAGGCGATCGCGCGGCTGCGGGCGATCTACCGGATGGACGATCCGATCGTGGTGCAGTTCTTCGCCTGGCTCGCCCAGGTGGTGCAGGGCGATTTCGGGCGCTCGCTGCGGACCGGCGAGCCGGTTCTCGGGCTGATCCTGCAGAAGCTGCCTGTGACGATCCAACTTGCCACGGCCTCGATCATCATCGCGATCGCGATCGGTCTGCCGGCCGGGATTCTGGCCGCCCGGCGCAAGGGCAGCGTGGTCGATTACTCCGTCAGCGCGGTCGCCCTGACTGGTCTCTCGATCCCGAATTTCTGGCTCGGCATCATGCTGATCCTGGTGGTTTCGGTGCAGCTCAGATGGCTTCCCGCATCGGGATACGAGTCGATTTTCGTCGATCCGAAGGCCGCCATCGAGCGGTTGATCCTGCCGGCTTTCGTCCTCGGGAACGGCCTGGCCGCCTTCATCATGCGCCATACGCGTTCGGCCATGCTCGAGGTGCTGCGCTCGGATTATGTCCGCACCGCCCGCGCCAAGGGGCTTGACGAAGATACGGTCGTCAATCGCCACGCGCTGCGCAATGCGCTGATGCCGATCATCACGCTGTCGACGCTGCTCTTCGGCGAATTGCTGGCCGGATCGGTTCTGACCGAGCAGGTCTTCACCATCCCCGGGTTCGGCAAGCTGATCGTCGATGCGGTGTTCAACCGCGACTATGGCGTGGTCCAGGGCGTGGTGCTGTGCACCGCGATCGGCTTCATCCTGATGAACCTCCTGGCCGACATCCTCTATGTCCTCGCCAATCCGCGACTGAGGACCGGCTGATGGCGGATGCAACCCTCGACAAGCCGGCGCTGGCCACAGCCGGCGAGACGCCGCTTCCGAAGCGCCGCGGCGCGATCGGCAAGCTGCTGCGCAACCGCTCGGCGCTGATCGGCGGCACGATGGTGCTGCTGTTCCTCCTGATGGCGGTGCTGGCGCCGATCCTGCCGCTGGCGGACCCGCTGAAGTCGAACTTCCTCGCCATCCGCAAGCCGCCCTCGGAGCTCTACTGGTTCGGAACGGACGAACTCGGCCGCGACCAGGTTTCGCGGCTGTTCTACGGCGCGCAGACCTCGCTGTTGGCCGGCGGAGTCTCGGTGATGATCGCGCTGGCGATCGGGCTGCCTTTCGGCCTGCTTGCCGGCTGGTATGGCGGCTGGATCGACATCGCGATCTCGCGCGTGACCGAGGCGATGCTGGCCTGCCCGTTCCTGATCCTCGCCATCGCCTTCGCGGCGATCCTCGGCCCGTCGCTGACCAATGCGATGATCGCGATCGGGCTGTCGGCGGTGCCGATCTTCATCCGGCTGGTGCGCGGCCAGGTGATGAGCGTAAAGGCCGAGGATTTCGTCGAGGGTGCCCGCTCGGTCGGCGCGCGCGACCTGCGGATCATGGTCGTGCACGTGCTGCCGAACACAACGTCGCCGATCGTGGTGCAGTCGACGCTGTTCATGGCGCAGGCGATCATCCTGGAGGCCTCACTATCGTTTCTGGGGCTCGGCCAGCAGCCGCCCTCCCCGTCCTGGGGCCAGATGCTGAACGTGGCCAAGAACTTCATGGAACAGGCGCCGTGGATGTCGGTGGCGCCCGGCATCGCCATTTTCCTCGCCGTGCTGGGCTTCAACCTGCTCGGCGACGGTCTGCGCGACGCGCTCGATCCCAAAGACAACTGAGACCCAAGGATACGCCCATGTTCACCACCCGCCCCGAAATCCTCGGCACTTTCGGCGTCGTCACCTCGACGCACTGGCTCGCGACCGCGTCGGGCATGGCCATGCTGGAGAAGGGAGGCAATGCCTTCGACGCCTGCGCGGCCGCCGCCTTCGTGCTGCAGGTGGTCGAGCCGCATCTCGTCGGCCCGGCGGGCGACATGCCGGCAGTGTTCTATTCGGCGAAGTCGAAGAAGGTCGAGGTGATGTGCGCGCAGGGGCCCTCCCCCCAGGCCGCGACGATCGAGGCCTTCAAGGAACTCGGGCTCGACATGATCCCGGGCTCGGGGCTGCTCGCGACCGTGGTGCCCGGCGCCTTCGGCGGCTGGATGGCGCTGCTGCGCGACCACGGCCTGCTGAGCCTGCGCGAGGTGCTGGAGCCCGCGATCGGCTATTTCGAGAACGGCCATCCGATGCTGCCGCGCGTCTCGGACACGATCGGCTCGCTGACGGACCTGTTCACCAATGAATGGCCAACATCGGGCGCGGTCTATCTGCCCGGCGGCAAGGTGCCCGAAGGGCGCAAGCTGTTCCAGAACAAAGCGGCGGCCGAAACCTACAAGCGCATCCTGTCTGAGGCCGAAGCGGCAGGCCCCGACCGCCAGACCCAAATCCAGGCGGCCTATGACGCCTGGTACAAGGGCTTCGTCGCCGAGGCGATGGACAGGTTCTGCCGCACGACCGAGGTAATGGATTCCTCGGGCCGCCGGCACAAGGGCCTGCTGACCGCCGACGACATGGCGCGCTGGCAGCCGAGCTACGAGGCGCCCGCCAGCGTCAATTATCATGGCTGGGAGGTCTTCAAGATCGGCGCCTGGGGCCAGGGGCCGGTCTTCCTGCAAACGCTGAAGATCCTCGAAGGGATCGACATCGCGGCGATGGGGTCGACGAGCCCGGCCTTCGTGCATCACGTCATGGAGGCCATGAAGCTCTCCTTTGCCGATCGCGAGGCCTATTACGGCGACCCTGATTTCGTGAAGGTGCCGCTGGCGACGCTGCTTTCGGACGACTATGCGCGCGGACGGCGCGACCTGATCTCGGACAAGGCCTCGCACGAATTACGGCCAGGCATGATCCCCGGCTTCGAGACGCAGGTGTCGCGGATGCTGGCCAATCTGCGGATCGCCGGTCAATCGGGCAAGGGCGGCGCCAGCGTCGGCGAGCCGACCATGGCCTCGATGGTCGCGGCCGGGAAGACAGGCGACACCGTCCATATCGACGTCATCGACAAATGGGGCAACATGATCGCCGCGACCCCCTCGGGCGGCTGGCTGCAATCCTCGCCGGTCATTCCGGAACTCGGCTTCCCGCTGAATTCGCGCGCGCAGATGTTCTGGCTGGAGGACGGGCTGCCGGCATCGCTGGCGCCGTTCAAGCGCCCGCGCACGACGCTGACGCCGACGCTCGCCTTCGAGAACGGCGAGCCGCGCCTTGTCTTCGGCACGCCGGGCGGCGACCAGCAGGAGCAATGGCAGATGGGGATGTTCCTGCGCCGCGTGCATCACGGACTGAACCTGCAGGAGGCGATCGACCTGCCGCTGTTCCATACGCAGCACTTCCCTTCCTCCTTCTACCCGCGCGAGGCGCGGCCCGGCCATCTCATGGTCGAGGAGAGCATCGGCGAGGCGGCGCTGGCCGATCTGGAAAAGCGCGGGCACGCCGTCGAGCGCGCGCCGGCCTGGACGGTCGGCCGGCTGACGGCGGCCGAGACCGGTTCGGACGGCCTGTTGCGGGCGGCAGCCACCCCGCGGCTGATGCAGGCCTACGCCGCGGGGCGGTAGGACCTCGAAATTTCTTTAACCTCGACGCTGCGGCTTCCGATCCCCTCCCCCCGCTTGCGGTGGGGAGGGTTAGGGTGGGGGGCCGAAAAGCAGGTCTCGACCTGATTTCAGCGCCTCACCAAGCGGAACTGCCCCCCACCCCGGCCCTCCCCACCGCAAGCGGGGGGAGGGAGAAGCATGAAGCGCGGACGCTCACTTCGCGTCGAGCAGGTCCTTCACCGAGAGCAGGACGAGTTCGTTGTCGTCGGCCTTCTTCGGATCGCGCGACGACGAGAACGGCAGGTTGTTGTCGTTGCCGACGACGATGACGCCGTTGGCGCGATCGACGACATCGACGTTCTCGATGGTGAAGAAGGGGAAGGGCAGCACGCCGTCGATGGCGCCCTGCTTCGCCTTCTTGTCAGGGTCGGCAATCTTGAGCAGGTCGATATAGCCGACCTTGCGCACCGACTTGCCGACATTGGCGTCGGTCATCTCGATCTTCACGACGCGCTTGAACTTTGCGAGGTCGTGGAAACAGTCGGGGCCGCGCTGGCCCGCCGCGCAGGCACGGTCGGCGGTCCCTTCGCCATTGTCGCGTTCGATGATCAGCGCGGTGGTCGCATCGATCATGTTGAAATCGCCGATGGCGTTGCCCTTCTGCTCGAGCGGGAAGAACCAGGAGCGGCCGGTCCACTTTTCGGCGGCGACATCGAATTCGAGGATGCGCAGGACTTCCTTGCCGTCGACTTCCTCGTTGCCCTTGGTCTCGGCGTTCCAGAGCGGACCTTCGAGCAGCGGGTAGAGGAAGCGCCCGTCCGGCGACTGGGCCATGCCCTCATAGCCCTTGGACCGGCGAACGTTGAACTCGACGGGCAGATTCGGCGCGGCCGGCGTGGTCACGGCATAATGGTCGGGCGAGCGGGCGGGCTTGCCATCGACCGTCGTCTCGAACACGGCCTCGACCTTGCCGGTCGCATCGACGCGGATGAGATAGGGTCCGAACTCGTCGCCGATCCAGAACTTGCCGCCGATCGGCTGGATCGACTCGGGGTCGAAGTCGGAGCCGGTCAAATAGCGCTTCTCGGTGCCCTCGTTGGCGATGCGGAACGGCACCTTCTTGTCGGGATCGTGCAGGAAGGTGGTGGCGGTGCGCTCGATCGTGCCGCCCGCGAAATCGGCCTTCAGGCGGTGGAAATACAGCATGGCGTCGGGCGAGTTTGCCTTGGCGCCGAAGCCGTTGTCGGTCAGCACCAGGAACTCGCCATTGCCGAGCGAGCGAATGCCGGAGAAGCCCTGCACGGGCTGACCGGCGAAGGGCGTCGAGAGGCCGGTCGGGCGGCCGCCCGAGGTCCCCATGACGGTACCGACCGCCTCGACGCGTTTGCCGGGCGTGGTGAACTTGCCGGAGACCTTGAGGTCGGCCGGCGCATCGGCGGGAGCGGCGACCATGGTGTTGGCCGGCAGCAGCGCATGGCCGAGCAGCTTTGCCGGGAACTCCTTCTGAGCTTCCTGGGCGCCGGCGAGCATGGTGGAGGACAGCAGCAGGGCTGCGACGAGGGACAGGCGCATGGGACGCTCCGGGTTGGGGGATGGCCCCTCCGCTTGGCCCCGGCTGATTTCAGCGCGACGACGGGCGCGTGACGTTGGCGTGACGATCCGCCTTTGTCATTCCGGGGCTCGCGAAGCGAGAACCCGGAACCCACGACCGGGCGCGATCTTCAACAAGGCCAGTCGATCACACTCATCCCGTCGTGGGTTCCGGGCTCGCGCCTGCGGCGCGCCCCGGAATGACAGCTGGTGCTCAATACCCCCTTGCCGGATCGACCACATGCTCCAGCGGCTCGCCGGCTTCCAGCCGCCTGATCTGCGTCGCGATCAGGCTCGCCACGGCGTCCGGCTCCGACATCGCGGCGTTGTGCGGCGTTACCGTCACGGCGGGATGCGTCCAGAGCGGTGAGTCTGCGGGCAGCGGTTCGGTCTCGAAGACGTCGAGCGTCGCCCCCTTCAGCGTGCCGGCCTCGAGCGCAGCGAGAATGTCGGCCTCGACCTGGAGCCCGCCGCGGCCGGCATTGACCAGGAACGGCCCGCCCAGCCGGCCGTTCTGTGCCAGGCCGGCCAGCAGTGTCGCGTTGATGGTTCCGCGCGTTTCAGGCGTCAGCGGCAGCAGGCTGACGAGGATGTCGGTGCGGGCGAGAAAGCCTGCCATTCCATCGGAGCCTGAGAAGGTTGCCAAGCCATCGACAGTCTTTGGCGAACGGCTCCAGCCGGCGACGTCGAAGCCCATCACCTTCAGCTTGCGGGCGGCGTCGAGACCGAGTTCGCCCAGCCCCATGATGCCGACGCGCACCGAGCGGGCGGCAGGTTGATTGCGGTCATCGTCCCAGCTCTTCAGCGGTTGCTGCCGGTCGTAGCGCCGCTGCTGGCGCAAGATCATCAGGCAATGCAACACGATGTATTCGCTCATCCGCGTCGTCAGATCGGGATCGACTACGCGGGCGATCGGCGCTTCGGGAAGACGCGAATCGGCGAAGAGATGATCTACGCCGGCGCCCAGCGAGAAGATCGCGGCGAGGTTGGGCAAGCCGGCAAGGCTGCCCTCGGGATGCTTCCAGCTCGCGACATAATGCACCGAGCGCCGGTCGAAGGGCTCGCCGAGCGTCACGATCGGCATCTCCGGCAGCAGCGCGGCGAAACGCTCCCGCCAGTCTTCAAGATGCCAGCCGGTCATCGCCAGAAGCAAACTCATGCGTGCGAACTCTCCGTGATCCGCTCCGCGACCAGCGCGCCGCGTTCCGGCCTACCTTCTCCCAGGCGATAGGCTTTCCGCAAGCGCAGTTGGGCAGCCTCAAAACCGGCTTCATCGCGGGCGTGCACGATGCCGAGCGGGCGGCCCGCTCCAACCGCGTCGCCGAGCCCCGCGAGATCGACGATGCCGACGGCGTGGTCGATCGGGTCCTGTGGCCGCGTACGGCCGCCACCGAGCGCCACCACGGCGAGCCCGACGCCGCGCGTGTCGATCGCCTGGACCGTGCCGGGCGAGGTGGCGAAGACCGGCTTTACGATCGGCGCCGCCGCCAGATATTTGTCCGGCCGCTCAAGCAGATCGGCCGGCCCGCCCAGCGCCGCGACCATGCGCGCGAAGCGCTCGGCTGCGGCGCCGCTGGCGAAGGCCGCCTCGATTTTCGCCCTGGCTTGGTCGATATCGGCCGCGAGCCGTCCGAGCAGCAGCATCTCGGCGGCCAGCGCGACCGTGACTTCATGGAAGCGCGGCTCGCGCCGCCTTCCGGCGAGGTGGTCGAGCGCATAGGCGACTTCGAGCGCATTGCCGGCCGCGCTTGCCAGCGGCTCGTCCATGTCGGTCATCAGCGCGGTCGTCGGCAGGCCGGCGCCGTTGGCGACGCCGACCAGCGCGTCGGCGAGCGCCCGCGCCTTGCCGTAATCGGGCAGGAAGGCGCCCGAGCCATATTTCACATCCATCACCAGCCCGTGTAGCCCGGCCGCGAGTTTCTTCGACAGGATCGAGGAGGTCAGCAGCGGAATCGTCTCGACCGTCGCCGTGACGTCGCGGATGGCGTAGAGGCGCTTGTCGGCGGGCGCCAGATCGGCCGTCTGGCCGATGATGGCGCAGCCCTGCTCTCGCACCACTTTTCGGAACAGGGCAATGTCGGGCTGGGTGACGTAGCCCGGCACGGCGTCGAGCTTGTCGAGCGTACCGCCGGTATGGCCGAGGCCGCGGCCAGAAATCATTGGGACATGGCCGCCGCAGGCCGCGACCGCCGCTGCCAAGGGCAGGCTGACGGTGTCGCCGACACCGCCGGTCGAGTGCTTGTCGAGCGCCGGGCCCGGCAGATCGTCCCAGTTCAGCACCGTGCCGGAATCGCGCATGGCCAGCGTCAGCGCGACGCGCTCCTTGGCCGTCATGTCGCGGAAGAACACCGACATGGCGAAAGCGGCCGCCTGCCCCTCGCTGACCGAGCCGTCGGCGATACCAACGACGATCTGGCGGATGTCGGCGTCGGGCAGTTCGGTGCCGTCACGCTTGGCGGCGATGATTTCCTGCGTCAGTTTCATTTCAATAGGGTCCGCTTGCCTGTCCCGCCGCGCCGCCCGCGATCACATCGGCCAGCACCTGATGCAGCCCGCTCGCGCCGAAGCGGAAGGTCTCGGGTGTAGCCCAGCCTGGCCCCATGATCTCGTCGGCGAGCGCGAGATAGCCTGCAGCATCGGCAAGGGTGCGGATACCGCCAGACGGTTTCAGCCCGACCGGCCGCCCCGCCGCCGCCGCGATGACCGTGAGCATCGTCCGCGCCGCCGCCAGGCTAGCCGAGTGCGCGGTCTTGCCAGTCGAGGTCTTGATGAAGTCGGCGCCGGCGGCAATCGCGAGTTCCGAGGCTTCGCGGACACGGTCGAGATCGGGATATTCGCCGGTCTCGAGGATGACCTTGAGCGTCTTGGCCCCGCAGGTTTGCTTGATCTGCTCGACCATGCGGCGGGGGCTCTCGCGGTCGCCCTACAGGAAAGCCCGCCACGGCAGGACGAGGTCGATCTCGTCGGCGCCCGCGTCGAGTGCGGCCTGCGTCTCATCCGTGACCGCGGCGACATCCGTGCCGCCCGTCGGGAAATTGACCACCGTGGCGATGCGCATGGACAAGGGGCCCAGGGTTTGGCGAGCGACGCCGATGAAGCGCGGCCAGATGCAGATGGCGGCGACAGGCGAAGGTCCGCCGCGGGCGCGCTGGCACAGTGCCTGCACACTGGCCGCGCTGGAATCCTCTGCGAGATCGGTAAGATCGAGCAGCGCCAGCGCGCGCCTCGCGACCAGCATGTCCGACATGGGCTAGAGCTCCGACAGGAACGCGCGCAGAAGCCGGCGCAGCCCCGTCGTTGCGCCCGTGGCGACGTCGCGCGTCTCGCTGTGGCTCGGTGTGCCGCCGAGCAGGCCCGCGCCCATATTGGTGATGACCGAGATGGCGGCGACGCGAATGCCAAAGCGCCGCGCCAGAATCACCTCCGGCACGGTCGACATGCCGACCAGATCGGCGCCCAGCAGCTTCGCCATCCGGATTTCGGCAGGCGTCTCGAAGCTCGGGCCTGTGAACCACATATAGACGCCCTCGCCGAGATGCGCGCCGGAACTCGCCGCCGCTCTCGTCAGCCGTCCACGCAGATTCACGTCATAGGCATCGACCATCGGCACGAAGCGCCCGTCGCCGATGTCGCCGACGAGCGGATTGGGACCGTTCAGGTTGATGTGGTCGGTGATCAGGGCAAGTCCGCCCGGCCTCAGATCGGGCTTCAGGGAGCCGGCGGCATTGGTCAGGATCAGCGGCGGCGAGCCGAAGGCAGCCAGCATCCCGATCGGCACGCGCATCACGGCCGGGTTGCCGCTTTCATAGTAGTGCGCCCGCCCCTCGAAGATCAGCACCTTCTTGCCATGCAGGGTGCCGTAGCTCAGTTGCTTGGCATGGCCGGAGACCGCGCCCTCCGGAAATCCCGGAATCTCGGCGAAAGGGATCGTGACCCTGTCCAGCATCTCCTCGACGATCCGCCCCAGCCCGGTGCCGAGCACGATCGCGCAATCGATCACGCCATCCATGCCGCGGTCGATCAAGGTCGATGCCGCCTGGTCGAATACTGGATCGGCCGCCATGGCTTGTCTCCCGGTCGCGAAATCACCCGCCCCGGCAGGAGGTCCGGAAAAGCAAATCACCGGCGCAAATTGTCTGGTCCGAAGGACGCTGGCAACAGCTCGGCCAACGAAAAGCGCTGCCTGATGCCGCTTGGCCCGGCGATCGCGACGGGCGTGTCCGGGTTGGCGAATTCGCGGATGCGCTGACGGCAGGCGCCGCAAGGTGTGACCAGTGCCTCGCCCTCGCCCATCACGAGGATGGCCACGATGCGCTGGCTGCCGCCGGCGATCATCGCCGAGATCGCGCCGGCCTCGGCGCAGGCCCCGACGGGATAGGCGGCGTTCTCGACATTGCAGCCGGCATAAATCGCGCCGTCATCGGCGAGGATCGCGGCACCGACCTTGAAGTGCGAATAAGGCGCATAGGCCAGCGGCTGGACGCGGCCTGCCGCCGCGAAGAGAGCATCGAAATCGGAATCGACGGACATGGCGGCTCAGCGTTCCTTGACATAGGGCAGGCCCGAGGCTTTGGGCGGCGTCGACTTGCCGATGAAGCCGGCGAGCAGGATCACCGTCATCAGATAAGGCAAGGCCTGGATCGCCTGCACCGGCACCTGCCCGACGCCTGGCAGGACCACGCCCTGGAGCCGGATCGCGATCGCGTCGAGCCCGCCGAAGAGCAGGCAGGCTCCCAGCGCCGGGCCGGGGCGCCAGTTCGCGAAGATCACGGCCGCTAGCGCGATGAAGCCCTTGCCGGCGGTCATGTGCGGCAAGAAGCCGGCCGATTGCGAGACGGCGAGATAGGTCCCGCCGAGCCCGCAGAGCACGCCGCAGATGATGACGGCGGCATAGCGGAGGCCTGCGACCGAAATGCCGGCGGTATCGACGGCGGCGGGGTTCTCGCCGACGGCGCGCAGGCGCAGGCCGAAACGCGTGCGCTTCAGCACCAGCGCCGTCAGCAGCACGCTCAGGAAGGCGAGGTAGACCGGCGCGGCATGGCCGGAGACGACCTCGTCATAGAGCGGGCCGACGACCGGGACATGCTCGCGCGCCCAAGGACCGAGCGGCCAGGCGAGATCGGGGAAGCGCGCCGCGCCTTCGAGCGAGGGCGTGCGGCCGCCCTGCCCGTACCACGCGTTGCCGAGGATCACGGTGAGACCCGCGGCCAGCATGTTGATGGCGACGCCGGAGACGATCTGATTGCCGCGCCAGGTGATGGCGGCAAAGCCGTGCAGCAGCGCGAGCGCGACCGAGGCGAGGATGCCGGCGCCCAAGCCGGCCCAGGCCGAGCCGCTCTGCCAGGCGACGACCGCCGAGGCGAAGGCCGCGACCAGCATCTTGCCTTCGAGCCCGATATCGACGACGCCCGCCCGCTCCGACCAGAGGCCCGCCATGGCGGCGCAAAGCAGCGGAATCGACAACCGGATAGCAGAATCGAAGATCACGGCGATGGTCTGGACCCATTCCATCGTCAGATGCCCACTCCTGTCATTCCGGGGCTTCGCCCTCGGGTCCGTCCTTCGGCCGGCCCAAGGATAAACTCCGCGAAGAACCCGGAACCCACGACCGGGCGCGCGTGGCCGATGCGGTCACAGCGGGACTCGGCCGGTCGTGGGTTCCGGGTTCGGTCCTGCGGACCGCCCCGGAATGACGGAGGGGCTCGCCCTTTCATACCGTTCGCCCCAGGCGCAACCCGCTCGCGACGATGCGCCTGAACAGCCCGTCAAGCGCGCCGGCGAAGAGGATGATGACGCCGCCGATGACGACGACCATGTCGCGGGTGATGCTCGGCTTGTCGAAGGAGAGTTCGGCCCCACCCTGATAGAGGATGCCGAAGAGCAGGGCTGCGAGCGCGACGCCGACGGGATGGCCACGCCCCATCAGCGCGACCGCGATGCCCACAAAACCGTAGCCGGCGGTGAAATCGAGCAGCAGCCGGTGCTGCACGCCCATGACCTCGTTGACGGCAAGCCCGCCTGCGAGCGCACCGGAGATCGCCATCGCGACCATGGTGATGCGCGCGACCGAGATGCCGGCATAGGCGGCCGCGCGCGGATTGGCGCCGACGGTGCGGATGCAATAGCCCAGCCGCGAACGATAGATCAGCGCCCAGACCGCGACGAGCGAGGCCAGCGCCAGCAGGAAGGCGCTGTTCAGCGGCGTCGCCGGCAGAATAACGCCGAGCGGCGCCAGCAGCTTGTGCATCGGCGTCAGGATCGCATGGGGCGGGAACTCCGCCGTCTCGGGCTGCATCGAACCCGGCTTGCCGATGACTTCGACCAGCAGATAGACGATCACCGTCGCCGCGATGAAGTTGAACATGATGGTGGTGATGACGACGTGGCTGCCGCGTGTCGCCTGCAGCCAGCCGGGGATCAGCCCGTAGAGCGCGCCCCCCGCCGCCGCTGCGAGGACGGCGAGCGGCACCAGCAGGATGCCGGGCAGCGGTGCGAGCCAAAGACAGGCGAACGCAGCGAAAATGCCCGCCACCGTCGCCTGGCCCTCGCCGCCGATGTTGAACAGGCCGGCATGGAAGGCGACCGCGACCGCGAGCCCCGTGAAGATGAAATTGGTGCTGTAGTAGAGCGTGAAGGCGGTGCCCTCGGCCGAGCCGAGCGCACCGCGCAGCAGCAGCGCGGTCGCCTCCAGCGGGCTCTCGCCGATGCCGAGCACGACAAGGCCAGCAACGAGCAGGGCGGCCGCAACGGCAACGAGCGGGACGAGCCCGGCATCGGCCCAACGGGGGAGTTCGATGGGGGCGGCGCTCATGGCGCGGCCCCACAGGATGCGGCGCGGGGAACCCCTCTCCCGGGTGGGAGAGGGGCAGGGGTGAGGGACCGCCGGTGCAGACTGAAGCAGCGGCAGGCCCTCATCAGGCCCTCCGGGCCACCTTCTCCCATCCGGGAGAAGGAAAGAGGCCGTTGCGCGTGCGACAAGGCAGCCACCATCACGCGGCCCGCTCCGTCACACCCGCCATCAGCAACCCAAGATCGCGCTCGTCGGTCGCCTCGGCCTGGCGCTCGCCGGTGATGCGGCCGCCGCACATGGCGAGGATGCGGTCCGACAGCGCCATCACCTCCTCCAGTTCGACCGAGACCAGCAGGATGGCGACGCCGGCATCGCGCAGTGCGATCAGGCGGCGGTGGATGAACTCGATCGCGCCGATATCGACGCCGCGCGTCGGCTGGCCGATGAGCAGCACCTTCGGGGCGCGCTCGATTTCGCGGGCCAGCACGATCTTCTGCTGGTTGCCGCCGGAGAACTTTCCGCTTTTCAGCGCGGGATTGGGCGGACGGACGTCGTAGGCGGTCATTCCCGCCTTCGCATGCGCCCCGACGACCGAGGGCGAGAGGAACGGGCCGGGGCCGAAGGCGGGATCGTCCTGATAGCCGAGGATAGCGTTCTCGGCGGCGGAGAAGGCGGTGACGAGGCCGGCCTTCTGCCGGTCCTCGGGGATATGCATCACGCCGAGCCTGCGCAGGCGCGCCGGAGAGCGGTCGGCAGCGCCGAGGATCTGTCCGTTCAGCCTCACGACGCCGCGCGAGGGCTGGATCAGCCCTGCCAGCGTCTCCAGCAATTCGCTCTGGCCGTTGCCGGCGACGCCTGCGATCCCGACGATCTCGCCGGCATGGAGTGTCAGGCTCACGTCCTTCAGGGTCTCGCAGTTGCGCTCGTCGGTGTAGGACAGACCGACCGCCTCCAGCACGGGTGCGCCGCGCGGGCGCGGCGTCTTTTCGACGCGCAGCAGCACGCGGCGGCCGACCATCGCCTCCGCGAGCGCCGGCGGCGAGGTTTCGCTCGTGGCGACATGGGCGACCATCGCGCCGCGCCGCATCACCGAGACGCGGTCGGTCACGTCCATGATCTCGCGCAGCTTGTGGGTGATCAGGATCACTGTTCGCCCTTGCGCCTTCAGCGCACGCAGCAGCACGAAAAGCTGGTCGGCCTCGGGGGGCGTCAGCACTGCGGTCGGTTCGTCGAGGATCAGGATCTGGGCGCCGCGATAGAGCGCTTTTAGAATCTCAACCCGTTGCTGCAAGCCGACCGACAGATTGCCGACGATGGCGTCGGGATCGATGATGAGGCCGTAATCCTGCGCCAAGCGCTGCAGTTCGGCGCGCGCCCTGGCGATACCGCCGCCGAGCAGCGCGCCACCCTCGGCCCCGAGCACGACGTTCTCGACGACGCTCAGGGTCTCCACCAGCATGAAATGCTGGTGGACCATGCCGATCCCCGCCGCGATGGCGTCGCCCGATGAGCGGATGGTGCGAGGCTGGCCGGCGATCCTGATCTCGCCGCTATCGGCCTCGTAGAAGCCGTAGAGGATCGACATCAGGGTCGATTTGCCAGCCCCGTTTTCGCCGACGATGCCGTGGATCGAGCCCGCCGCGACAGAGAGGGACACGTCCCTGTTGGCCTGGACCGGGCCGAAGCGCTTCGAAATCGCGACGAGTTCGATGGCGGGAGGCGAGACCTCTCCACTCACATCGTGCACTTCGAATCCGACATGTAGTCGTGGACCTTGACGGCGCCTGAGATGATGTCGGCCCTGGCCTTGTCGGCGGCCGCCTTCATCTCCGGCGTGATCAGCGACTTGTTGGCGTCGTCCAGCGCCCAGCCGACGCCATCCTCCTTGAGGCCGAGCACCGACAGGCCAGGCTTCCAAGTTCCGTCGCGGGCGGCCTTGAACGAGGCATAGGCCGCGACGTCGACGCGCTTCAGCATCGAGGTCAGCACCTTGCCGGGCTGCAGCGCATTCTGGTTGGAATCGACGCCGATGCCGAGCTTGCCAGCGTCGGCGGCGGCGCGAAGGACGCCGATGCCGGTGCCGCCGGCGGCGTGGTAGATCACGTCGGCGCCGCGGTCGATCTGCGATTTGGCCAGTTCGCCGCCCTTGACCGGGTCGTTCCACGCGGCCGGGGTCGAGCCGGTCATGTTCTGGAAGATCTCCGCGTCCTTCTTCGCCGCCTTGACGCCCTGGACATAGCCGCAGGCGAATTTCCGGATCAGCGGGATGTCCATGCCGCCGACGAAGCCGACCTTGTTGGCCTTGGAGGCGAGGCCGGCGAGCAGGCCGACGAGATAGGAGCCCTCATGCTCCTTGAACACGATCGACTGGACGTTGGGCAGATCGACAACCATGTCGATGATGGTGAATTTCAGGGCCGGGAACTCGGCCGCGACCTTCTGCAGCGCTGTCGCCTGGCTGAAGCCGACCGCGATGATCGGCGAATGGCCGTCGCGGGCGAAGCGGCGCAGCGCCTGCTCGATCTGGGCGTCGTTATTGGGCTCGAAATCGCGAAAATCGACGCCGGTCTCCTGCTTGAACTTGTCGGCCCCGGCGAAGACGCCCTCGTTGAAGGATTTGTCGAACTTGCCGCCCTTGTCATAGACGACCGCCGGCTTGATCTCTGTCTGCGCCAGAGACGCCATCGCCGAAAGAGCGACGCCGGCCAGCGCCAGCGCGAATGACTTCAACCGCATGTCGTAATCCCCTCATGTGCTGAGCGGTTGAGCCGCCCTGTATGGGCCTACGATGGCATGGCTTGGCGACGTGGCCAAGCGGGGCCGAAACCGAAAGCGGCACGGGCGGCCGCGGCGATTGCCGGCGACGGGCGAAGGGCCTAACCCTTGCGCCATGAGCCTGAACGACGACGAAATCGAGCGCTATGCGCGCCATCTGGTGCTGCCGGAGATCGGCGGGCCCGGCCAGGCGAAGCTCAAGCGCGCTCGCGTCCTCGTGATCGGCGCAGGCGGGCTCGGCGCGCCGCTGATCCAGTATCTCGCGGCGGCGGGCGTCGGCCATATCGGCATCGTCGACAACGACACGGTCTCGCTGTCGAACCTGCAGCGCCAGACCATCTTCGGTACGCAGGATGTCGGCGCGCACAAGGCCGTGGCGGCGGCGGCCTTCGTGAAGCGGCTCAATCCGCATGTCGTGGTCGACGAGCATGTCACCCGGATCGATCCGCACAACGCCCGCGCGCTGGTTGCCTTCTACGACGCCGTCGCCGAGGGCTCGGACAATTTCGCGACGCGCTATGCCGTTTCGGATGCCTGCTTCCATGAGCGGAAGCCGCTGGTCACAGCGGCGCTGGGCCGCTTCGACGGCTCGCTGACGACGATCCGGGCGCATGAGACGGGCGCGGACGGCCTGCGCAACCCGACCTATCGCTGCCTGTTTCCGGTCGAGCCTCCGCCCGGCACCGTCGCGCCCTGCGCCGAGGCCGGCGTGCTCGGCGCGCTGGCTGGCGTGATGGGTTCGCTGATGGCGCTGGAGGTGATCCGCGCCGTCACCGGCTTCGGCGAGCCGCTGGTCGGCAAGCTTTTGCTCGTCGACGCGATGACGATGCGGTTCGAGACGATGGGCTATGGCTGGGACGAGGGGAATGCGTTGAACGGGGCAGTCGGCAATCGGCAGTAGGCAGTGGATCTTGTTCCTATTGCCTACTGCCCATTGCCTACTGCCTATCGCTTGCTCTCGATCACGTCCCACAACTGCGCCGCCAGATCCGGGCCGCCGAGCTTCTTGATGGCGCGCACGCCAGTGGGCGCCGTAACGTTGATCTCGGTCAGGTTGCCACCGATCACATCGATGCCGACGAGCAGCAGGCCGCGCTCGCGCAGCGTCGGGCCGATGGCCTCGCAGATTTCGAGTTCGCGCTTCGACAGGTCGGTGGGCTTCGCCGCGCCGCCGCGCACCATGTTGGCGCGCAGATCACCCTCTGCCGGCACGCGGTTGACGGCGCCGGCCGCCTTGCCGTCGATCAGGATGATGCGCTTGTCGCCGGCCGAGACCTCCTTCATGAAGCGCTGGACGACCCAGGGTTCGCGGAAGATGCCGGCGAAGAGGTCGAACAGCGAGCCGAAATTCGGATCGCCCTTGCCGGTCTTGAACACGGTCGCGCCGCCATGGCCGTAGAGCGGCTTCATCACGATCTCGCCGAACTCGTCGCGGAAGGCCTCGATCTCGGCCTTGTCGCGGGTGATCAGCGTCTGCGGCATCAACTCGGGGAAATGCGTCACGAGAATCTTCTCGGGCGCGTTGCGAACCTCGGCGGGGTTGTTGACCACCAGCGTCTTGGGGTGGATGCGCTCCAGCAGATGCGTCGTCGTGACGTACGCCATGTCGAAGGGCGGGTCCTGCCGCAGCAGCACGACATCGAGCGTCGACAGATCGACGCGCTCCTCCGTGCCGGCCGTGAAATGGTCGCCCTCGACGTCGCGCACGGTGACAGGCCTGATCCGGGCCGTGACCTTGCCGTCGCGCAGGGTCAGCTTGTCGGGGGTGTAAGTGTAGAGCGTGTGCCCGCGCGCCTGCGCTTCCAGCATCAGCGAGAAGCCGGTGTCGCCGGCGATCCGGATGCGCTCGATCGGGTCCATCTGGATGGCGACGTTGAAGGTCATCGGCTGCGCTCCGTTTGGCTGGCGCGCCCTTATGGTCCGGCACGTGGCGGATCGGCAAGTGGGCGCTGTCGCGTCACATGATTGGCGCGACGGCGGACGGGACATGGCGCCAGCGCTTGATTGACCGTGGGCATGGTAGCGCGCTACTTAAAGCTATCTTGATGCTGCCTTACCGAATCTTACTGGAGGACATCATGCCTCGCACCGCCGCGTCGAAGCCTGCCCAAAGCAAATTCGCCCGCTACCGCGCCTCAAAAAAGCGGCAGGGGCTCAAGCTGCTGCGCATCTGGGTGCCCGACGTCAATGCGCCGGGATTTGCGGAGGAGGCGGCGCGGCAGGCAGCGATCATCAACGCCGCTCCCGACAATGCCGAGATCATGGCATTCATTGACGCTTCCACCCTCGACTGGGATCAGGAACCTTACGATTGGGGGCCGGACGGACCACCCCCTTGGCCCGACCACTTGGACGACAAATCGCAACCAAAATGAGACGCGGCGATCTCGTCACCGTTGCGCTTCCCGGAAGCTACGGCAAGCCAAGACCGGCCATCGTCGTGCAGTCGGAACGCATGTCCGACGTAAACAGTGTTGTCGTCGCTATCCTCAGCAGCCATCAGCTCGATGCACCGCTTTATCGACTGCCGCTTGTCCCATCCAAGACAAATGGTTTGCACTGGCCATCCGATGTCCTGGCGGAAAAGCTGTTCACTGTTCCCAAAGAGAAGGTCGGCCCGGCCTTCGGTCATGCTTCCGACGAGCAGATGCTTACCCTCAATCGAATGTTGGCTTTCGTTCTGGGATTGTACGACGTCGAGCGCTAAAGATGTCACACGTCCAACTCGAACATCCGCACGATATGCCGCGGCCAGCGCCATGGCGCGAGAAACACAGCGTCGGCCCTCAGATGGCAATCCATCGCCCAGGGATTTCGCGCGAGCCACTGCCTGATCCGCATCTCGACGAGCCGGCGCTTCTGCGGCGTGATCGCGCCCATCGCATCCTCGATCACGCCACGCGCCTTGACCTCGACGAAGGCGACGGTGCGGCCGCGCTTCACGATCAGGTCGATCTCGCCGCCCTTGCCACCGAAGCGGCGGGCGAGGAGACGATAGCCCTTGGCGGAAAGCCACAGGATCGCCAGCCATTCGGCGCGGCGGCCGGTCATGCCCGAGCGTCTCGCGCGGGCCGTTCGGCCGGGCGCGGTCAAGGCTCCCGCGTCAGTTCGAGCGCGCGGGCGTAGATCGTGCGGCGCGGCTGCCCGGTCTGGGCCGCGACCTGGGCGACGGCCTCCTTCAGCGAAACGGCTTTCAGTGCCTCGCGCAGGCGCTCTTCGATGACGTCGCCGGCCGGCGCCAGTTCATTCGCTCCGGGCGGGCCGATGATGACCACGATCTCGCCGCGCGCCTCTTCCTCGGCGTCGTAATGGGCCGCGAGTTCGGCAAGTGGGCCGCGCCGGACGTTCTCGTAAAACTTCGTCAGCTCGCGCGCCACGGCGGCAGGCCGCGGGCCGAAAACGGCTGCCGCATCGGCCAGCATCCCCCCCAGACGCCGCGGCGATTCGAAGAAGACGAGCGTGCCCGGGATCGCGGCGAGTTCGGTCAGGCGCCCGCGCCGCGCGGCGGCCTTGGGCGGCAGGAAACCTTCGAAAAAGAAGCGGTCGGTCGGCAGACCAGCCAGTACCAGCGCCGCCAGCACAGCCGAGGGACCGGGAATGCCTGTGACCGGCAGCCCCTGCGCCACCAGTTCGGCGACGAGCTTGTAGCCGGGATCGGAGACCAGCGGCGTACCGGCGTCCGAGATCAGCGCGAGCTTGCCGCCCTCGCGCAGCTTCGCCAGGATCTTGGGCCGCATCTGCTCGGCATTGTGCTCGTGATAGGGGTAGAGCGGCGTCGAGATGCCGTAATGCGCCAGCAGCGTCTTGCTGGTGCGCGTATCCTCCGCCAGCACGGCGTCGGCGGCGGCCAGCGTCGCCAGCGCGCGAAACGAGATGTCGCGCAGATTGCCGATCGGCGTCGCGACGATGTGAAGGCCGGGCGCCAGAGGTTCGGCCTCGGCCTTCAGCCCAAAGGCGGTGTAGCTGTGGCTGCGCGGGGCCGGCTGATGGATCGACATGGCGGCAAACTGCCACAAGCACCGGCGCTGCGCCACGGCCGGAACCGCAATTTGGCCGGACGCTGCCCGCGCAACCCAGAGTTAACAACTTGAAAATACCGTGCCGGGCTGGCAGGAAAGACGTTCGTGGTAGACTGCTCTGGTGGACGGCCCTGCCGACCCGAATCAGGACTGGAGATCGCCTCGTGTTGCGTCAATGGCAGTTTGCTTCAGTCTCCCGGTTGAGCCTATCAGCCCTCCTGCTTTCGTTCGCGCTTGGGTTCTCGGCCTGTGTCGGCGGCCCCGGCGGCCTGCCCGGTGTCGATAACCAGCCGCCCGGCGCGGCTACGACCGGCCAGACGCTGGGGACCGGCTCGGTCAAAGTCGGGCTAATCCTGCCACTGACGGCCGAAGGCCAGGGCGCGGTCGTCGGCAACTCGCTGAAGAATGCCGCCGAAATGGCGCTTGCCGAATTCCCCGGCGCGGACCTGACCTTGCTGGTGAAGGACGATCGCGGCACGGCCGAGGGCGCTCAGGCCGCAGCCCAGGAAGCCTTGCGCGAGGGTGCAGAGCTCATCATCGGGCCGCTGTTTGCGCCCTCCGTACAGGCGGCGGGCCAGGTGGCGCGCGCCGCGAACCGGCCGATCATGGCCTTTTCGAGCGATTCCAACGTCGCAAGCCGCGGCGTCTATCTCCTGTCCTTCCCGCCCGAGAACGACGTCAACCGGGTGATCGCCTATGCGGCATCGCAAGGGCGGAAATCCTTCGCTGCGCTGGTGCCCGACACCGCCTATGGCAAGGTCGTCGAAGCCGCCTTCCAGCAGGCGGTCGCCAATCGCGGGGCGCGCACGGTCGCGATCGAGCGTTTCGGCTCGGACGCCAACAGCATGAGAGCCGCCGTCGGACGGCTGATGCCGTCGCTGGGGCAGGCCGACGCGCTTCTGGTTCCAGCCGGCGCCGATACCATGCCGGCGCTGGGGCTTGCCTTGCAGCAGGGCGGCTACGACCCGACCAAGGTCAAGCCACTCGGCACCGGCGTCTGGAACGACGCCAATGTCGCCCGCGTGCCGGCGATCCAGGGCGGCTGGTTCGCCTCGCCCGACACCGCCGGGTTCAACGCCTTCGCCGGACGCTACCAGCAGCGCTTCAACAGTGCGCCGACCCGCACCGCGACGCTGGCCTATGACGCAGTCTCGCTGGCGGCGGCGCTGGCCCGCACGCAAGGCTCGCAGCGCTTCTCGGAGGCCGTCCTGACCAACGCCTCGGGCTTTGCCGGCGCCGACGGCGTCTTCCGCTTCCGTCCCGACGGGCAAAACGAGCGGGGGCTGGCGGTGCTGGAACTGCGCAACGGCCAGATCGTGACGGTGAATGCGGCGCCGAAGGATCTGGGGCCGCGGACGCAGTGATCTCGCGTCACGCTCGGGTTTGAACCGAGCACCTCCCGAAAGAGATTCTCGGGTCAAGCCCGAGAATGACGGCGGGTTCTACGCCGCCAGATCTGCCACTAGCGCGTCCAGAACCAGCGCCCCGTCCGGCGTGCAGGCGAGCTTGCCGCCGGGCTTGTGGGTCAGAAGCCCCTCCCCGATCAGGCTGTCGACACGTGAGGAGTCCAGTTTGCGGCCCGAAAGCGCGCGGAATTTTACCGGGTCGATACCCTCGACCAGGCGCAGGCCCATTAGCAGGTATTCGTCGCCTTGCGCCTCGGCGTTCAGCCGCTCGTCCTCGACCAGGGCATGACCTTCCGCTTCGACGCGGGCCAGCCAGGTCTCGGGGCGCTTTTCGGTCGATTGCGCCATGCGGCCTTCAGTCGTGACCAAGCGGCCATGGGCGCCGGGTCCGATGCCGGCATATTCGCCGTAGCGCCAGTAGACGAGGTTGTGCCGGCATTCGGCGCCCGGCCGGGCATGGTTGGAGATCTCGTAGACCGGCAGGCCGTGTCTGGCCGTGATCTCCTGCGTAATCTCGTAGAGCACCGCGCCCGCCTCATGATCGGGGATGGCGAGCTTGCCGGCCTTGAACAGCCGCTCGAACGCCGTGTCGGGCTCGATCGTCAGCTGGTAGAGCGAGAGATGCTCGGCAGCATGGCTGATCGCCAGTTCGAGTTCGGCGCGCCACAAGGCGGGCGTCTGTCCGACGGAGCGGGCATAGATCAGATCGAAGGAATAGCGCTCGAAATACTTTCGCGCGATCGCAACCGCATCGAGCGCTTCCTGCGTCGAGTGCATCCGGCCGAGCGCCTTGAGATCGGTGTCGTTCAGGGCCTGCACGCCCAGCGAAACGCGGTTGACGCCGGCTGAGCGGAAATCGCGGAAGCGGCCTGCCTCGACACTGGTCGGATTGGCCTCCAGCGAGACCTCGACATCCGGGGCGACCGCCCAATGCTCGCCGATCGCGTCGAGGATGGCGCCGACGGTGCGGCCCTCCATCAGCGAGGGTGTGCCGCCGCCGAAGAAGATCGAGGAGACGGTGCGCCCCGGAGCAAGCTGCGCACGATGGGCGATTTCGCGCCGGAAGGCGGCGATATAGCGCGCCTGGTCCGGCTGCTGCAGGCGGACATGGGAGTTGAAGTCGCAATAGGGGCATTTGGCCAGACAGAAGGGCCAATGCACATAGACTGCAAAGCCAGCGTCAGAAGTCGGGTGCTCCGGCACCGTCGAACGTTCCGCGAAGGCGGCAAGCGCAGTCACGCCGGCGCCCTGAGGCAGGCCGCCGCGAGCAGCGCGAAGGCGCGTGCCCGGTGCGACAGCGCCTCGGCCTCGCCGCTCTTGATGGTCGTGCTCATCTCGGCAAAAGTCTGGTCATGGCCGTCGGGCTTGAAGATCGGGTTGTAGCCGAAGCCGCCGCTGCCGCGCGGGGCATCGACGATCTCGCCGAAGACGCGGCCCTCGAACAGCTCCTGATGCCCGTCCGGCCAGGCGATCACCAGAGCCGAGACGAAGTGGGCGCGCCGCTGTTCGGGCTTCGTCGCGCCGCGCTTGGCCATCTCGGCGAGCACCCGCGCCATGGCCGGCTTGAAATCCTTGCCGGGCCCCGCCCAGTTGGCCGAGAACAGTCCCGGCGCGCCGTCGAGCGCATCGACGCAAATCCCGGAATCGTCCGCCAGCGCCGGCAGGCCGCTCGCCTGCATTGCCGCGACCGCCTTGATCGCCGCATTCTCGGAGAACATGTAGCCGGTCTCGTCGGGCTCGGGCAGGCTGAGTTCACCAGCCGAGACCAGTTCGATCCCATAGGGCGCCATGAGCTCGCGCATCTCGACGAGCTTGCCCTTGTTGTGGGTCGCGATCACGACCTTGCCGGTGAGGAGGCGATGAACGGCCGTCATTCCGGGGCGCTCCGCAGGAGCGAACCCGGAACCCATAAACTCAGCGTCATGGTATCGAAGCGCGACGTCGTCATTGTCCTTGTCCAGGGTCCGTCTCGGGCGATCTCGCCATGTCGGTGTCTATGGGTTCCGGGCTCGACCTTTCAGGTCGCCCCGGAATGACGGAGGCCCTTACGCCACCGTCGTCTTCTGCAGCGCCACCAGCTTGCTCACCCCGCCC
Source organism: Bosea sp. PAMC 26642 (assembly GCF_001562255.1). NCBI lineage: Bacteria > Pseudomonadati > Pseudomonadota > Alphaproteobacteria > Hyphomicrobiales > Alloboseaceae > Allobosea > Allobosea sp. PAMC 26642. The sequence goes on along the minus strand of NZ_CP014301.1, from coordinate 319,673 downwards.
TTGGCGAGCTTGAGCAGGGCCAGCAATTCCTCTTCCGAGAACGGCGCGCCCTCGGCCGTGCCCTGAACCTCGACGAGGCCGCCGGAGCCGGTGATGACGAAATTGGCGTCGGTCTGGGCGCCGGAATCCTCGATATAGTCGAGATCGAGCACCGGATTGCCGGCGACGATGCCGCAGGAGATCGCGGCGACATGATCCTTGAGCGGGTTCGGCCCCTTCAGCATGGAGCGGCCCTCCATCCATTTCAGCGCATCGTGCAGCGCGACCCATGCGCCGGTGATCGAGGCCGTGCGCGTGCCGCCATCGGCCTGGAGCACATCGCAATCGACAACGATCTGGCGCTCGCCGATCGCGGTCAGGTCGACCACGGCGCGAAGCGAGCGCCCGACCAGCCGCTGGATTTCCTGGGTGCGGCCCGACGGCTTGCCGGATGTGACCTCGCGGCGGTTGCGCTCATGGGTGGCGCGCGGCAGCATCGCGTATTCGGCCGTGACCCAGCCCTTGCCGGTGCCGCGCAGCCAGGGCGGGCCCTTTTCCTCGACGGTCGCGGCGCAAAGCACCCTGGTCTCGCCGAACGTGACCATGCAGGAGCCCTCGGCATAGCGCACCACGCCGCGTTCGAGCGTGACCTTGCGCATTTCATCGGCCGCGCGTTTGGAGGGTCGCATGGAAATATCCTGATCGTTTCGAGGTTGGCGGCTTGTAGGCGGTCGGGCCGAAGGCGGCAAGGCGGTCGTCGCACGGGCTCTTGAACGAGGGCCGTGCAATACGAATTTAGTCAGGCCCGTAAATGAGTTATGATGCGGTATGACTTCACATACGCCGATGCGCCCCGAATCCCCCAGCGGCCTTATCGAGACCGACATGCGGTCGCGTGAGATATTTCGTCAGATCGTCGACGGCTATCTCGCCACGGGCGAGCCTGTGGGTTCGCGCAACATCGCCCGGCTGCTGCCGATGTCGCTGTCGCCAGCCACCGTACGCAACGTCATGACCGACCTCGAACTGGCGGGGCTGATCTATGCGCCCCACACCTCGGCCGGCCGCCTCCCGACCGAGCGTGGCCTGCGCTTCTTCGTCGATGCGATGATGGAGGTCGGCAACCTGACCTCCGACGAGCGCAGCCGGATCGAGGCGCAGATGAAGGCGGCTGCGACAGGCCGGACGCTGGACGGGACGCTGACGGAGGCCTCGGCGCTGCTGTCGGGGCTCTCGCGCGGGGCTGGTGTCGTCGTCACGACCAAGGCCAATGCGCGGCTGAAGCATATCGAGTTCGTCCGGCTCGATCCGGCGCGCGCGCTCGTCGTACTGGTCGCGGATGACGGCACGGTCGAGAACCGCCTCCTGGCGCTGCCGCCGGGCCTGCCGGCCTCGGCGCTGACGGAGGCCGGCAATTTCCTCAATGCCCGCATCATGGGCAAGACGCTGGGCGATCTGCGCCGGGAGATCGCCGAGCATCGCGCGCAGATGGAAAGCGAACTCGATACGCTGACGGCCAAGCTGGTCGAGAGCGGCATCGCCACCTCTTCGGGCCCGACGAGCGACCGGCATCTGATCGTGCGCGGACAGGCCAATCTGCTGGAGGACCTGCGGGCGCAGGAGGATCTGGAGCGCATCCGGCTGCTGTTCGGCGATCTCGAGACGCAGACCGACGTGATCGACCTGCTCTCCCGCGCCGAGGCGGGCGACGGCGTGCGCATCTTCATCGGCTCCGAGAACAAGCTGTTCTCGATGTCGGGCTCCTCGATGGTGGCCGCGCCTTTCCGCGATTCCGAGCAGCGCATCGTCGGCGTCGTCGGCATCATCGGCCCGACGCGCCTGAATTATGCGCGCATCGTGCCGATGGTGGACTACACGGCGAAGTTGGTCGGACGGCTGCTGGATGGCGGGCGGTGAGCCGCGCGGCCCATGCCCTCGCTACCCTGCTGGTTCTCACGATCATGACGACTCCTGCCGCCCATGCGAGCTCCGCGCTTCTCGCAGCCATGGGCGCTGGAGAGCTTGCCGAGGTCGAGCGGCTGATCGCGGCGCGGGCCGATCTGGAGACCCGGGATTCGCAAGGTCGCAGCGCGCTTATGCTCGCCGTCGCCGGCAACCATGTCGCCATCGCCAGAGCGCTGCTGGCGGCCGGTGCGAGCCCGAACGCACAGGCTGCCAACAAGGACACGCCATGGCTCCTCGCCGGGGCGTCGGGCCGGACCGAGATCGTCGCGGCGATGCTGCCGTTGAAGCCGGACCTGTCGATCCGCAACCGCTATGGCGGCAATGCGCTGATCCCAGCCTGCGAAAGGGCGCATGTCGAGACCGTGAAGCTGCTGCTGACGAGCGGGATCGACGTAAATCACGTCAACGATCTCGGCTGGAGTTGCCTGCTGGAGATCGTGCTTCTCGGCGATGGCGGACCACGGCATCAGGAGGTGGCGCGGATGGTTCTCGCCGCAGGAGCCGATGCCAACCTCGCCGACAAGGACGGCGTCAGCCCTTTGGCCCATGCCCGAAAGCGAGGCCAAACGGCCGTCGCACGGTTGATCGAGCAGGCCGGCGGACGCTGAGACCGGCCGCGATTTGGCATTGGCGGAAGATGGCGCTACCTCTGCGGCCACCGCGACGACGTTCGCCGCCACTCTTCGCATGCCAAGGCCAGCCCGATGACCGACACGCTTCCCGACCGCCTTTCCTCGAATCCCAACAGCCCGTTCTATGACGAGGAGTTGCTGTCGCGCGACATCGGCGTGCGGTTCAAGGGCGTCGACAAGACCAATGTCGAGGAATACTGCGTCAGCGAGGGCTGGGTGCGCTTGACCGCCGGCAATGCCAAGGACCGCTTCGGCAACCCGATGACAGTGAAGCTCAAGGGCGAGGTCGAGCCCTATTTCCGCCAGGCCGCGCCGGAGGCGTAAGACGGGCGGACGCTTCGGTTCAGCGCAGGCTCTTGTAGAAGAAGGTCGCGTTGCAATCGCTACCATCGGGCATCAGCGCGTAACGCGGGATGGTGCCGGCCGCGATCCAGCCGAGCTTGCCATAGAGTGCGTGAGCCGCGCTCGCGTCGTCGGTGTCGAGCACCAGCAGGTTGCGGCCGCGGCGCGCGGCCTCGGTTTCGGCGGCATGCATCAGTCGCTCGGCGATGCCGCGCCGGCGGGCAGCCGAGTGCACCAGCACCTTGGCGATCTCAGCCCGGTGCGGCTGGTTGGGCTTGCCGATGAGCTGAAGCTGCGACGTGCCGACGATGCGCCCGTCGCGCATGGCGACGAACAGGATGGTGCGCCCGGCGCCAACCTCGGCGGCCACGCCTTGCCAGAAGCGCTCATACTCGGCGATCGCCGTCCCGGCCATGAATCCGACCGAGGCGCCGCTCTCGACGGCATCGGCAAGGATGCCGGCGAGCTCCGGAATGGCCGCTGCCGCTCCGGCGACATCGAGCTGGGCGATCGCGATTTCATCGGCCTGCGTCATGTCAGTCGTCCGCTCCAGTTATCGGCTGCGGCGAGCACCACCGCATAACGCGCCGGCTCGGCGCCCGGATTGTGGAAGCTGATCGGCCCGTCGAGCAGCATGGCGAGGCAGTCGCCGGCGGCCAGCCTATGCTCGCGCTCGCCGAGGCCGATCACGAGTTCGCCCTCCAGCAGCCAGAACTGCTGGTCGAGCCGGAAGCCGGCGCGCTGCGCTTCGAGCAGCACGCGCGCGCCGGCCGGCATCTCGACCTCGACGATCTCGAGCCGCGAGCCGGTGCCGGCGGGCGAGACGGTGCGGCGGCGGTAGCCGCTGGCCGGATCGGTCCAGACCTGTTGCTCATCGCGGCGCACGAGCGGCCCGGCGCCGTGCTCGTCGCGAAAGAGCGCCGAGAGCACGATGCCGAGCCCGGCGCAGAGGCGGTCCAGCAGCGCGGCAGTCGGGCTCGATTCGCCGCGCTCGACCCGCGAGATCATGGCGCGGCTGACGCCCGAGCGTGTAGCGAGTTCGTCCAGGGTCAGATTCAGGCGCTGCCGCGTCGCCTTCAGGCGCACGCCGAGCCGCCTGTCGAGATCAACGGCATCAGTATCCATGCAATGAGATTTATTCTATTATATTAGAAACGCAAGCAGCGGATGGCCCTGGAACAAGAATACGGCCCCTGCGTCAAACCCTTGGCGCAATGCAGCAACGCTGCTATTCCCGCGCCTATGAGCACCCAGAGCTTCGACAACATCCGCAACTTCTCGATCGTGGCGCATATCGACCACGGCAAGTCCACGCTGGCCGACCGGCTGATCCAGACCACCGGCACGGTGGCGGCCCGCGACATGAGCGAGCAGATCCTCGACTCGATGGATATCGAGAAGGAACGCGGCATCACCATCAAGGCGCAGACCGTGCGGCTCGATTACCGGGCCCAGGACGGCAAGGATTATATCCTGAACCTGATGGACACCCCCGGCCATGTCGACTTCGCCTATGAGGTCTCGCGGTCGCTGGCGGCCTGCGAAGGCTCGCTGCTCGTCGTCGATGCCTCTCAAGGGGTGGAGGCGCAGACGCTGGCGAACGTCTACCAGGCGCTCGACGCCGGGCACGAGATCGTCACGGTCCTGAACAAGATCGACCTGCCGGCGGCCGAGCCCGAGCGCATCAAGCAGCAGATCGAGGATGTTATCGGGCTCGACGCTTCGGAAGCCGTGGCGATCTCGGCCAAGACCGGGATCAACATCGAGGGCGTGCTGGAGGCCATCGTCCAGAGGCTTCCCGCGCCGAAGGGCGACAAGGACGCCCCGCTGAAGTGCCTGCTGGTCGACAGCTGGTATGACGCCTATCTCGGCGTCGTCGTGCTGGTGCGGGTCATCGACGGCGTGTTGAAGAAGAACATGACGATCCGGATGATCCGGGCCAACGCCGTCTATGGCGTCGACCGCGTCGGCGTGTTCAAGCCCAAGATGCTGGAGGTCAAGGAACTCGGCCCCGGCGAAGTCGGTTTCTTCACCGCCTCGATCAAGGAGGTCGCCGATACCGCCGTCGGCGACACCATCACCGACGACAAGCGCCAGACGGCCCAGCCGCTGCCGGGCTTCAAGCCGGTGCAGCCGGTGGTGTTCTGCGGCATCTTCCCGGTCGATGCGGCTGATTTCGAAGTGCTGCGCGCCGCGATGAGCCGCCTGCGCCTGAACGATGCCTCGTTCTCCTACGAAATGGAGACCTCGGCTGCGCTCGGCTTCGGCTTCCGCTGCGGCTTTCTCGGCCTGCTCCACCTGGAGATCATCCAGGAGCGGCTGGAACGCGAATTCAACCTCAATCTGATCTCTACGGCGCCCTCTGTCGTCTACCATCTCAATCTGCGCGACGGCACGGTGCTGGAACTGCACAACCCGGCCGACATGCCCGACGTGATGAAGATCGAGACGATCGAGGAACCCTGGATCAAGGCGACGATCTTCACGCCCGACGAATATCTCGGTTCGGTGCTGAAGCTTTGCCAGGACCGGCGCGGCGTGCAGACCGACCTGTCCTATGTCGGCTCGCGCGCCAAGGTCGTCTACGACCTGCCGCTGAACGAAGTCGTGTTCGATTTCTACGACCGGCTGAAGTCGATCTCGAAGGGTTATGCCTCCTTCGACTACGCCATCACCGACTATCGCGAGGGCGACCTCGTGCGCATGTCGATCCTGGTCAATGCCGAGCCTGTCGATGCGCTCTCCATGCTGGTGCACCGGTCGCGCGCCGACGCGCGGGGCCGGGCGATGTGCGAGAAGCTGAAGGACCTGATTCCGCCGCACATGTTCCAGATCCCCGTCCAGGCGGCGATCGGCGGCAAGATCATCGCGCGTGAAACCATCCGCGCTCTGCGCAAGGACGTCACGGCAAAGTGCTATGGCGGCGACGCGTCCCGCAAGCGCAAGCTTCTGGACAAGCAGAAGGAAGGCAAGAAGAAGATGCGGCAGTTCGGCAGGGTCGAAATCCCGCAGGAAGCCTTCATCGCCGCGCTGAAGATGGATGATTGAGGGCTCGCCCTGTCGTCAATCCGATGACGGCGCGGCGTCTGCGTGCGATCCTGCCTACTCGCGATAGTCCTAGGTTGCCTTCCCTCTTGTCCAACGAACAGGACGCTTCCCATGACATGGTCCATCGTCGCCCGTGACGCCGCGACCGGCGCCTATGGCGTCGCGGTCTCGACCTGCGCCTTCGCCGTCGGCGCGCGCGTGCCCTATGGCGCAGGGCGTGTCGGCGCGATCGCAAGCCAGGCCTTCGTCAACCCGCTCTATGGCATCGACGGGCTGAGGCTGCTGCAAGAAGGACGCTCGGCGGTCGAGATCATCGCGGGCCTGACGGCAGCCGACGAGGGCCGGGCGCACCGCCAGCTGCATGTCATCGACCGCGAGGGCAAGACGGCGTCCCATATCGGCTCGGCCTGCATCGACTGGTGCGGCGCGGTCGATGGTCCCCAGGTCTCCGTCGCCGGCAACATGCTGGCCGGGCCGGAGGTGATCAAAGAGACGCTAAAGGCTTATATCGCCAACTCGGCGCTGGATTTCGACGAGCGGCTGCTGGTCGCGCTGGAGGCGGGCGAGAAGGCCGGCGGCGACAAGCGCGGCCGACAGTCCTGCGCGATCCGGATCTGGGCCGGTGAACCGATGCCGAGCTTCGACATCAGGGTCGATGACCATGCCGACCCGCTGGCGGAACTGCGCCGGATCTGGCGCGTGGCGCATCAGCGCTACGTCCCGTTCCAGGCCGCCTCGCCCTCGCGGGCTCGGCCGGCGGGCGTGACCGATCGCGAGGAACTCGACCGGCTGTGCACGGAGTATGCGGCCAACTGGAACGCGCGGCACCCGGAGACATGACGCCTCGACTATGCTTCTCCCCACAGCCGGTCGTGCTACAGTAACCTTCCGTCATCTCGTCACGCGATGCTGGAGGCCGCCATGGCCGATCCCGACACCGAAGGATTGCAACGTCGGATAGCCGCGCTCGAAGCCCAGCTCGCGCTCTTGATGCAGGCCATCACGGCAGATCGCGCCGGCAACGTAACGATCACATCCCCCGGCTTTTTCACGCTCAACTGCGGCGGCAACATCGCGGTGACGGCAGGCGGTTCCCTATCGATGACAGCCGGCAGCGCCATGTCGATGAACGCCGGTGGCGCGCTCGCCATGGCGGTCGGCTCCAATATGAGCCTCTCGGTCGGTGGGCGGATCAAGATCAACTGCGGCCAGGAGTTCGGCCTCGACGCGCGCTATTGCAATCTCTCCGCCTCGGTCGATTGCAGCGTTGTCAGCGGCCAGACGATTTCGGTCAAATCCGGCAAGGATATGAACGTCGCCGTCGGCAAAACGCTGCAGATCACAAGCCAGGACGTCTCAACTCTGAAATCCGGCAGCGCCGCACTCGGCCTGAAGAAGGACGGAAGCGTCGATCTCCACGGCCGCAACATCGTGATCAGGTCGAACGGCAATCTTGAGGTCAAGGCATCCGGGGCCGTCACCATGAAGGGCTCCAAGATCCTGCAGACCTGATGAATCCAGACCGCCGCCGAGCGTCCAAAGCGGCGATCCATCTCTTTGTGTCGGCATCGAATTTCCCCAAAACGGGAATTCCGCTTTTCAGTCCGATGCTCTAGCTCAGCTTGCCTCGCGCCGCGACCGGGAGTTCGCCAATCAGCTTGTCGCCGCGCACGGTGATCACTCGATCGACCATGTTGACAACAACGCAGACGTGGTTGGGCACCACGCGCACGACCTCGCCGACATTGGGCCGGTCATTGCTGGCCGAAAGGTCGAGGAAGCCGTGCTCCTCGGCGAATCTGGCGATTTTCGCTGCCGGGTATTCGAGGATGTAGCCATGGCCGTCGAGGCCGCCTGAGTCGCTGGTCAGCGTCTTCGAGCCTGAATCGAGAATGCCGCGCTCCGGCCCTGCCCGGCTCACCACCGTCGCATAGACCGTCAGCGCGCAGTCATCCAGCGTCGCCACGCCTGCCGCGACCTGCATGCGATCGTTGAAGATCGAGGTGCCGGCGCGGTGCTCGGTCGCGCCTCTGAGCTTTCCGATATTGGGGATGTTGGGCGAGCCGCCGGTCGAGATCATGCCGGCTTCCAGCCCGGCATCGCGCAGGCCGGCATTGGCGGTATCGAGGAAAAGCTGCGTGCGCTCCCAGCCGTCTTCCGGCGGGTACATCAGGAAGCCCGCGAAGCGCAGGCCGGGCAAACTCGCGATCAGCTTTGCAAGCTCGACCGCCTCGCCCGGCGTCTCGACCCCGGCACGCTGGCGGCCGGTGTCGCACTCGACGACGACCTCGAGGTCGCGATCGGCGATGCCGGCCGCGACCGGCAGGCCCGCGATGGTGACCGGGTTGTCGGCCGCCACGATCATCCGGACACGACGCTGCAAGGCGCCGAGCCGGCCGAGCTTCTGCTCGCCCAGAATGTTGTAGCTGATCAGGATGTCGTCGATGCCGCCATCGGCCATCACCTCGGCCTCGCCGAGCTTCTGGCAGGTGATGCCGCGCGCTCCGGACTCGACCTGGAGCCGGGCGAGTTCGGGAGACTTGTGCGTCTTGATATGCGGGCGGTTGGCGACGCCGGCGGCGTCGCAGGCCGCCTGGAGCCGGGCGATATTGGCCTCGACCTTGTCAAGATCGATGACGACGGCGGGCGTGCCGTAGAGGCGGGCGATTTCCTCAGAAAGAGCTGTCACGGCAGCACCCGGACGATGACTTCGATCTCCACGGGTTGCCGGGCAGCGAGCCCATGCCGACCGCAGAACGCGCATGGCGCCCGTTCTCGCCCAATACCGCCACGAAAAGGTCGGAGCAGCCATTGATGACTTTTGGCTGGTCGCCGAACTCTGGCACGCCGTTGACCATGCCGAGCAGCTTGATGACCTCGATCTTGTCGAGCGAGCCGGCGGCCTCCTTCATGGCCGCGAGCAAACCGAGCCCCGTGGTCTTCGCGAATTCATAGGCCTGCTCGGTGGTGAACTCCTTGCCGACCTTGCCGTTGGGGATCGAGCCGTCGGGATTGCGCGGACCCTGCCCCGACAGAAAGACGAGATCGCCGGCCTTTTTGAAGCGAACATAGTTGGCCATCGGGGCGGCGACGGATGGAAGCGTAAGGCCGAGTTCGGCGAGTTTGGCTTCGGCGGACATGGGAGGGTTCCTTTTAAAACAGCGTCATTCTCGGGCGGAGCAAAGCGGAGACCCGAGAATCTCCGGCCAGAGATGCTCGGGGCAAGCCCGAGCATGACGGCAGTGGTTCCGTAACCGCGCTACGCAGCAACCTTCCTGAACTTGTTGGTGCGCCTGGGATGCCACCAGGCGCCCTTGAGCACGACGCCTTCGGAGACGATCTTCTTGTCGCCGATCATGTGCTCGCCGGTGACGTCGGCATAGTCGAACTTGCCTTCCTTGACCGTAAGGATCGTCGCGTCGCCGAGCGAACCGACCTTGAGCGAGCCGTATTCGGGCCGCTTCAGCGCCATGGCGGCGTTGACCGTCGAGGCGGCGATGACATTGTTCAGGCTCATGCCCATGAGCAGGAACTTCGACATGGTGGTGACCTGGTCATAGGCGGGCCCATCGATGCAGAGCTTGTGGACGTCGGACGAGATCACATCGGGCTCGAAGCCGTTGGCGAGCATGGCGCGCGTCGTCTTGAACGAGAACGAGCCCTTGCCGTGGCCGATGTCGAAGATGACGCCGCGCTTGCGGGCGGCCTGGACCTCGGGCTTCACCGTGCCCTGCGCGGTGCAGGGCGCGTTCGGGAAGGGGCGGAAGGCGTGGGTCAGGACGTCGCCCGGCCGCAGCATGTTGACCACCTCCTCATAGGATGGCGGCGGATGGTCGATATGGCACATCAGCGGTATGCCGACCTCGTTGGCGACCTGCAGCGCGATGTTGAGCGGCGCCGTGCCCTGGTCGCCCGAGGCATGCAGCCCGACGCGAACCTTGATGCCGACGATGAGGTCGCGGTTCTTGTCCGCGACCTCGGCGCAATCGATCGGGTTCATCATCGCCATGTCGCGGCTCTCGCCGACCATGACGCGATGGTCGAAGCCGTAGATGCCGGCATGGGAGACATGGAGATAGGCGAGAATGCGGGCCTGGCTGCGCTCGATGACGTGCTTGCGGAAGCCCGGCCAGTTGCCGGGGCCAGCCGAGCCGGTATCGACCGAGGTGGTGACGCCCGAGGCGCGGCAGAACTCGTCGGCGTCGATGCCCAGCGAGGTGCCGCCCCAATAGACATGGGTGTGGAGGTCGATCAGGCCGGGCGTGACGATGTAGCCGGAGACGTCGCGGGTCTCTTTTGCGCCCTTGAGGTCCTTGCCGAAGCCGGAAACCTTGCCGTCGGTGAAGGCAACGTCGAGGACGCCGTCATGCTTCTGCGAGGGGTCGATGACCCGGCCGCCTTTGAGGATGAGATCGTGGGTCATGGCTTGTCCTGAGGGGCGGCTGCGGAAGGAAGAAAAGGAGCATATCGGGCAGGTCTGTCAGACCCAATTCTCGACGCGCAGGCCGGGCATGCGGTCAAATTCGCGGCGATTATTGGTGACGACGATCAGGCCTTGGCTGCGGGCATGGGCGCCGATCTGGGTGTCGAGCGGCCCGCAAGGTGTACCCGCGCGCGCCAAGACCGCGCGCAACTCGCCGTAGTGACCGGCAGCCTGAACATCGAATGGTAGGACGAGCATCCTGTCGATGAAGCGTTCCAGGGCTTCGAAGTTCTGCGCGCGGCGATCAGACTTCTCAGCTCCATAGCTCAGCTCTCCCAGAGTTACGCTGGAAACGCATACTCGACCGCTTGCATCCTTGAAATGCTGCCGGAGGGCTGGCAGCTTGTCCTTGATCAGGTAGATGCAAATATTCGTGTCGAGCATATAGGCCAGCATCAGAACTCTTCCCGTTCCTCTGCCGCCAGTGGCTGGTCCCTCGTGACCATGAAATCCTCACTGGCAAAGGGGCCATTGTCGAAGAAGTCGTCCCATCCCTTGCCTTTCGGCACGATCAGCACCCCCGAGCCCTGCCTGATGATCTCGACCTCGGTCACCTCCGGCGGGAAGGCAAGTTCTTTCGGCAGGCGCACGGCCTGAGTGCGGTTGGTCACGAAGAGCTTCGTCGTCGCTCGGGCCTTGGCCGGCATCGTCACCTCCGTATATCCAAGAAGGATATACTACGCCTCTGCCACCGATCCGACAAGGCCAACGCCATCACGTCGGTCCCACCGCGCCCTTGCGCTCGACGATCAGCCCATAGGCCTGCGGCTCGCGGTGCTTGGCAAAGTTGAAGGTCGAGGTCTTGTAGCTCCTGCCGATATCCATGTCGCAGCGGGCGACAACGAGTTCATCGCCCTCGGTCACGGCCTGCGCAACGACCTCGCCCGTCGGGGCGATGATGCAGGAGCCGCCGATCTGGTCGACGCCGGCCTCCAGCCCCGCCTTGGCGACGCCGACGACCCAGGTCGCGTTCTGGTAGGCGCCGGCCTGCATCACGAGCTGGTTGTGGAAATTGCCGAGCCGGTCGTGGTCCGGGGCCGGCGGATTGTGCTTGGGGGTATTGTAGCCGAGCACGATCAGCTCGACGTCCTGCAGGCCCATCGCACGGTAGCTTTCGGGCCAGCGCCGGTCGTTGCAGATCATCATGCCGATATTGGCGTCCATCGTCCGCCAGACCGGCCAGCCGAGATTGCCGGTTTCGAAATAGCGCTTTTCGAGGTTCTGGAACGGCGCCTCGGGACGGTGCTCCGGATGTCCCGGCAGATGGATCTTGCGGTACTTTCCGACGATCGAGCCGGTCTTGTCGACCAGGATCGCGGTGTTGAAGCGGCGCTTGCGGCAATCTTCATTGGCCAATTCGCAATAGCCGAGATGGAAGCCGATGCCGAGGCGCTTTGCCTCCTCGAACAGTGGCGCGGTCTCGTTGCCCGGCATCGCGCTCTCGAAATGGGAGTCGACTTCGTCTTCATCGTCGATCCACCAATGCGGGAAGAAGGCGGTCAGCGCCGCTTCCGGATAGACGACGAGGTCGGCGCCGTGGCCCTTGGCCTGCCGCATCAGCGCGATCATACGCGCGACCGCCGAGGCGCGGGGCTCGTCGCGCTGGATCGGCCCGAGCTGGGCCGCGGCAATTGTCAGGATGCGGGGCATGACGCCCGTGCTTTTCTCAGCGTCGACGGACAGGCGCGTGGCATAGATTTCTGGCGCGCTCCCACCCACGGGAACGCCGCGAAGCCGCCTGTTGCGCCGCCTCCAGCGTGGGCGTAGCGTCGGGCCAGCTGCCCGCCTGCGCGGCCCCAAACCGCTACCCAGCGCTCGTGCAGCGGGGGAGCAAAACCATGACCACGTTCAACGTCGTGCGTTTCCGCATCAAGGACGGCAGGGACGAGGAGTTTCTCGCAGCCCATCGCGATGGCCGGGCGCGCTGGCCCGGCCTCGTCGCCGGTCGCATCATCAAGACCGGGGACCGATCCTATTGCCTGATCGGGGAATGGGCCGATGCCGCGGCGATCAAAGCCGCCCGCACGCAGATGATCGCGACGCTCGACAGCTTCCGCGACACGCTCGAAGAGCTTGGCGGCGGCCTCGGCGTCACCGATGCCGTGTCCGGCGACGCGGTGGTCGATCTGACCGCCTAAGCGGGACGCGAGCAGTTCGCTTGCCGCGCAGTCTAGCCCGCGCGTATTGCGCGACTGCGCCGTCGCGCGCCACCTATGCTTCAAGGCCTCGGCCCGCGCCGTTTGCGCGCCCTTCTCGACCGATATCCAAACCCCAGTCACAACGCCTTTGCCAGACGTGGATCCAGCGAGTCGCGCAATCCGTCGCCAAGCAGGTTCACGGCCAGCACGGTGATCGAGAGGAACAGCGCCGGGAAGAAGATGATGTGCGGCCGAACCTGCCAAAGCGCCCTGCCCTCAGCCATGATGTTGCCCCAGGACGGTGTCGCCGGTGGCACACCCGCGCCGATAAAGGACAGGATCGCCTCGACGATCATGGCGCTGGCGCAGATATAGGTTGCCTGCACCATCATAGGAGCCACCGTGTTGGGCAGGATGTGGCGGAAGATGATGCGCGGAACGCGGGCGCCCTGGGACACCGCCGCCTCGACATAGGGCTGCTCGCGGAGGGACAGCACGACGCTGCGGACCAGCCGGGCGACGCGCGGAATCTCGGCAAGCGTGATCGCGATGATGACGTTCTGGACGGAGCCGCGCGTCAGGGCCATCAGCGCGATCGCGAGCAGGATCGGCGGGATCGACATCATGCCGTCGATGATCCGCATGACGATGCCGTCGGCCCAGCGGACGAATCCGGCGAAGAGGCCGATGGAGAGCCCGATGACGGAGGCGCAAAAAGCGACGCTGAAGCCCACCAGCAGCGAGACGCGCGCGCCATAGGTCACACGCGAATAGATGTCGCGGCCCAGCATGTCCGTGCCGAACCAGTAAAGCTCGGAGGGCACACGCGTGCGCCGCGAGGTCGAGATCGCGGTCGGATCGACGGTCCAGAGCAGGGGGGCGAAGACCGCGATGAAGATCATCGTCAGCAGCAGAACGGCCCCGACCGTCACGGCGGGATGCTTGCGCCAATAGGAGCGCTTGCGAGGAGCCGCGACGGGCACCTCTGCGGCGATCGTCTCGATGGGGGCGGATGGGGCGGTTGAGGCGCTCAATACCGTATCCTCGGATCAACAAGGGTATAGATCACGTCCACGAGCAGGTTCACCAGAACGTAGACGAAGCTGAAGATCAGCACGACGCCCTGGATGACGGGATAGTCGCGGCGCAGGATCGCATCGAGCGTCAGCCGGCCGAGACCCGGAATGGCGAAAACGCTCTCGGTGACGACGGCGCCGCCGATCAGCAGCGCCACGCCGATGCCGATGATCGTGATGACCGGCACGGCCGCATTCTTCAGCGCGTGTACGAAGAGCACGTTGCGCTGCCCGACGCCCTTGGCCTCGGCAGTCCGGACATAGTCCTGCTGCAGCACTTCGAGCATGGTGGCGCGGGTGATACGGGCGATAAGCGCGATATAGACGAAACCGAGCGTGATCGCAGGCAGGATCAGATTTCTGAACCAGGGCCAGATGCCCTGCGAAATCGGCGTGTAGCCCTGCACCGGCACCCAGTCGAGTTGCAGCGCGAAGACGTAAGCCAAAAGATAGCCGACGACGAAGACCGGCACCGAAAATCCGAAGACGGCGAAGGCGACGACGCTACGGTCGATCCAGCTGCCGGCCTTCCAGGCGGCGATCACGCCCATCGGCACGGCAACGACGACGGCGAAGATCAGCGTCAGCAGCATCAGCGACACGGTGGGCTCGATGCGCTGCGAGATGAGCTGGGTGACCGGCAGCGAGGTGAAGATCGAGGTGCCGAGATCGCCCTGCAGAACGCGGAAGAACCATTCGCCGAAGCGGATGAGATAGGGCCGGTCGAGGCCGAGGCTGGCCCTGATCTTCTCGACATCGGCCGGCGAGGCCTGATCGCCGGCGATGACCGCGGCCGGGTCGCCTGGCGCGATGTAGAGCAGCGAGAAGACGAACAGCGCCACGAACCCCATGACCGGTATCGTGGTGATGATCCGCCTGACGATGAATGCGAGCATGTTGATCCCGTTGTTCTCAGCGCCCCGGTGCTGGCCGCTCGTGCAGAGCCTGGTAACCCATCACCGGCAGCCTCGCCGGCGATCGCGACAGGCGATCCAAGGGGACGGCGAGCCGCCCCCCCCCGGACGCCGGAATCAGGCCTTGGCGACGCCCCAGAAGAAGGGCAGCGGTCCGCTGGCGACGCCGGTGACGTTCTTCCGCCAAGCCTGGTAGCCGAGATAAAAACCGGTCGGCGCGTAGACGACCTCTTCCATCGCGGCCTTGTTGAGCTTGGCGATGGCAGCCTTCTCCTCGTCGAGGTTCTTCGCTTCGAACCAGGCCGTGACCTGATCCTCGACCGCCGGGACGTTGGGCCAGCCGAACCAGGCCTTGTCGCCATTGGCGCGAATGGCCGTGTAGGCGGCCGGATTGGTGCAGTCGGCGCCGGCATGCCAGGTGTGGAACATGCTCCAGCCGCCCTGACCCGGAGGCGTCTTCTGAGCGCGGCGCGCACCGACGGTACCCCAGTCGGTGGCGACGAAATCGACCTTCATGCCGATGCTCTTGAGCAGTTCGGCCGTGACGTCGCCCATCGACTTGGTCGCGGCCATGTCCTGCGCCACCACGCAAACCACCGGCTCGTCCTTGTAGCCGGATTCGGCAAGCAGCTTCTTGGCTTCGGCGACGTTGCGCTTCTTCAGGATCTCGCCGCCCTCTTCAGAATAAAGCGGCGTGCCGGGCGTAAAATAGCTCGGCATGTTCTTCCAGAGCTTGTCGTCGTCGCCGACGATCGAGCGCATGTAGTCTTCCTGGTTCAGCGCGGTCATGACCGCACGGCGCACCTTCACATTGTTGAAGGGCGGGAAGAGATGGTTCATGCGGAACGCGCCGACATTGCCGAGCGGATCGCCGATATCGACATTGACGTTGGCGTTCTTCTTGAGAACCGGCACGAGATCGGAGATCGGCGTCTCCCACCAGTCGATCTCGCCGCTCTGGAGCGCGGCGGCTGCCGTCGCTGGATCGGGGATGATCACCCATTCGATGCGGTCGACCAGCATCTTCTTGCCGCCGGCAAGCCAGTCGGCGGGCTCCGAGCGCGGCACGTAGTCGGCGAATTTCTCGAACACGGCCTTGGCGCCGGGCACCCATTCGGCGCGCATGAACTTCATCGGGCCCGAACCGATATATTCGGTGATCTGCGTGAACGGGTCGGTCTTGGCGATGCGCTCGGGCATGATGAAGGTGCAGGGCGCATTGTTCTTGCCCATCGCCAGCAGCATCTTGGGATAAGGCTTGCTGAGCTTCCAGGTCCAGCTCGTGTCGTCGACGGGGGCGAGTTCGACCTCGATCGCCTTGATCATCAGGCCCATCGGATCGCGGGCCTGCCAGCGCTTCAGGCTCTGGACGACGTCTTTGGATGTGACGGGCGCACCGTCATGGAATTTGAGGCCCGGCCGCAGCTTGAAGGTCCAGACCAGGCCATCAGCGGAGACCGTCTCCGATTCGACCATCTGGCGCTGCGGCTGGAACTTGGAATCGATGCCGTAGAGCGTGTCCCAGACCAGGGCCGCCGCATTGCGCACGACGTATTGCGTGCCCCAGATCGGATCGAAATTGGCGAGGTTGGCCTGCGGCACGAAGCGCAGCGTCTTGGCCGCAGTGCCTTGCGACAGGGCCGGCAGCGACAAGGCGCCGGTCGCGGCAAGCGCACCCGTTCCGGCTGCGGATTTCAGAAACGTCCTGCGGTCCATGTCACGTTACTCCCCTGTAGCGGCAACCTCTAGGCGGGCGACCTTGGCGCGAGTTTGGGCAGAAAACATCCGCCGTGACAACACACCTGGCCGAGCGCCCACAGCCGGCCGCCGACTTGCAGGCTTCGTGCCAAACGGAACCGAGTTCCGGGAAGCGCCTCCATGTCGCGGAATTTTATACGGATTTCATTGGTCGGGCGGAACAACGCCTAACCTCGACGTCAAAGCGACCTGATCGGCGCGTCGATGCGGGCGAAAGGCCGTGCCGTCTCGAAGGCGGCGGCCGCGCGTAGCACCAGGGTGTCGTGCCCGAATGCCCCAGCGAGTTGCAGTCCTGCCGGCAACCCTGCCTTCGTCAGCCCGCAGGGCAGCGAAATCGCCGGCGCCTGCGTGATGTTGAAAGGATAGGTGAACGGCGTCCAGCGTGTCCAGTCATCGCCATAGGCGCCGTGCTCGGGCGTGTTGGCACCGACCGCGAAGGCCGGCAGCGGCAAGGTCGGCGTCAGCAACAGGTCGAAGCGTGCATGAAATTGCGCCATATGGTGGGCAAGCGCGTTGCGCTGGTTGAGCAGGGCATCGACATAAGCAGAGCCCGCGACGCGCTCGCCGGCTTCCGCAACCGCAACAAGGCCGGGATCCATCCGGGTGCGATCCTGCGGCCCGGCGCTGCGCAGGGCGAGGGCGGCACCGGCCGACCAGATCGTCATCAGGGTCTCGATCGGATCGTCGAAGCCGGGATCGACCTCCTCGACGCTTGCGCCGAGATCGCGGAAGGCCAGTGCCGCTTCGCGCGCCAGCGCCGCGATCTCCGGATCGACTTTCACGTCGCCGCCGAGCCTCGGCGACCAGGCGATGCGCAATCCCTTCACGCCGCCCTTTAGAGCGGCCACGAAATCCGGTGGCTCGTCGATCATCGCCGTCATGTCGCGGTTGTCGGGCCGGCCGATCGCGTTCATCGCCAGCGCCGTATCAGTGACCGTACGCGTCAGCGGACCGAGATGGGCGAGGAAGCCCATCGTCGAGACGGGATAGGCAGGTACCCGACCATAGGTGGGCTTGAGGCCGACGACACC